>CALBSQ010000025.1 GCA_937967325.1 uncultured Chloroflexota bacterium
CCAGCCGGAAGCCCGCTTCGTATCGGTACTCGACGGTCTCGATGGTGAGGGCGGGAACCTCTCCCCCCGCCCCTCCCCTACGAAGGGAGGGGAGCTTGGACGGGGACGATCGTTGCTCATGATGGCGGCCACGGCTGGTACTGCCAGGCAGAGCCACCGGACTTACCGTGGAGGCTCCCCTCCCTTCGTAGGGGAGGGGCGGGGGGAGAGATTCATAGCACATGCGGTCGCTTGCTCCGCTGCAGCAGGTATAGGAAGAAGGGCACGCCCAGGATTGCCGTCACCACGCCTACCGGCAGCTCGACCGGCGCCAGGACGGTGCGGGCGCCAAGGTCGGCCAGCACCAGGAAGCAGGCCCCGCCCAGGGCCGCCGCGGGCAACAGGATGCGGTGGTTCGGGCCGAGCAGCATGCGCATGGCATGGGGAACGACCAGGCCGACGAAGCCGACCAGGCCGCTGAGCGTGACGGCAATCCCCGTCAGCAGCGTGCCGAGGGCGACGATGAGCAGCTTCTGGCGCTCGACGTCCACACCGACATAGGCGGCGCCCTCCTCGCCCAGGGCGAAGGCGTTGAGCGAGCGGGCAAAGGTCCAGGCCAGGCACAACCCTATCAGCAGTACCGGCGCGACGACGGCGAGCTGAGTCCAGCCGACTACGGAGATGCCCCCCATGAGCCACGCGAACAACTCCCGGATACGCAGGGCAAGTTGTCCACTGATCGTTAGCATCAGCGTCATCGCCGCCACCAACAGCGAGCTCACGGCAAAACCGGCCAGTAGCAGCGTCGTCACGGGCACGGTCCCACCCACCCGCGCCAGCCGGTAGACGGCAGTAACCGTGACCAGCCCCCCGGCAAAGGCGAGGATGGAGGTTAGGCCAAAGCCGGCGACTCCGGCAGCGACAGGACTCAGCAGCGCGGCGACGGTGGCGCCCAGCCCGGCGCCGGAGGACACCCCTATGAGGTAGGGGTCGGCCAGTGGATTGCGCAGCAAGCCTTGCAGCAGCGTCCCGGCGGTGGCGAGCGCTGCCCCGACTAAGGCCCCGGCGACGACCCGAGGCAGGCGGACCTGGAACAGGATCACCGCCTCATTCGCGGGCCAGGTCACTGGCCCCCGCCACCAGCCCAACTGCTGTGCGACAATCGCCAGCAGGCGCCCCGGCGGCAAGAAGACGGCCCCCAAGCCTACGCCGAACAGTAGGCATGCCACGAGCGCGATCAGCAGCAGCGGAAACACGACGGCCGGACGGCTCACGGGAAGAGCTCAGGATGGATGAGCCTGGCCATGGCGACCAGGCCGTCCGCCAGTCGCGGCCCGGCACGGCTGACCAGGTCGTCATTGATCGGATAGACGTGATGATCCTTCACCGCGCTCATGCCGGACCAGCCGTTGCGCTTGGCAACGGCATCGGGCGTGGCGCCATAGGCTGCGTCGTCGAGGACGATCACCTGCGGATCGGCCGCGACGAGCGCTTCCAGGCTAAACTGCGGGTAGGCCGTCTTGGCGTCGTGGGCGACGTTGACGCCACCGGCCAATGTGATCATGCTGTCGATGAAGGAGCCGGGGCCGGCCGTGAAGGGCTTGGTCGGATCGTCGCCACTGATCTCGTCGAATACCCTCGGACGCGTGGAGGCGTGCCCCGTCTTTGCGGTAACGTCGCCCACCTTGGTCCGCATGCCCGCGACGACTTGCTGCGCGGCCGGTGTGTCGTCAAGCACCTGGCCCACCATCTGGACGTCATGGTAGACGCCCTGGAAGTCCGTGGCATCGAGATACAGCACCGCCACGTGCGTGACCCGCAGTTGTTGGATGAGATCCGCCGAGTTGCTCGGCGTCGCGAGAACCAGATCCGGCTGGTAGGAGACGATCGTCTCCAGGCCCGGCTTGAGTCCCTTGATGAGCGCCTTCGCCTTCGCCTCGGGTGGATAGTTGTCGTATTGCGTACCGGCGATCAACGAGTCCCCCCCGCCGACCGCGTAGATGGTCTCGGTGGCGCTGGGCGCGAGCGAAACCACGTGGTTCGGCTTGGCTGCGAAGGTGACCTTGGTCCCCTGATCGTCGGTCACCGTCAGCGGATACCTGGTCGCGGCTGAGCTGTCCGCCACGCTGGCCGCGGCAGAGGAGCTCGCGCCGTTGCTCGCAGCGGCGGCCGACGACGTTGCCGGTACGACAGCCGTCGAGGTCGCCGACGTCGTGACGAAAGTTGCCGTGGCAGTCGCAGCCGTAGCGGACGCAGCCGTAGCGGAGCTCGCCTCGGTCGAATCCGACAAGCTTGAGCTGGTCACGGTGCTCTGGGAACTGGACACCGGCACGGCAGAGCCGGATGACGTGAGAGCGGTCGCGTTGAAAGCCTGAGACGGAGCGGCGCTCGACGCAGAGGCAGATGTCGGGCCTCTCGGCGCCGTCGCGCCAGTTCCGCCGCAGCCGATCAGCAGCGAGAGCAGACACAGGGCAAGAAGACGAGACAGGATACGGAGCACCAGAATATATCCCTTCACACAACGCAGTCTTGGACCAGTGGCCGGCAGTGCCGGCACACGTCAACGCGGAGGTGAAGCGATACTCAAGGAGAAATGGACATCAGCGGCACCCTTTCACTCGAAGGCGCAACATCAGCGCAGGGGCCGGCATTCTGACTTGCGACGGACTAGCCGCCGCTCACAGTTGCGGGACAGCTCCGGATTCCCACCGGATTCCCCGTTTTAGCCCTGGCTGCGACCAGGGCTCCCCTGCGCTCACTCTTCAATTCCCTGGATTGTAGCCGATTATTGTCGTAGGCGACCCTCAAGCCGGTAGCGGGGTAGCGGGGTCGGCGGCACAATGAGCAGCGAGGGAGCGCGGGCGTCCCGCCCGCCCCGGCGGCCCCGGTCGGTACACTTGCTCGGAAAATAACGCGGCGGATGGCGGCGAACCGGGGCGGGCGGGACGCCCGCACTCCCTAGTCCCGCTGCCTGCCGTCAGTGCAATGCGCAATGGCGCCCCGATCGCGCTCAGCCTGCCGCGGAGAGGCGCCCATGGCATACTGCCCAGCGAAGCGTTGTCCGAAGGAGAGAACAATGACAGTCCCCAATCTCTTGGGCGGCCAGGGCGCCGCGATGAGCGGTCCGGCGATGGCGGGTCCGGCGATGGCGGGTCAGAAACATCCGCGCAATGGCGCCGTCGGCTCCCAGACGATCGCCGCGCAGCTTGCCGCCCAGCCCGGCGCGGTCCCGGTGAAGCCGTTGAAGACCTACGAGCGCTACCGCGTGAGCGTGGCGGAGTACGTTACCTTCCACCAACAGGGCTTTCTCCTGGTCAAGGGGCTGGTCCCGCCGGAGGATGTTCAGGAGCTGGTGCAGCACACCGACGACCTCATCCACGGTCGCCTCGACGTGCCGGGGCTGGAGCCGCCGCCGCCCGACGCGACGCCGGAGGAGATCGAGCGGCGCTACCTGCGCATCCACATGCTGCACCGGGTGCTAGAGGTGCACGAGCGCTTCTTGCTCCACCCGCGCGTCGTGGACGTGCTCGAGGCGCTGATCGGGCCGGACGTCATGGCCATGCAGAGCATGCTCTTCCTGAAGTTCCCCGGCGGTGAGGGGCAGGGCTATCACCAGGATAGCTACTACATCCCCACCGTGCCCGACACCCTCTGCGGCGCCTGGCTGGCGGTGGACCGCGCCGACGAGGAGAACGGCTGCATGTGGTTCACTCCCGGCACACAGCACGAGCCGATCTACCCGACCGTGGGACGGGAACGTGTCAACCATGGCGAGTCCCTGGGCGACCTGCCGCTCGTGGAGAACGTGAGCAACACCGACGAGCAGGTGAACACGCTTTCCCGCGTGGCGGCCAAGTACCCGGGCAAAGAGGTCCCCGCCATCGCCGATCCCGGCGATGTGGTGTTCTTCGCGGGCCATATCCTGCACCGCTCCCACCGCAACCGCTCAACCAACCGCTTCCGCCGCAGCTTCGTGGGACACTACGCCAACGCTCGTAGCTTCACCATGTGGGGCTACGGCGAGGGGAAGGCCGGCGAGCCGACCAACCACCTGCACATCCTGGCGCGCGGCTGGACGCACCTCCCCTTCGGGCAGCCCCGCTTCGGCACCGCCTGCGCCGCCAACACGGAGAGCCTGAGGGGCGCCGCCGCCGATAGTGCTGCGCCGATGATGACCAACATGGCCGACGGCGACGTGCTCTCCACCGCGCCGATGGATATGGACCGGAACGACCCGGAGGCCCACGACCACGACAGCGCCTAAGGAGCATTTCAGTCGGGTCAGGAACTGAATGACTACGTCGTCCTGAGAGTGAGGGAATCGATGGTCACCACCAGGCGCGTCTATACCTTTGCGGACCTGCTGGAGTAGCCCGACGACGACCACCTCTAGGACATCGTGGGAGGAGTACTCCTTGTGCATAAGGTGCCGGAGCTCAGGCAAGGGCGGGTTGCCACTAGACTCTCCGGATTGCTCATAGACGCCGATCGCGCCGGCCATGGGTACGCGCTTACCAATACCCACGCGGTGACCCTTGGACTTCCCAGAGAACGGCGAGTCGGCGGAGGACGTCACCCACCCCGATCTCTCCTTCTTGCGTCGCGGACACGCCGATCTCCTGGGCCATCGTGCCGTGGAAGGTGTGCCCGACCTCGTCGTCGAGATCCTCTCGCCGAGCACACGCCACGAGCACATGCCCGGCGGGTTAATCCGTGACGCGTATGAGCGTCACGGCGTACCGCATTACTGGCTCGTCGAGCCGTCGACGCGGACCGTCTGGCAGTATGTGCTGATCGGAGAACCTTACGTGCGCGGCCGTTATGGCGAGCCGGTGGCGCTGAGGGGGGGACGAGGTGAGGTGTCCGCTGTTTCCGGGCATCGCCATGCCCGTGGCGCAGGCGTTCGAGAACATCGGCGGCCGGGTGTAATGCTCAAGAGCGCAGGCCGGCATTGCCCGCCTGAGTCGCCCGCTTGAGCACGTCGGCGACGAGCTGCTTCCCCGACAGCAAGTCGTCCATCGCATTGGAGATCACGTTCGCCGCTGCCGTGTAGTTCGGCTGGCGTGGACCGATCGGGCCGCTGATGATGCCGAGCCGCGCCAGCGAGCCGGCAGGATCCACGGGAATCATCCGCTGCATCCCGATCGTGTTGAAGAGCCTCCGACTGGGCGGTCGTGGGTCAGCCAGGTAGGCGGCGCTCTCCGCGATTGGTCGCGCTGCCGGGTGGACATCGCCGATCTGTGCCCGCCGCTCCATGCCCTTGCCGGCGCAGAGGAATTTCGCCAGCGTCCAGCCCTCGTCAAGGTGGCGCGAGAGGCGCGCGAGGTAGACGGCGGCGCCGCTCCCATACCAGGCGCCTTGCACTCCTTGCTGCACCGGCAGCATCGTCACGTCCCAATCCAGCGGCCGCTGCATGCCGTGCAGTGTGCCGATCACGGACGAGGGCGCCACCAGCAACGGCACGTTACCGAGCATGAAGTCCACCAGCGGGTCGGCATCGTACGCCAGCGTTCGCTGCGACGGCGTCGGAGCCACCTGGTAGCGCAGGGCGAGGTCGACGTAGGCCTGCGCCCCGGCGATCGCCTCCGGCTGATCCAGCGTGATACGCGGCGACGCAGGCGGCAGCGTGGAGCGCCGGCCGCCAAACAGGTAGATGAAGTCGTAGAGGCTGTTTTCCGGCGACTCGTCGACGTAGCCGAAAGGCAGCGAGGCCGGCGACTTCCCGACGTTGGCGCCCACGATGGCCCGGGTCAACTGCACCATGTCGTCCACGCTCCACGCATCGGGCGGGCGCTCGATTCCCGACTGGGCCAGGAGCTGCCGGTTGTAGAGCACCACCTGGTCCGGCTGAATGTCCCGCGGCAGGCCGACGATCTTGCCGTCGATCGTGGACCGGGCGATCGCCGCCGGGTAGAAGGTATCCGCCGTGAGCTCCCAATCGCGCTTGAGGTAGCCGTCGATTGGCGCGACGACATCCGTCAGCGACACTGGGATGTTTCCAACGTCCATCGACGGCAAAGCAGCCAGGCTCAGGAACAGGTCCCCGTGCTCAGCGGCGAGGGGATTGAAGATCTGCTTCAGGCTGTCGCTGTCGACGTTGTCCAGCGAAGACGCCGTCGCAGTGATTCCGGGATTGGCCCGCTGAAACTCGTCGAGGATGCCTCGCAGCAGCGTATCCTCCGGCGGTGTGCCGCCGCCGGGCACAGAGAACGGGCCGTAGTAGAGGTGCAGCGCCACCGGCGCCCGCCCCGGCCCGCCCCGTCCGCCGATCAGCGGGAGCGAGCAACCACCGAGGGCGAACGACGGTACGGCCGTGGCAAGCGCTGCCATAAAGGCGCGACGCGACACGGAGGCGCTGCCGCCGGAACCAGCGCGTGCGACCATACTGTTCCTGACTGTTCCTGCACGAGATCCCATAGCAGAACGTAAGGATATTAGATTGGGAGTATAGCGGCGATCCGTCCCCTCAATGCTACGATCCTCACACCAAACAAGTGCAAAGGAGTGATAGATGCGCGCGGTCAAGTTCCCCGGCAATCGCCAGGCCGTTCTGGTCGACGTCGCCGTGCCTTCACCAGGGCCCGGCGAGGTGCTCATCCAGATGACGGCGGCGGCGGTCTGCGGCAGCGACCTGCACCGCTATCGCCACGCGCCGGCCGATCCGCCCAACGAGTTCATCCCCGGACACGAGCCGGTGGGGCTCGTCAAGGCGACCGGCGCGGGCGTGACCGGCGTTGGGCTGGGAGATCCCGTTGTCGTCTACCACCGGCGCGGCTGCGGCCGCTGCCCCTACTGCAGCGACGGCGACGCGATGCTCTGCCCCAACGGCCAGCGGGCGCACGGCTTCGCCTGCGACGGCTCCGACGCCGACTACATGCTCACGGACGCCCGTTGCCTGCTGTCGCTGCCCTCGCGCTTCTCCGACGTGGAGGGCGCTTTGCTCGCTTGCAATGTCGGCACCGCCTACGCGCCGCTGCGACGGCTGGGCGTCAGCGGGCGCGACGTGCTGACCGTCTCCGGCCTGGGTCCGGTCGGCCTCTGCGCCATCATGATCGGCCGCGCCATGGGCGCGCGTGTCGTCGGTGTCGATCCGTCGACAGGTCGGCGCGCGCTGGCGGAGCAGCTGGGCGCCGTCGCCACGCTCGACCCCTCTGACGGCGAGCTAGGCAGGCAGATACGCGACGTTGCGCCCCGTGGCGCCAGCGCGCTGGTTGAGACCTCGGGCAACCCGGCCGGTCACGCCGCGATCATCGACCTGCTGGGCATCGGGGGGCGGGCGGCCATCGTGGGCATGGGCGCGGACCGGCCCGCCCTCAACCTGTGCGACCTGATCTGGAAGCAGATCACCGTCACTGGCTCCAACCTCTATCCCAACGCGCAGTGGGAGGAGGTGCTGACCTTCGTGAGCGAGCACGAACTACCGATTGGCGACGTAGTGGCCGAGGTCCTGAGCATCGACGACGCGCCGCGCGCCTTCCACCTGGCCGACGGCGCCACCACGGGCAAGATCATGTTCCGCTGGTAGCCGGCGGAGCGGGCGCTCAGCGCACGCGTACGAACTTCTGGAGACGATGGCACGTCGGGGGCACGAGACCAGCCCTGATTCGCGCGGTGTAGGTCACCTCAGCCACGTAGAGGTCACCGGCGCTGTCGGCTGCCACGCCGTGCGGCGCGGCCAGGTTGCCGGCGTCACTGGGATCACCCTCATCACCCCAGGCCGATAGGACGGCGCCGGCAGCGTCGCGAATCGTCACGCGCGCGCCCAGGCTCCCATCCGCGGGACGGGTTTGATAGCCAAGCTCCGGGACGACGAAGCTGCCGTCACGCTGGGGGTAGACATCGTCGGGTGAGCGCACCCCCGTCCACTGGCCGAGGTATTCGCCCGTAGGGCTAAATTGCTGCACGCGGTCGTTCTGGCGATCTCCGACGTACAGCGTGCCGTCGGCCCCGATGCCGATACCGTGGACTAGGCGGAACTGTCCCGGCCCACGACCGGGCTCTCCCCAGGAGCGAATGAGCCGGCCCTCCGCACTGAACTGGTGGACCCGGCAGTTGCCGTAGCCGTCCGTCACGTAGATGCTGCCATCGGCGGCGATGGCGCAATTGGTCGGACGGTTGAAGGGCACGCCCGGCTTGATCGTGTCCAGGTCGCCGGCAAATCCCGTGTCGGAGGCCATACCAGGATTGCCCAACGTGAGGAGTAGGCGGCCTTCCGGCGTGAACCTGCGCACGGTGTGATCGCCGTTGTCCACGCAGTAGATCGATCCATCGGGGCCAATCTGCAGCCCGTGAGCGTTGGCGAAGACCCCTTCGCCCCAGGAGCCTAGGAACGCGCCATCCTTGTCGAACATCACGATCGGATGCGCGGCGCGGTTGAAGACGTAGACGTGGTCCTGCTTGTCCACGACCACGCCCACCGCGTCGACGTACTCCCACCCCTCGGGCAGGCGTCCCCAGCCATCGGCGACCTCATACACGTACTTCCCGAAGCCCAAACGCCTCGCCATCGCTCCACCTCATCGCCAGCTACACGCGCCAACGCCGGCAGTATATACCGCCCACGCTGATCCCTTCGGCGAGTAATCGTGGCTCACGCACTCTCTGCCCCTATGCTAGAGTATGCGCAGCCTCGATTCGGCGCCGGAGGCGCTGTGCCTCACGGCCGCATGTCCAAACAGTAGTGGAGCGACGGCATGAGCAGTTGGCATCGACCTCTCCGTAGGCGCACCTTTCTCAGATCCATCGCCATCGGCGGCAACCTGGCGCTGCTCGCGGCGTGCGGGCAGCAAACGACGGTGGGCCAGTCCACTGCTAGCCAGACGGCAGGGAGCTCCGCGACAGGGAGCTCCGCAGCCGGCAGCTCGACTGCCGCTGTCGCCAGCGCATCGTCGGCCACGTCGGCCGCCGCCCCGGCGAGCTCGGCCGCGGCGAGCACGGCAGGTAGCTCCGCGGCGGCGACCAGCGCCGCGAGCGCAACGAGCTCGACCGCTGCCGCCAGCACGTCGAGCGCCGCGGTCTCGGCCAGCGCAACGGTGTCGTCAAGCGCCGCCGCGCCGGCTGGCGCCGGCCCCACACTGCGCTTCCTGAGCTGGCGCCCCGTCGCCATGGATCAGTTCGCCCCGATCTGGCAGCAGTACGAGCAGAACAACAAGATCCAGATCGAGGTGGATAAGTCGGGCGACTACGCCCAGGTGAAGCTGGACACGCAACTGGCATCGGGCACCGCGCCCGACCTGTGGGACGGGAGGACGGACACGCTGCCTAAGACCTACGCCTCGGGCCAGGTACTCCAGCTCGATTCGCACCTCGCGCAGGACAAGATCAACATGGTCCAGGACTATGCCTTGACCGAGGTGGAGCGCTGGCGACAGAAGACCTACGGCATCCCCTATTGGTCGGAGCCCTTCAGTGTCTATTACAACAAGACGCTGTTCAAGGCCAAGGGCGTCCCCGATCCCTGGGAAGCAGCACAGAACCAGGGCGACTGGACGATAAACGACCTGCTGAGCGCGGCGCAGAAGATCAGCGACCCGGCCAGCGACACCTGGGGCCTGGATTGGAGCTTCTATGACATCAACGGCATCGGCACCCTCATCTGGGCCCTCGACGTCTCCCACTTGCAATACGATCCGCAGATCACCACGCAGCTGGCGATCCCGGAGAGCATCCAGGCGCACCAGATGGTGCTCGACTGGACCACGCGACTGGCGATCAACGTGAGCGCACCGACGCCGCAGGCGCAGGCCGCCGCCAAGAAGCTCCAAGCTGGGAAGCCCGGCATCGCCTCCACCGGCGGCACCAACCTCTTCTCCTCTGGCCGGATCGGCATCCACTGGCGCTCGGTCAACGACTGGGCGCGCATGTGGCCCCTCATCAAGAGTTCCTTCGAGTGGGACATCCTACCGGTGCCTAGCCTACAGGGCAAGCCCGGCGGCTCCTGGATGGCCGGCCACCCGATGAACGCCTGGGCCCAGACGAAGCATCCCGACGAGGTCTGGGCCTTCATGCGCTGGATCATGGGCGACGAATTCCAGACCTTCCTCGCCCAACATCACTACCTTGTGCCGGCCAAGCTGAGCGTGCAGCCGACGTTCTTCCAGCCCACCTCGCAATATCCCTACCAGCATCCTCAGGTCTTCGCCAACGTGCCCAAGCGGCCGCACGGCGTGATCTGGTCGCACTACAACGCGGCCAAGAACCAGGACGACTACGGCAATCAGGTGGCCAACATCTACAACGGCAAGGTGCCGGTGTCCTCCGGCTTGCAAGATCTCAGCCAACGACTCAATCAGGACATCGCCTACGGCGGCGGCGACAATCCCTTCGCCGGGCTGCGCTGGCCTTTCCATAGCCAGTAGCGGTTCGCGGCGACACGCCGGCCCGTCCCTACCCGGCATGGCTACGGCCATTGCCGTGAGGACGCCGGGCGAGGATGCTACGTACTGGCGCATGCACTGCGCCGGGTGCATGCGCCGGACGTTGCCAAACGGACGGCAGGGAACAGCGATGGGACTCACGGGCATGCGCCCCTTTCTTCTTGCGTTGGTTTCGGTACTCTTGCTCGTCGGTTGCGGCGGTGGCGGCGGGTCGGCCAGCGGCGCCGACAGCGGCTCCAGCTCGAGCACGGCCACCGACGTCACGACCATCTCGTTGCCCTTGACCACGCCGACGGACGTGCCGGCCGCGCAAGCCTCCACCAGCGCCAACGCCAGCGCTACCGCGAGCTCCGCGGCCGCCGCGACCACGCGTGTGGCATCCTCGGCTACAAGCGCGGCTCCCTCCTCGGCGGCCCCGTCCAGCGGGGGGACGCTCGTGGTCAGCGGCACCGGCGGCGCCAACCTGCAAGTGCGCGACTCGCCGAACGGAAAAGTCGTCGCCAAGATCCCCGAAGGGGCCAGCCTAACCGCCCTCGGCGAGCATCAGCAAGCAGGCAGCTACAATTGGGTACACATCAAGACGACGGGTGGGGTGGATGGCTGGGTGGCGGATAAGTACGTGAGCGCCGCCGGGGCGACGCCGTCTAAGACCGCGCCAGCCGGCGGCCTCTGAACCTCTCCCCCTGCCTCTAGCCCCGCACGACCCTCCCTGGCATCGCTCCGGTGTGCCAGCCGGCTGACAGCACGCGCACGCCGTTCACCCAGACGTCGCGGATACCCGTGGAAGGCTGGTGCGGTCGATCAAAGGTGGCGCGGTCGCCGATGGTAGCGGGATCGAACACCACGACATCGGCATGGCAGCCCTTCCGGAGCAGGCCGCGGTCGCGCAGCCCCAATCGGTCCGCCACGGCTGAGCTCATCTTGCGGATGGCGTCCTCCAGGGGAATGACGCCCTCCTCGCGGACATACCTGCCGAGCACTCGCGGGTAGGTACCGTAGCCACGCGGATGCAGCGGTCCCTTCGCCTCGGCCCAGGCTGGATCGACGCCTCCGGCATCGGTCGATATCTTGATCCAGGGCTGCCGCAACTGGAGCGGGAGGTTGGCCTCGCTCATGGAAAAGAAGATCGTGCCGATGCGCTGCTCCTCGGCGACGAGCAGGTCAAAGACGCACTCGATCCAATCCTGTCCGCGCATGTCCGCGATCTGCGAGAGCCGCTTGCCAACGTACTGCTGGTGTTCCGGCTTCTCGAAGCCGATGGGCATGATGCCGTCGGGACGACGGCCAGACCCCAGCATCTCGGTGCCACCGGCCGGATCGAGCATCGTGTCGCGGATGCGCAATCGCGTCCGCGGATCGCGAAGGTTGTCGAACAGCTTGCCCTCCGCGGCGGCCCAGGTCGGGAGCACGGCCGAGAGCCCCGTCCCCGAGGCGGCGTACGGATACATGTCCGCTGTCACGTCCAGGCCCTGCGCCCGCGCCCGGTCGATCTGCGCGATCACGTCCGGCAGCTTATGCCAGTTGTCTTCGCCGGCCGCCTTCAGGTGGTAGATCTCCACCGGCAGGTCGGCGCGCCGGCCGATCTCGAACGCCTCCTCCAGGGCTTCCAGCAGTTGATCGGCTTCGGAGCGGATGTGGGTGATGTAGAGCCCTCTGTGCGCGCGCACCACCTTGCAGACCTCGACGATCTCCTCGGTGCTCGCGTAAGCGTCAGGCGGATAGATCAGCGCGTAGGACACCCCGAACGCCCCGTCCTCCATTGCCTCCGCCATCACCCGACGCATGACGTCCAGGTCGCCAGGCGTGGCGGCGGTCATGTCCATGCCCTTGGCGTACTCGCGCAAGGTTCCCGCGCCGAGGAAGGAGCCGACGTTCGGTGTCACCCCGCGCCGGACGAGAGCCGCAAGCCAGTCGCCGAAGCGCCGCCAATCCCGCGCCTGCGCTCGCCACTCCTGGAGGCGCTCGTCGTACGCGCTGTGGGGAATGGCCGTCTCGATGCGACCGCCGAAGGGAGCCGGCGTCCAGGCCTCGCCCATGATCTCCGTCGTGACCCCCTGCGTAATCTTAGAGAGGCAGCGACCATCGACCATGAGCGGCACGACGGAGTGGCTCTGGATGTCGATGAAGCCAGGGCAGACCACCATCTCCGCGGCATCGACCACGTCGCGCACGCCTTCGGACGGAACGCTGCCCGAGCCGACAACGTCCAGGACGCGGTCGCCGCTCAGGGCTACGTCGCCATAGCGCCAGGGGTTGCCGGTTCCGTCGATAACCTTCCCGCCGCGGATCAATACATCGACGCTTTCGCTCGCCATCCCTTATCCTCTCAGACTATCCCACCGGCCTCGTGCCACTGGATCGCCTCACCAGTGTGCAGCGGCGAGCGCGGATGTGCAAGAGGAACGGGCGCCGGCAGGCTCGGCACAATCTATGCGCCGCGACATTCCGTCAACCGGTAGTATCTTGAAAAGGGCGGGGACGCCGGCAAGGCGGGAAGGAACAGCGCTTCGTGCGGCAGGTGCTCGACGTGGCCCGCGCCTGGTGGTGGAATCCCATCCTGGCCGGCTGTGCCGTGTTGCTGGGAAAAGCGGGCCTCGTCACACGCGCCTATGCCATCGTTTTTGGTAACGACTGGTACGTGGTCACCAACGGCGAGTTTAGCCATTTGCGCATGGTCCCAAGGCGCTGAAGAGCGTAGCAAGATATGGCCGCCGCGGCTCCTGCCGCTCCCCCCGAGAGCCTGAGCTTCAACAGGCGACACGCGCCGAGTATCCCTTTGCCGCCGCGTCAGCATTGGCGCCGCCTTGCCGTCGCTTCCTTGCTGTCCTACTCGGTCCTCACCGGGATCGTGACCTATCAGTCGCTGCAACTCAATGACGGTCATCTCGTCTACACGCTCGACGATCCCTACATCCATTTCGCCATGGCGCGGACGTGGCTGGACTCCGGGACCATCGGCATCTCCCCCGGCCACTTTGCCCCGGCCTCCTCCAGCCCGATTTGGACGTTTCTCCTCACGGTGCTGTTCTACGTCCTCGGTCCTCGAGAATGGTTGCCCTATGCGCTCAACGTGGCGTCGTGCCTGCTCCTCCTTACCTTGTTCTGGTGGGGCAGCGCGGGTGTGGGGACGGGCGCCCGGCCAGGGTCGCCGCGACCGGTTCATCGCTGGTGGTACCTCGCGGCGATAGCGCTGCCCGTCCTGGCGCACCTGCCGGGCCTCACGCTATCCGGGCTGGAGCATCCGCTGCACGCGGCCGTGACCATCGCCTTCACGGTTGCCTTGTTTCGCGTGTTGCAGCGGGATGAGCGCCCTTGGCGGACCGGTCTCTACCTGTTGGCCTTCCTCTTGCCGCTCGTGCGGTTGGAGGGCGCCTTCGCCGTCGGCATCGGCGTCCTGCTGCTGCTGACACATCGGAGGCTCCTGACTGCGCTGATCGTGGCGTCCGTCGGCGCCGGTCCGAACCTGATCATGGGGCTGTACCTGCGCCGGGCTAACGGTACGTTCTTCTCCAACTCCATCATGGCCAAGGCCGTTCCCCAGACCGACCTGGCGGGATGGGCAAACTACCTCTGGCATCAGCTCGTCGTGAACCTGAACCTTGACCCGTCCTTGCGCGCCGTCGTGCTCGTCGCGCTGATTTGGCTTTACTTTGGCTGGCGCGCCCGGCGCCGATCAGCCATCGAGGAAGCGGCATACTTTCTGGGCGCCGTTGCCCTGCACGTGCTTTTCAGCAGCGTGGGCTGGTTCGATCGTTACCAGGCCTACTTGGTCACGCTGGGTTTGTTCTTCTTCACGCGGCAGACCTGGCGGCGGTCGCTGCCCAACCCAGTCCGCCTGATTCGGCAGCAGCCGGCGCTGGGCGCAGGCCTGTCCTGTCTTCTCATGCTCGGCTTCGGTTACAACAAAGTCTCGGACCTCCTCGCCACGCCGCTTGCTGCCAACAACATCTACGAGCAGCAGTACCAGATGGGCAGGTTTGTCGCAGAGTACTACCCCCGCGGCGCCATCGTTGCCAACGATGTTGGGGAGATCGCGTACCGCGCCGGAGGCACGGTGACGGACCTGGCCGGACTCGGCTCGTCGGAGGTGCTGCGATTGATACGGGCCGACGGCGGCCGGCACGGCTTGACCAGCGCCGAAATCGAGCCCATCCTGGCCAGAAACGGCGCGGACGTTATTGTCATCTATCCCGGCTGGTTCTCGCCCGAGCTCTACAGCCGATGGTACCGAGTCGCCACCTGGACGATCGGCAAGAAGCAGGTCACGCCCGCCTACACCAGCGTCGTCTTCTTCGCACACGACAGGGAGCAATATCCGGTGCTGCTCAGCCGCTTGAAGGACTTCCAGTCCCAGTTACCAAATGACATCGTCGTCGCATACAGCTCGCCGCCCGCCACGCCCTAAGGCGCCGGCGATCGCCGCGGCTTGCCCGGCGATCACTGCCAGTGCAACTGGGCCGTCGCGCCCCAATAGTCCTGATAGTACTCGACCTTGACCTGATGCTGCCCGGCGCTGACGTTGACCGTCGCCTGGTATTGGGTCGCCCCCTGGTCCTTCCAGGAGTCGATGAGCAGGGTGCCGTCGAGCCAGACCCGCATCCCGTCGTCGGTGACGGCGGTGAAGGTGTAGGTCCCCGCCGTAAAGCTGAACTGGCCGGTCCAGCGTGCGGAGAAGGTGTTGGGGCCGACCCCGGCCGGCGGCCAGCCCGAGCCCAAGTTGTCGTTGATCGCCGCCTCGCACCCGGTCGCTACCGGCGCGCCACTGAGGCCAGTGTTGTTATAGTACTGCGCCGTGTATTGACCCACGGGGCAGGGTACCGGCGTGGGCGTGGGAGCGAGCGGGTTGACCCAGCTCAACTGGGCCGTCGCGCCCCAATAATCCTGGTAGTACTCGACCTTTACCTGATGCTGCCCAGCGGCCACATTGGCGGTCGCCTGGTATTGGGTGGCCCCTTGGTCCCTCCAGGAATCGATGAGCAAGGTCCCGTCCAGCCAGACCCGCATCCCGTCGTCGGTGACCGCGGTGAAGGTATAGCTTCCCGCCGCAAAGCTGAACTGGCCGGTCCAGCGTGCGGAGAAGGTGTTGGGGCCGACCCCGGCCGGCGGCCAGCCCGAGCCCAAGTTGTCGTTGATCGCCGCCTCGCACTGACTAACCACGGGAGAGTCGCTTAGCGTGATATTGCTAAAGTACTGCGCCGCGAACTGCCCTACAGGACAACTCACCGGGTTCGGGGCAGTTGTGGCTGTCGCTGTCGCGGTGGCTGTCGCGGTGGCTGTCGCGGTGGCTGTTGCCGTCGCCGTTGGGGTGGCAGTCGGCGTATTGGTGGCGGTCGCCGCTGGCGTGGAGGTGGGAGTCGCCGTTGGCGTGCGGGTCGGTGTCGCCGTCCCTGTGGGTGTGGGAGTTGGGGTCGATGTCGGTGTCCTTGTCGACGTCGCGGTTGCGGTGGGTGTAGCCGTAGCCGTAGCGGCAGGAGTCGCGGTCGGCGTCGCGGTCGGTGTGGCCGTTGGCGTGGATGTCGGACTCGCCGTGGCAGTGGCGGTCGGAGTGCTGGTCGCTGTCGGGGTGGCAGTGGCCTTGGGCGTCGAGGTAGCGGTCGGCGTCGCGGTCGCCCCGACGGAGCCAAAGGTCAGCACGCAATTGCTGGTGGAATTGCTCCACTCTTGCTGCACTATGTACTCATGGCCGTTCCAGACGACGTTGTGCCCGTCAGGGGCGACGCTGCCAAATGTCCAGGCGCACTTGTCGCCGATTTCCCAGCCCTGGCTGTCGTACCATGCAGTGCCAAGGGGATCGGTGACCGTCTCCATGTGTTCGTGGGAGACGATGTCGATGGTGCTGTCGGCATCAATGTCGCCGTTCGGTGAGGCGCTCACGCCACAGGCGCCGAGGTTGGTGGCGGTGTACGGCATGTTCGCATAGAGAATGTCTACGCCATTCGCAGAGAAGCTGCCGTGGTAGGCGCAGTATTGGCTAAACGAGCAATCGGACGAGTCGTAGCAGCTATTCTCACCCTTGCCGGTGAACACAAAGTACTCATCGCCTACGCCGGTCGGCCATTTATTGGCGCTGATGGCGTTGAGCACCTCCTGCTGGATGTCGTTATCGCTCAACGTGCCGCTCGGATAGGATCTCGTGTCGTTCCAGGCGGCGGCGTAGGAGGAGTTGTTGACGATGTTGCCGTTATTGTCGTAGTACTGCGTGTCGTTATTGTACAGCCCGCTCCCGCCGATGTCGGCAAAGTACCGCTCGATGAGGCTTTTGTACGTGGGACTCATGTACGAGCCGGAAGGTTGCCAAAAAATGGCGTAGCTGGTGCTGCTCGTGCGTTCCGTCGGACCGCCATGGTAGCTCATGTTGTTCGCACCGGCCTGGCGGAAGGCGTCGCGAGGCGCGCGTTGCGTGGGGTGGAATACGACCTTCCCGGGCCGCCCGTCGTGGGCGCCGGTCACGTCGCGTGGCGGACGTGTTGGCCTAGCCTGCGGAATCGAGGCGGCAGCGACCGATGGAGCAGTGCTGAGCGCGCCGAAACCGACCAGAACAACCAGCGCGCTCAAAAGCACGAGCAGCCACTTACGCCCAGTTGTTCCTGACATCTGCCCCCTTACCCGACGTGGCCGGCACGTCCACGGTCCGCTCCGCAATGCGATACGACCGTTACAGCATTCGACCTACCTGGAGCGGCCCCGCCCTGGGACTTCCAGCGTACGTGACATCAGTGTTGCAGGAATCAGTGTAAGTCGCGGCTGTCCGGCAGGTCAGCGCAGCCGTTCGTGAATGTAGCCCGAAGGTACTACCTTCGGAACACGATCCGGCGGAATCCTTCCGCCGCGCCGACACCGTGCGGCTCGCCCGCCCGAGCCGATCCTTCCAGCAACCGCGTTTTCAGCTCTTCGGGCTTGCGCACCTGGGACTTATGCTCGGCGAGCGCCTCCGCCTTCTTCTCCACGTGGCCGGTGACGTCGATCCAGACATTGGCGCTGGCGGTGAAGAATAGGTACACGTCCTTGATTTTGTGCGGCTCCAGCCCTTCGGCCAGCAGCTCGGGGAAGCTGCGCGGGTTGCCCGCGGCCGGGAAGATGGCGTCGAGCGTGGTGTGACCCACGGCCCGGTGGTCGGGATGGTTGATGTGCCCATCGCTAAAGAAATTCGACGGGTCGTGCGTAAAGATTGTTTCCGGCTTGTAACGGCGAATCAAGCGAGCAATGTCTCGCCGGAGCTCCAGCGTATTGACGACTCGACCATCCGGATAGCGCAAGAACTCGACCGTCTCCACGCCCAACACGGCGGAGGCGCGACGCTGCTCCTGCTCGCGCTGGCACATCAGCTCCTCGTCCGTCACCGACGGATCTTCGCCGCCTTCGTTGCCGCTCGTCACCAGCGCCACGAATACCTTGCGCCCTTCGGCGACCAGCTTCGCCTGGGTGGCGCCCAGACCGAACTCCGGATCGTCAGGGTGCGCCGCGACAATCAGCACGGGACCACGGGCTTGGGGCGTGGTGGCGGCAGCGGCGGCGCCGGCGCCGCCGATGTCGGCCCCTTCCTTCTGGGCGGTAACGACGGGCTGCTCAATCGGTCCTTCACGGCGCGGCGTCTGGCCGGCACGATCCTCTGGTCGCTCGGACATTCGGTGCTACTCCATAACCCGGTACGTCCATGCCGGAACGCTACACGGCACGGCGCACGCACTTGGCCGCTATGGTACCCATTGCGACGCCGGCCGTCAGGATCACGGAGCCTAGTGCAGCAACAGGAAAACTCTTGCGCTTAAAGGCTGCTTGTGGCGTCCCCAACGGCCTGCAATACGACCGTGGCGCTGAGCGCGTGCGGGGCCGGCAGTTCCGCTGGGAGCAGATCCAGATATTTCTGGCCGCTGGCGGTGGCCACTGCCACGATGGGATCCGCCATCTGACCGTCGACGAGCCGGCTGGCCACCGCGACGGCTGCCGCTCCTTCCGGCCCCACGAAGATACCTTCGTGCCGGGCAAGGAAGTGAATCATAGCTAGGATGTCGGCGTCCGATACGGAAGCGGCGCAGCCACCAGAAGCACGGAGCGCGACGAGCGCGTCGTCGCTGCCGGTCACCATTTCGATACCGCTGGCGATGGTGCGGGCGTAGGGTAGCGTCGCCACCGAGGATAGGCCACGCTCCCAGGCGTGTACCAGCGGCGCGGCGCCGGCTGCCTCAGCCGCCACCAGCCGCGGAGCGTGAGAGGCAAGCCGCGATGACTGCGTACCCATCTCGGTCTCCGGCTGGTCCCGATGAGTCGCGCCCGGAGCCTGCAGCGGCATGGCATCGGTCGCCCTATCCAGGAACGCCTGCCAGAGGCCCAGGAGCAGGTCGCCGCTCCCTGCCGGCACGACGACGGTCCCCGGCGAAACACTCAGCTGTACTGTCAGCTCGCCGGCCAGCGTGGCGCAGCCGGCGAGGTAGAACGGACAGGCACGAAGGGGCAGGGCGATCCGGTTCAATGGGAACCATCCGCCCCGCTGCCACAGCCCCTCTTGCAGGGCGCCGACGAGCCCGCTCGTCCACAGCGCGTTGTGCTCTACGGCCAAAGGGACGAGCTCGGCGCCGTAGGCTCGAATGACGCTCGCCGCTTGACGGCTCACCGAAGGCAGCGTGAGCACAAGGCAGCGGAGGCCCAGGCGCGCGGCCGCGGCAGCGGCGGCAACGCCACCGTTCCCACAACTGTACACACAGACGCCGCGGGCGCCCAGGCGCCTAGCCGCGGCGACCGCGGCCCCCATGGCGCGATCCTTGAACGATCCGGTGGGGTTGCGCCCTTCCTCCTTTAGCCAAAGCCGTCGCGACGGGCCAATCTCAACCGGGTGCAACGGCGTATTGCCAGCCTGCAACCCTGCATCCAGCATCAGATCGATTGGGTGCTCCAACACGAGCTGGCCGCCGCAGTTGGAACAGGCGAATGCCCACTCGACTGAGCGGCGCCGCCAGCAGGAAAGGCAACGCAGATGGGCATCTGCAAGCGCCATCACCGGCGCCGCTGTCAGCGGCTGCGTTACTCCACTCATCCCGTTTGCGCTGCACCGAGGATAAAGTCGAGCTGGAATCCCGGCCGCGTGCGCATAGCGCGGGAAACCCGAACAAATTCCTCCAGCCCTCGCACAATACGGGCGAACACGCACACGGGGACGGGTCCCCATGGCATGCTGGGCACGCCGTCGCGATCGTACACCACCAGCAGCTCGGAAACGGGCCGGGGGAAGCCCTGCCACAACCCACCTTCCAGGCAGTAAAAAGCCACGTCGCCCGGCAGCGCTCGCAACGTCTGGTTGCTGGGAGGCAGCATGAGTGGCGGAGACAGGTCGAGCGCGACCTCACTGCCCGAGTACACGGCGTGGTGCGCCAACCCCGACACCGGAAGCCGGGCGCGAATAGCGGCGCACAGCGCCGGCGCCTCCTCATCAAGCAGGATCGCCTCGGCCGCCACGCCCTCGCTGGGATAGCGCAGGATCAGACGCGTAGGGTCAGCACTCATACCTTTGACACCCGAATCACTTCGTACGCCCGCAACGGCGGCAACTGCACAACCTCGTCGGCTCCGTCCCGGGCGACCGGTACCTCCAGGCCCGAGCGCAAGGCATGCGCGATAAGGGGGCGGCCCGTACTTCCACCCGGACGGCATAGCCGCAGCCGCGCTCCCTGAACCGGACGCACGCTCCGGATAGGCCGCTCCATCTCTCCGGTGCGGTTGAGCAGATGAACGATTAGGTCGCCGCCTAGGGCGCGGCGGACCAGCACTTGAACGCTCCGCGGCGCGGCTTCGAGCGAGAAGCTCGGCGGCGATCCGTCGCCTTCGCCTGCGCCGACCGATTCAGCCGCTGGACGATCAGTCGCCCACGGAGGCGTCGCTGCCATGGCGAGGAAGTCCAGCCACTCGACAAAGCGCTGCGACCAGGCCAGGGCGCCGGCCAGCCCGGCCACGTAGGTTGCGCTACCGGCGCCGTAGCTATGGGCGAACGTAGCGCCGGGCGCATCGACCTCCACCTGCAAGGGGAAGTAACGGCTGGGCAGCTTCTCAGCATAGCGAGCGGTCGGGACAGCCCCCCCCGTCTGGACGCAAGAGATCCACACTGGAGATGGCAACAGCGGCCGCCGCGTGGCCGTCCAGTGCGCATGGCCCAGATCCGGTGCGATGTAGTCGATAGGGCGCGGCCCGGTCACGGTCGCGGTTGTCGTCACGCCGAGGACGGCGTCGAGCGCACCGGCCACGCGCACCCTGCCCAGCTCGTCGGCCATACCCGGCGCTCCCGTCGCCAGGAGCCGGCCGCCCGTCCGCACGAACTCCGCCACCCCGCCCGCCGCCGCGTCGGAAAGGCAAGTTGCCGCTGGCAACACCAGCGCATCGTAACGACCGGCCGTGAGGCGTTCCAACGCCACGTCGTCGATGACGTCCGCCGGAACGTGCGCCCGCGCCAGTGCCTCATAACAGCCGGCAAATTCATCCCAGCAGACGCGATCCCAGGCGAACGTGCCGTCCGCGTTGCGCAGCGCGGCCTGGACGCCTCCCCAATCGGCGGTCGCCTGCGGCCAGACGACGGCCACCCGCGCCGCCGAGCGACTGCCGGCGAAGCTTTTCTCGTGACGAAGATAGAAGTGCAACAGCTCACTGATGGTCGCTTCCAGCGGGGGATCGATGTAGCGCAGCCCGCCCATGATCTGCGGATTGGCTCCCGCGGCTATCGCCCCGCCGATGAACAGCTCCATCTCGGTGGCCGTGAGTCCGTAATAGTCCCAGGGCAGGTGCCGGAAGCAGCAATACACGGCGGTGGGGAGGCGAGCGCCGCTGGTGCGCTCGGCCTGGCGGTCCAGCATGAGGGCGCCGGCGCTGGTGAGCCACAGTGGGGCCAGCAGCGGGGCGACGTTGTTGAACAGGTTGCCCCGCTCGTTGCCCAGCAGGTCGAGCTGGGGAGCCAGCGCGCGCGTGGTGCGCCCATCGCTCCAGTTGCTGCCCAGGCTGGAATTGTTCATGAAGAAGATGGCGTCCGGTCGTTCGGCGTGCAACGCCTGGCGCAGCTCGCCCAGGAAGCGCGCCAGAGTCTGTTCGCGAAAGTCGGCGAATAGCGGCCAATCGGGGTGATCGCGCGCTGCCCACGGCGGCAATTCCCGACCGTACTGCTCCCGAAAACGAGTCCGGCATGCCTCGCAATAGCAGGTGCGCGCAAACAGCGTCGGCCCATCCAGGAATACGCCATCGAGCGCATAGCGCCGCGCCTGTGCCTGCAATCGCCCCGCCGCCCATCGTCCCCAGGGGCCATTGGGACAGGGGGCGTGACCTTTGCCGTAGCCCAGCACTGGCGGCACGCCGCGCTCGTCCACCTGCAGCCAGTCGGGGTGCTGCTCGGCCACGTCAGCGAGGACCCAGTGGACGTTGGTGTAGGTCACCAGCCGCATGCCGCGACCGCGCAGGGCGGCCAGATACCGATCGTACTCCTTCGGCTCCCAGTTGCCGCGCAGGAAGGTCCCCTCACCACCCGCGAAGTCGGGGAAGGATTGCTCCACCATGGTGAAGCCCATAGCATCAAGTCGGCCAGCCAGCCCCTCCGGCGTCATCGCGCGCATCTCTTCCGGCGTGACCTGCACGTCGGAGATGGTCTGCGCGCGATGCCACCAAGGGATCGTCAAATCGGTCATTTGCTCTGCAAGATGGCGTTCATCTGCTGGGCGGCTTGATCGAGCGCCTGAGCGGGCGGAGTCTTGTGGTCGAAGGTTTCGGCGATGATCGGCGTCCAGACCTTGGTCAACTGGGGCAGCCGGAAGAAAGGATACGGCCCGACCGCCGGCAACTGGGCGATCTGCGTCACCCGCTGATTCTGGGGAATGCTTGCCACAGCCGCCTTCCACTGCGGACTATCGTACACGTCCCTGCGCGGGCTGGGCAGCGACGCCACCGCGGCTCGCTGCGCCTGCACCGCCGGCCCCGAATAGAAGGTCATCCACTGCCACGCGAGGTCTTTGTGCTTGCTCTCCTGGGGCATCGTGTCCATGTTGACGAAGATGTCCGTCGCCGGCCCTTTGCCGTTCGGCCCCTTCGGGAAAGGCATGAGGTCCCATTTCAGGTCCGGCGCCTGCTGGTGTACGTTGTTGATGAGATACAGCCCCATCGGCAGCATGGCGATGTGCCCCTGGTAGAAGAACTGCTGGCTGGTCGAGCCCTGGGGGATCGGGCCACTCGTAGTGTAGCGATCAACCAGATCCAGCAAGAACTGCAACGCGGCCGCGCCGTTGGGCTGGGCAAACTGCACCGACTTCAGGTCCGGCGCGAAGAAGGCGCCGCCCTGCGTGTAGAGCCACTGGCAAAAGGTCTCCAGCGAGGGAGCGCCGGTGAGATAGCCGACGCGGCCGACGTCGCCGCCGTTCTTCTGCACCAACCGGGAGGCGTTGCCGGCGAACGTCTCCCAGCTCCAGGCGGACGTTGCTTCCCAGGAGGGATCAAGCCCTATCTCCTGAAAGTGCGCCACGTTGTAGGCGATGCTGTAGCCGGAGGGACCCTCCACCGGGGCGCCGTAGATCTTACCGGCGGCCTGGTTGTAGAAGGCCGAGGCCGGGAGGAACTGGTCCGGCGCGATCGCCGGCGTCTGGGCGAGCATGCTGGAAATGTCCTGGAGCGTGCCGGCGTCCCAGAAGTCGCGGGCATAGGCGACGGAGGTGTGCATCACGTCCGGCGTGTCGTTGGCTGCCACAGCGGCGATGAACTTGTTCGGATAGTCGTCGACCTTGGCCGACGGGATCGTCTGGATGGTGAGCGCGACGTCGGGGTGCTGCTCGCCCCAGGCCGACCTCACGTACTTGAACCAGGCGGCGAAGGTGGGATTCTGGTTCGGATCCCACCAATCCCAATAGAGCAGCGCCTTCGCCGATCCGGGCGGCGCGGAAGCCGGCGCGACGGAAGAAGCGGCTACCGACGATGAGGTCGACGCCGCCAAGGATGCCCCCGCGGGGGTCGCCGAGCCGGAGCCGGTCGACACGCCCACTGTTGTTGCCGAGGCAACGGGTGTCGCCACGGTCGAAGTTGCAGGCGACGACGCCGAAGCAGCACTTGCCGAGGCTGGGCTGCCGGCAGCAGAGGTTGTCGCCGCCACGGACGCCCCGGCGCCGCCACAGGCCGTACTGAGCAGCACCACGGCCGTATACCCGACAAGGGCGCCGCCGGCTCGAAGGAACGACCGTCGGGAACCGGTGCGCCCCGGCATGGCTGGACCTCCTCATTACCCAAGCAGTATACTTGCACATCGGAGCATATCATATGATAGTATGTCCTTCCATCGTGGGTGTTGAAATCTCTACTGATGAGGGAGGATGCGATGTCTCTGAGCCGCCCCGCGTCCCAGCCACCGACACGACGCCGATTCCTGGGACTGTGCCTCACCTTTGCCGCCGTTAGCCTCTCGGCCTGCGGAGGGGCGCCGTCTGCTGCCTCCACGGCAGCATCATCGAGCGCTGTTAGCGCCGCCGCGTCCACGCCGGCCGGCAGCTCGGCGACGACGACCGCCACCGCCGTCGCGAGCGCGACGACCAGCGCCGCTCCGGCGACTTCGGCGTCGGCAACCTCCGCGGCAGCGACCGCCACGGCATCGAGCAGCACCGCCGCTAGCAGCCTGTCGAGCGCTGCCACGGCGTCGTCCGCCGCGCCCAGCGCCGCCGGCAAGACGTTCAACTATTGGAGCTGGTGGAGTCCCAGCTCAAACCCCAGCTTCAAGACCTGGTGGGACTTCATCAAGCCGGACTACGCGAGCAAGCATCCCGGGACGAGCCTCAATGTGGACTTCGTCACCGACGACGGCGACTACGAGACCAAGTTTCTGGCCACCGTCGCCGGGGGCAGTGCACCGGACGCGCTGCACCTGGACATCGTCTTTGCCTGGGATGTCTGGCGGCACGGCGTCCTGGCCGACCTGTCGCCCTACGTCGCCCGCACTCCGCAGCTCGCGGCCGACAAGTTCTTTGCCGGCGCCAAATATTACACGCAAGACTCCGGCAAGACCTTCGGCGTCGCTACGGAGGGGCCAGCGGGATATGCGCTCGCCTACAACCTCGATCACTTCCAGCAGGTAGGGCTGCCCACGGACACGGCGACCACCTGGGCCTGGACCTGGCAGGACTTCACCGATGCCGCCAGCAAGCTGACCAAGCGATCCGGCGATACCATCACGCAGTCCGGCTGGCTCGGCGCGTCAGGAGCTGTCGAGTATTTCTGCGACTGGCTGTATAGCGATGGCGGGACGTTCTACCAGCCGGACTACAAGAGTGTGGCCTTCGACGACGGACGCGGCGCCGCCGTCCTGCAGTTCTTGAGCGACATGCAGAACAAGCAGCGCGTGGCGGCGCCGACGCCGAAAGGCAGCTCCTCTCGCCAGGAATTCTGGAACGAAAAGGCGTCCATGGTCACCTACGGCATGTATCTCATCTTCGACACCAAGCAGAAGGCGCCCAACCTGCACTACGACCTCATGCCCTTTCCCAAGGGACCGGAGGGCAAAGGGCCGGCGACCGCGTTGGAGTACGACATGGAGGTGATCCCTCAGGGGACGAAAGACAAGGACCTGGCCTGGGAGTGGGTCAGCTACTATGCCGGCGCCGACGTGCAGGCGGCGCTTCCGGCCAAGATCGCCTTTGTCAGCCCGCGCCTGGATGTCTACGATAGCAGCTCCTGGAAGGACACGATCAAGCAGGCGCCGCTTCTCGACCGCGTCCCCAAGATCGCGGCGCTGGCCGGCGATCAGGCCTATCCCTTCATCGAGATGGCCGAGGTGTACAAAGAGCTGCCGCCGATCTTCGGCCAGGTGCTGCAGGGGCAGCTCGGCGCGGCGCAGGCGGTGACGGAAGCCGCCGACAAGGTGAAGATCATCCTCGCGCAAGCCAATGCCTAGTGGTCCGTCAAGGCAGGGCCAGAAGGGCCCAGAAGTGGGTTGGGCGCAAAGGAGCAAGTAACGCATGCCATCCTCGATTGACCCGGACACCCCGCCGCTGCGCTGGTGGCATCAGGCCCTCCGCATCTCCGACATCCAGGTGACGCCGGAGGAGATGCGGGACATGACACCGGCCGGCCTGGCCGCGGTGCAGGCCGAGATGGGGTTCAACCTGCAGCATCTGGCGTTTCCCACGCTCAGCGGTGGCGAAGGCACGTTCCTGCGCGGCCCGTGGCAGCCGGAGGAGTACCGAGCCTATCTGCGGGAGTGCCACCAGCGCGGCATCCGCGTCGTGCCATATACCAACGTGCATTGGATCATCGAGCCGTTCTCCTCGGAGCACCCCGATTGGCTGCAGGTGGACGAGCAGGGAACGCCCATCGTCCTCGGCTACGGCAAGGGCAACGCCCCTTGCATGAACACCCCTTGGCGCGACTGGGCGATCGCCCAGGTGCTGGGCTTCCTGGACGAGTACGACATCGACGGCCTCTACCTGGATGGTCCGACCTACTTTCCGCGCGCCTGCTATTGCGCTGCGTGCCGGCAACTGTTCGCGACTGAGGAGCACGCCGCGTTACCGGCCTGGGCGGACCGGCAGGATGCGGCCTGGCCGCTGTTCGTGGCCTTCCGCGCGGCTTCCCTGGCCCGCTTCGTTCAGGACTTGCGCGCCGCCGTCAAGGCGCGGAAGCCGGACGCCCTGCTCTACATGAATAACGCCACACTCGGTGTCAACTGGCCGAGCAGTCGCGACACTCGCGCCCTGGCGCCGCACCTGGATACCTTGGGCAGCGAGCGCGCCAATCTGTTCCGCGGTCCGGCCCTCCTCGACCCCTACTGGATGCCGGGGGCCGCGATGCACCTGCTGGAGACGCAGTCCCTGACCGCGGATGGCGGACCGCTCCCAGCGCCGAAGTCCGGCGTGCGGCGCAAGCCGATCAGCCTTACCGTGTGTTTCCGGCATCTGCCCTGGGACTACTACGAGCTGCCCCCGGCGGAGCTGCGGCTCTTCATCGCCGGGGGTATCGCCGGCGGAGCCAACATGAAGGTCATGGGCGGGCTGCGCTTCATGAGTCCGGCGGTCCGCGAAGCGGTGACCGATCTCCTCCACTTCTACCGTGACCACGCGGGCACACTGGTCGGTACGCGCTCCCTCGCGCGCACCGCCGTGCTCTGGCCGCAGCGGACCATCGACTTCGGGGGATCCTGGTGGTCGGGCGTCCGCGGCGAATGGGAGCGGCTGGTCCAGGATGAGTTTTGCGGCGTCTACGAGGCGTTGCTGCGCTCGCAGACACCGCTGGACGTGCTCGACGAGCCGGCGCTCGCCGGGTTGACGCCGGAGCACTACACCGCGTTGGCCCTCCCCAACGCCGAGTGCCTGGGCGACGCCGAGGTTGACGCCCTTCGCGCCTACGTGCAGCAAGGCGGACACCTCCTCCTGACCGGCTTCCCCGGCGTTGCCGACGCCGATGGCCGATCGCGTGAAGACTTTGCGCTCGCCGAGCTTATGGGGCTGGCCAAGACAGGCATCCACGACCGGCTGCCCTTCGACTATCTTCAGGTGTCCACCGACGACGAGCGAACGGCCGGCTGCCATCCGCTGCTCCCCGCACCCGAGTACGCCCCACAAGCGCGCCCCGTTGATGCAACCGTGTTGGGCTCATTTTATGACAAGCTGCCCAGCCGGTACTTCCCGCTCAACCTGGCCGCGCACGCGCCGGTCGGGTTGGCGGTGAAACGGTTCGGGCAGGGGAGCTGCGCGACCTTCCTCGGCGCCGTGGGCGCCGCCTACTGGCGACAGCGCTTTCCGGACTATCAGACGCTGCTGAGCAGGCTGACGCGCGGGGGAAGTCCGCCATTGATTGTAGTTGCCAACGTCGGGTCGGCCGTAGAGGTCTCCCATCGCTACCAGCCGGCGACCGGCGAGCACATCGTCCACCTGCTGAACCACGCCGGGGACATGGAGCGGCCGCGACGCCGGATCATTCCGGTGCACGACGTGTCGGTCAGCTTGCAAGACGCCTCCTTAGCTCATGCGAGAGCCCTACGCAGCGGTCACTCTCTTGACGTCAGGCGAGCGGGTGCGGGGGTGCAAGTCACGCTTCCAACCCTCGGCGATTATGAAGTCCTCATGTTCTCGTAGCAGAACAACGGGTCCACTGTCTGGACCACAGCAGCCCCCCGGCCGTGCGCCGCCGCCCACGCGGCTGAAAAGCCCCTCTCCAGCTTGCTGGGGAGGGGTTGGGGAGGGGCATTTCCAGAGCAGGGCCCGTCGCAGTCTGGGCGGTGTCAACGAGAGGTATGATGCGTTATGATTTCATCGTCCTCATCCGCCGCGCAAGTCGCGCCTTCGCGCGCATCGTCCCCGCGCGTTCGCCGCCAGCGCCTCGGCGAGCAAGTCGCCGAGGCGCTGATGGAGTCCATCCTGGCGGGTGATCATCTCCCGGGCGCCTTCCTGCCGACCGAGAGCATGCTGATCGACCGCTTCGCGGTGAGCCGGACGGCCATCCGTGAAGCGCTGCAGCTCCTCTCCGCCCGGGGATTTGTGTCGGTGGAACACGGCAGGGGCGCACGGGTCACCGAACACTACCCGCAAGCCATCTCCGGGCTCCTGCGCTTCCAGCTCCGGCAGCAGCACGGCAACCTTGAGCACATCCTGGAGGTGCGCCGCATGCTGGAGGTCACCGCGGCCACACTAGCGGTGTCCCGTGCATCCGCCGACGATGTAGAACGGATGGAGTCGGCGCTCACCGCGATGGCCGCCAGCCAGGACTCTGGGGCGTATATCGCCGCCGACCTGGCCTTTCACAAGGCCATCGTCGTCGCCGCGCGCAATCCGGTGATGGAGCTGCTCAACGACGCAATCACTCATCTCCTCGTCGGCATGCGCGAGCAAACCTATCATGTGCCGGGGGCGGTCGCCCAGTCGCTCGAAGATCACCGTTGGGTCTGCGACGCCATCGCCGCGCACGATCCGGAGCGGGCGCGCGCCGTCATGGTAGGCGTCCTCAATCAGGTGGAAGGTGCGATCCGGCTGATCGAGGGGCAGACACAAGGGGCCGATGGTCGCGCCGATACATAGCTCGGCACGGGGCAACAAGGCATGGCACATCGCATCAGGTCGCCGGGACTGCCGCCGCTCCTCACCGTGCTATGCTGCACGAGGCGGTCGAGACGAGCCTCGCGGGGAGGAACGTGAATGTTGCAGACTATCGCCGGGGTCGAGCTCCCCGACCCGATGCACCTGGAGGGGTGGGAGGAGAACGACGAGCCGTTGGCCACTGACCCGCACTCCGACGAGCAGGCCTACTGCTTCTACGCCCTACGCTACCTCCTCAACCCCGATGGGCACTACGTCTCCAAGGACCGCTGGCTGCGCATGGACCCGGCCAACTCCCGCGACAAGCTGCTGCCCGACCTGCTGATCGCCCTGGGCCTCCAGGAGCGCCAGTGGGGGACCGACGAGTACCTGCCCTGGGCGGTGGGCAAGCCGCCGGAGGTGCTGGCCGAGTTCCTCTCGCCCAGCTCCGCGGACGCCGACAAGGTCCAGAAGCCCCGCCGCTACGGCAAGCTCGGGGTCCGCGAGTACTTCCTGTTCGACCCGGACGGGACCTACGGCGTGCCGCGTATCCAGGGCTGGGCGCTGCTGGGAGAGGAGGAGCGGGAGCCGCTGCCGCGCGACGCTGGGGGCGGTGTGACCAGTCGGGTGCTGCCGGTGCACTTCGTGCTGCTGGACGACCACATCGGGGTGGTGGACACGCGGACGGGGCAGTTGGCCCTGCGCTACGACCAACTCCAGCAGTTGCTGCGGCAGGAAATGGCGGCGCATGCACAGGCTGCCCTGGAGCGACAGCAGGAAGCGACAGCCCTCGAGGCGGCTGAGCGCGAGGTGCAGCGGCTACAAGCGGAGCTGGACCGGCTGCGTCGAGAGCACCGACCGGACTATCAGGTCTAGCGTTCCGCATTTCCGTCAGGTCTCGCCCCTACGGCCGACCGATGCGTGGCAGGGCGCGACTGACGCGAGCTGGCACGCGCATGGGATCATTGCACCCATGCAGATAGTTGAATTCGTCGCGGGCCTGGCCCTCGTGGCCATGATCCTGTTCGATGTGTTTCAGTCGGTCGTGCTGCCACGGCCGACGCCGGTCATCTACCGCCTCAGCGCCGGCCTGGTGTGGGGGTTATGGGCACTGTGCCGGCGGACGGCGCTGCGCTTGCACTCGGCGGGCCCGCGCGAGCAGTTGCTCGGCACCTTCGCGCCCTTCGTCGTCGTGCTGCTCCTGCTGCTATGGGCCGCCGGCCTGGTCGTGGGATACGGGCTCATGCTGTACGCGCTGGCCGACCAGATTCACCCCAGGCCGGAGAATCTCGGTACGGCCCTCTACTTTTCGGGCACGTCCATGCTCACGATTGGCTTCGGCGACCTGGCGCCAACCGGCGGGCTCGCTCGTGCCATCGTGCTGGTCGCGGCGGCGAACGGACTGGCGGTCGTTGCGCTGGTCATCACCTTCCTGTTTACACTGTTCGGCTCCTTCCAGCGTCGGGAGATTCTCGTTATCACCCTGAGCGCGCGCGCGGGGGGGCCGCCGTCCGGCGTCACGCTCCTGGAGACGTACGCCAAGTACGAGATGCTTGGCGATTTGCCGAAAGTGTTCGCCGACTGGGAGGTGTGGGCCGCGGAGGTGCTCGACAGCCATCTCTCTTATCCGATCCTGGCCTATTTCCGTTCCACCCACGACAACCAGTCCTGGATCAGCGCCTTGGGGGCGGTCCTGGACGCCGCCACCTTGATCCTCACGACCGTCGAGGACGGTCCACGCGGCCCCGCATTGCTCATGCACAAAGTGGGCACGCATCTGGTGGAGGACCTGGCGCAGTATTTCGGGCTCGATGGGACGCAGAGCGCCTATGTAGAGCGTGCCGAGTACGAGATGGCGCGGGAGCGCCTGGGCGCAGCCGGCTTTCGACTGAGTGACGCCGATATCTCATGGGAGGCATTCTCGCTCAGGCGGGCGACCTACGCGGCCAGGCTCAACTCGATGGCGCGCTTGTGGGTCACACCGCCTGCGCAGTGGATCGGCGACCGGTCGTACATGCGGCCCCACGGCAAGGGCGTGGTCCATCAGTAGATCGTCCCATCGGGAGGTTGGCTACACTCTCTCCCACGGCGCCCCCGGTAGCACGAGCACGGAGAAGGAGCATGGCTAAGATTCGGGAGATCCGCTGCATTCGCACCAGGGCGACGGGAACCTGGCTGATCGTCAAGATTCTGACCGACCAACCCGGCCTCTACGGCATCGGCTCCGCCCACGACTACAATGCCACGGAGGCGGTCGTCGCCGCGATCGAGCAGTGGGCCTCGCCCCGATTGATCGGCCGCGATACCGACCGAATCGAGGACATCTGGCAATCTACCTTCACCAGCAGCTACTGGCGCTCCGGCCCCACCCTCAACGCGGCCCTCGGCGGCATCGACGTTGCCCTGTGGGACATCAAGGGTAAGGAAGCCGGCATGCCGGTCTACCAGTTGCTGGGTGGCCCCTGCCGGGCGGCGGTCCCCTGCTATGCCCACGCCAGCGGCAACGACATCGCAGCGTTAGAAGACGACGTGCGCCGATATGTGGAGGAAGGCTACCCGGTCATTCGCTGCCAGTTGGGTCCATACGGCGGCGGCGGCTTCCTCGATCCTGACACCGCTATGCGACCCAAGAACGCCTGGTCCCAGGATCGCGTCTTCGACGACGAGCTCTACCTGGAAACGATCCCGGCCATGTTCGCCTACCTGCGCCAGAAGCTCGGCTTCGGCGTCAAGCTCACCCACGACGTCCACGAGCACCTCCGGCCCAACGTGGCTGTGTCGCTGGCCAAGCTGCTGGAGCCATACCGCCTGTTCTTCCTGGAAGACGCGTTGCCGCCGGAGCAGATCGCCTACTATCGCCTCATCCGCCAGCAATGCACGACCCCTCAAGCAGTGGGCGAGCTGTTCGTTAACAGCCAGGAATGGCTGCCCCTCATCACCGAGCGGCTGATCGACTTCATTCGGGTACGCGTCTCCAAGGTCGGCGGCATCACCCAGGCCCAGAAGATCGCCCACCTCTGCGAGTGGTACGGCGTGCAAACCGCCTGGCAGGAAGGCGGGAACACCGATCCGGTCAACCTCACCGCCTCGATGCACCTCGACCTGGCCGCCTGGAACTTCGGCATCCAGGAGGAGAACCACTTCCGCCCGGAGGAACTGGAGACCTTTCCGGGTCATCCGGTGTTGGAGGGCGGCTACCTCTACGCCAACGACCAGCCCGGCCTCGGCATCGACGTAGACGAGGAGAAGGCGGCCAAGCTTCTCGTTCCCGAACGAGTCGCCAGACCGCGCTACGTAGCGGAAGATCGCAAAGCCGACGGCACGGTGGTGCGGCCCTGACGTCGACCGATTCGGCAGCCGTCAGGGCCGTCTGCTCGCGGGCTAGCGTAGCGCCGGCTCGACCGCCAGCCAGACATCGCGAACGGCGTCGCGCCAACCTTGCAGATAGGCGACCTCGTCCAGGTCGGCCCGCACTCGGGCCAGGTGCTCCTGCTGCTCCGGCGTGGGCAGCTCCTCCTGGACGCCGGCATCCTCCGCCGCCCACCGATCCAGGCGCTCGGCGACTCGGAACGACTCGAAGATGCGCGCGACGGGCGAAAGGCCGAAACCCTTCGCCACCTCATTGGGATGGGCTTCCCGTACCAGGTGCAACCCGTCCCAGCGGTCCATCTGCGTGGCCACCAACATCAGTTGCTCGCGCGTCGCGTTGTCGACGGCCCACGCTTCCCCATCCGCGCGACCGCGCTGGCGCCAGCGCTCCCGGCTGCCCTGGAGGCGCTCGACGAGATGAGCGTAGCGTGGATCGATCTCCGCCGGTGCGGCCGGCGACGCCGGCGGAGCCACGGGAGTACCAGCGATCTGGGGAGAAACCTGGACATGAAATGGCCTCAACTGTCCTTCGAGCATAGCCAGCTCCTGTTCTAGCGCCGCAGCGCAGATCTTGGAAACGTTGACCCGATCGCGCAGCCGGTCCAGGCGCTCGTACAGCGGATCGGGGATGGTCAGATTGAGACGAGCCATGGCAGTCCAATCATCTCGGTGCTAGCGATACGTATAGTACGTGTTAGGCGTGCGAATGTCAAGCCCCTTTCGTCGCCCCATGTAGGTCATTTTGGTCCCCTAGTTGGTGTATCGAGCGGGGGACGCCGGGGGACCCCTCACCCAGCCAGCGCTCCAGGAACGTAAAGACCCTGCGCCCACTGAAGCGATGGCCGCGCGCGTAGATGTCGGTCTCCAGCTTCTCCTCCGCGCCAGCCAGCATATACACATGGCGCACCCGCTGGAACACCTCCGCCGCGTACACCTCCGGGCTGGTCCCATCCTGTGTCCCCAGCTCCAGCAACAAGGGCCGCGGCGCGATCAGCCCGAAGATCTCCGGCGTGTCGCCCAGCTTGAACAGGCCCGGCACGAGCTGCGAGCCGCAGCCGGCGTAGGAGGTGAGCCGTTCCCGCAGCGTGTTCACCGCCCCGCTCGACACCGCCACGCGGATCCGCCGGTCCAACGCCGAGAGGTACATCGTCATCCGGCCGCCTTGCGACAGCCCCACACAGCCAATCCGCCCTGGGTCGACCTCCGGCTGCTGCAGCGCATGGTCCAGCACCAGCCGCAGGTCCACCAGGTCCAGCGCCACCGGCGACAGTCCCAACAGCGCCGCCTTGAAGTAGTTGTTGTCGCAGACATCGCGGCCGGCTCGGCCGAGATCCAGGTCCCGCCGCTCGCCGAAGTTGCGCAGGTCGGCAGCAAAGGTCACGTAACCGCGACGCGCCAGTTGCAGCGCGTAGTCGTAGTTTGCTTCGGCGACCCGTCCAGCCTGGGCCGGGTCCAATGCCGTCTCGCCGATCACATCCGCACGGCCCGCGCCGTGACCGTGGATGCACAGTAGCGCCGCCCGCCGGCTCACCCGTTCCTCCGGCAGCAGCACCTCCAGTGGAATCGGACCGGTTGGCCCCCCGTGCAAGAGCAGGCTCTCCCGCCAGACGCCCTGCCACGGTCGCCGCTCCAGCCGTTCCGCGTCGCGCACTCCAGCGGCCGGCACGCTCAGCAGCTCCTCGTAGGCCCGATGCAACCCCTCGCTCCACGCCGTCCAGTCGAGCTTACCCTCCGCCCGTTCGGCACTGCCTGCCGTCTCGGACCTGCCTGGCGTGGCGCCGCCGTTGTGTTCCCCCATCCGGCCCGTGACCCCCAAGCCACGTACGGTGACGCTCCCGGACGCGGCTGGCGCGCCATCCAGCCGCGCCAACGACCATGCTCCTTCACGGTTGAACTGCTCGTTGTAGAAAGCGAAGGCCGTCGGAACCCGCCGCGCCAGAGCCTCCCCCACCTCCTCCACCAGCACCGCGCCCGCCGGCAGGTCGCGCCCATCCGGCGCCGACAGCCGGACGTGAAAGACCGTCTGCCACTCCTGGCGGTCGAGCTCCACCAGCAGCCGGTGCTGTCCGGCTGCCCACCCCACCAGGAACCGGTTCTCGTCTTCTGCAAAGAATTCGCCACTGGTCGCACGACCAATCGGTTGACCATCCGACCAGATGCGATAGCCCACATAGGAACCGAGCCGGAGCGCGATGCTGCGCGCCCGCGGCAGATCCAGGCGCGCCAACAGATAGACGTAGCGGCCCCGATCTCGCGGCCACACCCGGCAGCTCAGCCCGATTGCCTCCCGCACTGCCCAGCGCTGCGCCACCCCCCCCTGCCAGTCCACTCTGTCGTCACCGTTCGCCAGCGCGACGATTGAGGCGCTCGGCGCTGGCTCCTCGCTGGGGAACTGCCAGCTCCGCCAGTCCAGAATCAGCCCGCCCGGCCCCGCCACTCGCTCCGGCGGCCGCCATCCGCTCATCCGCTCCACCTTTCTGCGCTCTCCAAGTGCATTACTGGCCGGACGCATTGCGCCGGCCTATTCGGGGTACTCCGAGTGCCGCCCACGGGCTCGATGTTGGCCTGAAGGCAAATGTGCTGGTGCGAGGACGGCCCCCCCCGGCCCCCCAATTCTGGGGGAGGCCAATTGCCGCAACATCGCCTCCCATGGGGAGCGCCCCAATCAACGGAGCGACGCCGGCAAGGATGCGTCCGCGCCGTGCGAGCCCCCCACCCCAGAATTGGGGGGCCGTCCCCGCACCAGCCGGCATGACCAACAACCTCATCCAGGGGCCCCGACGTGAGGATCCCTCAGTACGGCCGCATCCCCAGCGGCGTCTTCGCCAGCGGCTCGGCGCCGGCCAGCGGATCAACGAACGGGCTGGTCGCGATGCGCCCCTGGCCATCGAGCACGTGCGTGGCGCCGATCTCCGCCAGCCAGCCCTCCAGCCGGCCGCGTAGTCCGCTCCGCACCTCCGCCGTCGCCGCGTCTGCTCCCAGGTTCCTCCGCTCGTCGGGGTCGTGGCGCAGGTCGTACAGCTCCTCGTAGCCGCCATTGGGCAGCGCGATGTAGGTCCACTCGTCTGTGCGGATCGCCAGTTGGCAGTTCGCTGCCTGCCCGTAGATGCCAAACGCGGCGTCCCGCTCCTTAGTCCTGCCGGTGAACAGGTCGCGACCCTGCACCCCATCCGGGATGACAATGCCGCAGAAGCCCAGCACGGTCGGCAGGATATCCTCCAGCCCGACGTAGCGCCCAATCGTCCCTCGCGGCAACACGCGCCCCGGCGCCCGCATCAGGAAAGGGACGTGCCACGACGCCTGCCAGAAGATGCCCTTGAAGAAGAAGCCGTGGTCGCCGAGCAGGTCACCGTGGTCGGCGCTATAGATCACGATAGTGTCCTCCTCGAGTCCGAGCTCTCGCAGCGCGTCCAGCAGCCGCCCCACGGAGTGATCGATCAACGCCACGTTGCCGTAGTAGAAGGCCACCGAGCGCTTCATCGCCAGGTCCGAGTACGTGTCCCAGCCATAACGCCCGCGCTGCTGGAGATACCAGGGCGAGCGGTCCGCCAGGTCCTCCGGCCCACCGCGCGGGTCCGGTACGCTGAAGGGACTGTACAGCCGGTCGTAGGGCTCCGGCGGGTCGTAGGGCGCGTGCGGCTTGGTGTAGGAGGTCCACAGGAAGAATGGGCGTACCGGCTGCTCCTGCCGCTGCCGTCGCAGCCAGGCGATCGACTCGTCTGTCGCCCAGGTGGTGTGATAGTGCTCCAGCGGCAGCGGCGACGTGCCCGTCCGCGCATCGTTGTTGCCGATGCCGTGGCCGCGCTCCAATCCCTCCCAGCCGGCCCGGCGCAAGTAGGCCTGGTAGTCGTCGCCGCCCTCGCGCCAATGCCGCCCTTCCTCCGACACCAGGATATGCTCGAACCCGTGCAGCGCCCGCCAGTCCGGCGAGAAATGCATCTTCCCCACTCCTTGCGTCCGGTAGCCCTGCGCCCGCAGGAGACCCGGCAACGTCGGCATCCCCTCCGGGATCGCCCCGCCGTTGCCGCGCACGCCCCAGGAAGCCGGGATGCGCCCGGTCATAATGCTGACCCGTGCGGGCACACAGACCGGCATCACCGAGTAGGCGTTGGTGTAGGAGACGCCCTCCGCCGCCAGGCGGTCCAGGTGCGGCGTTCGCAGCACGCTCGGCCGGTGCGGAGCGGCGCCGGCATTCGCGCTCACCGCGTCGCCGCGGTGCTGATCCGCCGTGATCAGCAAGATGTTTGGCGTCCTCGCCATCAGCCCTTCTCCTCCAATACCGCCGACCGCTGCCGGTGTCGACGACGTCTCCAGCCTGAATCGCCAACCGGGGCAACTCTGGACGCCGGGCGGCCGCCGGGGTCCGAGCTGGGATCCGTCGATTAACCGGGGGGCGGACTCCTACGGCTGCGCCAGGATGCCATTGACCTGCTGATTTATCGCGTGCAAGCCGTCGGCAACGGGCGCCTTGCCGGAGAGGATGTCGCCGCGCGCCTTGGTGTAGGCATTCCAGACGTCGCCCGAGTGTGGCGGGATCTGCACCGATCGCCCGGCCTGGCTGGCGATCTCGACAAACTTCCCGATGCTGGCCGGTACCGGATTGGCCTTCAACTGGGCCGCCGTCCACCCCTGCAGCGCCACCAGCCGCGACGGCAGGTTGCCCGGGTTCACGACCTGATCCGGGGTCTCGTTGAGTATCCACCAGCTCATAAAGTCCCAGGCCTCCGACTGGTGCTTGCTGAGCGGCGAGAGCCCGTGCGACGGCGCACCCTTGATGACCGAGAACTGCCCCGCCGGCCCCTTCGGAGGCATCGCGACATCCCAGTCCAGGGACTTGTACTGCTGGAAGGTCTGGACCTCGTAGGAGCCATCGAGACTCATGGCCAGGTGGCCGGACTCGAAGGGACTCTCCGGGATATTGAAGACCTTCCCGACGTCGCTGGGTGTGCTGGCCTTGTACTTGTTCTTCAGATCAACCCAGTACTGGTGCGCCGCGATGGACTCCGGCGAGTCGAACAGCCCCGTCTTGCCGTCGTCGCTGACCTCCTTGAAACCAAAGGAGTAGAGGAACCCCTGCTCGAAGTAGTCGATGTCGAAGCCCCAGAAGGAGCTCGACTCGTCGGTGCCCGGCTTGGTCAGCTTCTGCGCCAGGTCCAGCAGCGTGGTCTGATAGTCCAGATTGTCAGCCGGCAGCGCCAGCCCGGCGTTCTGGAACATGGTCTTATTGTAATAGAGCACGCCGACGGCAAGCATGGTCGACCAGGCCCAGTAGGGACCGGTGTTCTGCGGATACCGGCCCAGCTCCAGCGCCGCCTTAACGTAGTTGTTCAGGTCGATCTTGCTCCGCGCGATCAGCGGATCGAGCGCCAGAAGTACCTTCTTCTGCGCGAAGCTCTGGTTGTCGTCGAAGTCGACTTCGACAATGTCCGGAGGGTCACCGGCTGCCGTCTCGGCGATCATCTTAGTGATGTGCGTGCCCGTGCCCGAGGTGTAGTCGACCGTGATATCGACGTTCGGATGCAGCTTCTTGTATGGCCCGATCAGATGGTCATTGTACACCGCCTGGTTTGTCGGTCGGACCAGCCAGGAGCCGATGCGCAACGCCACCGAACCCGCCGGCGCCGCCGCGCTCGCGGCCGGCACGACCGACGCGGTTGAGCTTGCTGACGTGCTGCTTGCCACCACCAAGCTCGGTGCTGCACTGCTCGCCGCGACGCTCGTCAGCGGCGCCACGCTGCTCGTCGCCGTCCGCGCCGTGCTCGCAACCACGGCGCTGGAGGCGGTGACCGGCGCCGCGGCCGACGCCGACGTGCTCGATGCGCCGCCAGTTGCCGTCCCGCCGCAGGCGGCGATCAACGTCGCAGATGCCAAACCGCTCAGCGATACCGCGCCGACGCGCAACAGCTTCCGCCGGCTCACCCGCTCGCTGGACACAACGCCTTCCTTTCCGTAGCGCCAGCGTGCCTGTCGGCATACCGCCGGCTCACTTCCCTTGAGGACGCTACGGAGCGATGCTAGTTCACCTGGGTTGGCCCGTCAACGTCCCAGATAATGCGAGGTGTGTCGTGGAGCTCGTTATCGCTGGCGAATGTCTGGGGAGGGCGTCCGCGAATGGCTCCCGACGCTGAACCGTCGGGCTAACCGGACCAACCCAGCTCAAGCTGGCTGGGGACGCCTTCCGTCCGCGGACGTAGCCCGAGCCTGCTGCAGCAGGGTTGAAACTGTGAGCCTGCTGGTTCAGCAGCAGGCGCCGTCGCGCACGTCACCCCCTTTGGGACCTGCCGGCGGTGTCAACGTCGTATCACGCCTTACGAGCACATGGCTGCCAGGCTCCGCGCCACTACTTCCGTTGTGTAGGCGCGTTTGAACAGCGCATAGGCGTTCTGTGTGAGCGACTCGGCGAATGACTGGTCGCCCATCAGCCGCCGGCATTGTTCCGCGAAGGCGAGGGGGGTATCGCCCAGGAGCACATGCTCATCGCCGCGCGCCTCGATGCCTTCGATGCCCATGGATGTGCTCACGACCGGTCGACCGTAGCGGAATGCCTCCAGCACCTTGATGCGTGTTCCTCCGCCAGCCCGGATCGGCACGACGACCGCGTCGGCCTCGCGGTACCAGGGGGCAACATCCGCCACGGCGCCGATCAGTTGTACCTCCGGGAGCTCCGCGAGCTGCCGTATGGCGGCGGTCGCGCCGGTTCCGACGATGGCGACCCGGAACGCCTGCTGGGCCGTCGCACGTAGGAGCGGCAACACTTGGACGCAGAGGTGTCGGATGGCATCTTCGTTCGGGTAGTACCCCAGCGTCCCGACAAAGAGGAGGGTAAATAGCCCGTCGCGGCGCTTGGGCGGGAGTGGCTCGGCCAGTGGGAGCGCGTTTGGCAGCACACACACGCGGGCAGGCGCGAGCCGGGCGAGCCCTTTCTGATCCCCCGGTGAGCAAACGTAAACACGATCGAAGTCTCGAAGCGCCTCGGTCTCCAGCAGCTCGCTGCGCTGGGCCTCCAGCTCCTCGAGTCGGGCCATGGCGGCGTTGCCGTTCAGACGGTAGAGCGCAGCGAGACGCCGGCGGGTGGACGATTCGACGTCGTCCAGGTCGAGATGGCGCTCCGGCGGGGGGGCAAAACGGTCAAAGTAGGGACGGGCAAATGGCGCCATGGCCAGCCGGAACACATGCACGACGTCGAAGGGCACGCCCGGGAAGGCACGGATCGCTTCTTCATCTCCGTGGCCAGCAAGGGAACGCCGCGTTCGCAGGGCGTCGCCGAGCCGTTTCGGTAGCGACCGCGACGCTGACGGGGCTGGCCATGTTGTGGTGGTGCTGGTCGGCAGCACGACGGTGTCGCGGCACAGGCCGGCGATCTCGGCGGGGATGGGGACGCCGTAGGGCGCGTAGAGTTGGACCACCACCAGTGAGACGCTGTAGCGCTGGGCCAGCAGTTGCAGCACCATACCGGCGCGCATGGCCAGGCCGTTGCCGCTCAATGCGGGGACGACCGGGCTCAGGTAGAGGAGGCGCGGCTTCGACGCCGTGCCAGGATTGCCGGCCACGACGCTATTTCCTCCGGTGGATCACCTCGAGTCGCGGCATCCCCCAGCAACAATGGCCCATGTCGCCCGCCATGATACCGAGCCCTTCTGTCTCGATCTCCCCCTCGATCTCGCCGGCGATCTCGGGGCGGCGACCTTTCCTGATGCGGGGGTTGCCCCTCCCGTAGAAGAAGGCGGGATAGACCAGCCCGTCGCGGTGCAGGTCCGCCCGCACGAGCAGCACGGTCCCACCAACCGCGTCCAGCTCGACCAGCTCCCCCTCCTCGCGCAGGTCGTCCAGGTGCAGCCGCCCGTGATCGCGCCAGCCGTTCCAGTCGAAGGTCTTGCCGCCGTAGTCGAGTACGCAATGCGGCTGCACGATGTCCTTCCCGACGGCCAGCAGGCGCTCGATGAGGTCGGGCGGATACTCGATCACGTCCACGTCCAGCCAGAGTACCCAGTCCTCGTCGTCCAGCGCGTGGAAGAGCAGGTGGTTGCGGCTCCTGGCCAGGATGGTCCGTCGCTTCACCTGGATCGACGGCAGCCACCTCGGCACGGCCGGCGAGAGGAGGTAGCCGAAGTCCTTCTTCCACAGCCCGACGCGCCGGAAGTCGGCATTGAGCCCACGCTGACGGCGCTGGAGCGCCTGGAACGTGCCGTCTGTGCTGTCGCTCTCGAGGAAGCCGAGGGAGATCAGGGCGTGGGGATAGGTCAAGCGGGCGATCCCCCGGCAATAGTCGTCGAAGCAGTCGGCGGCGTCCTTGACCGGCGTCAGGATGAGCACGGTAGGCCGTCCCAGTGCGGCCTCGGCGCGCCGGGCCGCGCGGCGGCGCGTCAGACCTCGAGGGAGCGGGAGGGCCCTCATCGCGGCATTTTCCCCAACCATGCCTGGTCCTTCGCCGGGGTGTACAACCGCCCGGGGAGGTACGGAAACCCCGCCACGGAAGCTGACATGCGCACGATCTACCCGCTCCTGAACAGTCTGCGCAGCGCCTTGGTCATCCCTGACACGGGCGAGACCGCTGCGACCGGTACTCGCTTCCGATCCATGATATCCAGGATCGCGGCGGCCTCCCGGCGGATTACCGGATCGTCGTCCAGGATGGCGGTTTGGAGCGCTTGGCGTGCTTGCTCGCCTAGTGAAAGCACCCTATCCCAATCCCTGGGCTCCTCGCCGATCCACCGTTGGGCCAGCAACTGCTCGCGCGGGATGCCGTGCGGTCGAGGGGATGCAGCGTCAAACCGGCTGAGGAGCGCTCCGGCCGCGGCTGCCCGGACGCGGTAGGCGGGGTCGTGCAGCAGCGCAATCAGATCGGCGTCGACGACTGGTCCGGAGAACCGGCTTAGCGACTCGGCGGCCGACTGGCGCACATCCCGGTCCTCGCTGCGTAACGCCCACTGCAGCAAGGGCACGGCATGCGCCTCGCCGGACCGGCCGAGGCTCCTCAGCAGGTAGAGCAGGACGAACTTGCGCGGTTGCTCCGGGAGCGGCGGCGCGACGCCCTCTTCTTCGGGAGGAACGTGTGCGGGGCCGAGCACCACGTCCTGTTGCACAGTGCGCCCGTAGGGATGCCACTCGGTCGGATGCGAGTAGGGCAGCATGAGCACGCGGTAACGCTTGCCCAGGCAATAGGCGGCGTGTACCATCCAGCCCTCCACGGTCACGACCAGGGCGGCAAAGCGAACGAAGTAGGTCGCGAGCCGCATCTGGTAGCTGGCGCGCGGCACGGTGTGGGTGCCGGCGTGTTGGTAGGTCACCGGCTCGGTCCAGCCGGTAGGGTCCGGCGCGACTACGACCTGTGATTGCTCCGATGGATCGAGCAGGCTCACGACGCGCCGGGCCTGGGCCGCGGCCCCCCACGGCGTCCCATTGGGGAGCAGGACCACGTAGAACCCTTCCGCGATCAGGCCGCGAAGCTGCTCGGACAGCGGCTCGGCCCGGCGGTCCACGTACCCCTTCAGCGGCTCGATCCCGCCGAACGGGCATACCAGCGCCACTGGGCGACGCTGGTGATTCTGCTCCACCAGCTTGGACCAGGCCGTCTCGGCGTCGGGGCAGGGCAGGCCGGCCAGGACCGAATCGGCCGGCGGGGGCTCCTCCCCGAAACGCAACGGCAGTCCGAGCTCGGCGATCAGCCGGCAGGTCGTCTCGTAGACGTTCTCGACCCGTTGCCGGTCGAGCCCAATCGCCGCTGCGTAGGACCGCGACTCCACATCGAACCGTTCAAACAGGAATCGATTCCACCGCTTCGACGATGCCAGGGAGAGGAAAGGCGCGCGTGACCGAGCGTGTGCACGAACACGAACCTCCAGCGCCACGTCGTAGTTCACGTCCGGCACGGCCGGCTCGAAAAAGTCGACCACGGCGTCGAAGGTCTCACCGAGCACCGTGCGGGTGGCGGCCCGGTCCTCGATGGGCACCACTCGGAGTCGCGAGTGGCCGTACAGATATTCGCGCTTGGTGATCAGCACAACCTCCAGCAGCGGGTTCCCACCCAGCAGCGATTCGAGCAAGGGGACGACGCGGACGATCTCATCGCCTTGTCCGTCCGAGATGTTCTGGACGACCAGGACACGCGCCTTGCCCCGTCTCAACCGCGGCGCAACCAGACGGCGCAGGGGGAATTGCGGGGCGGCGGCTGCCGCTGCCGCGTTCCGCACCTCCGCCTTCACGCTGGGCCGGCCGGAGAGATAGGAGAGCACGTACTTGAAGGAGGGGTGCCCCTGGTAGAGCCGGTGCAGGCGCTCGAGCAGGGGGGCCGTAACTCGCGTGGGGCAGGCGAAGAGCAGCCGCTCGATCGTTCGGTGCAGCAGGCGCGCCCGCTGCCCGGCCAGGTGTTCCTGCTCTGTCAGGGAGATGATCACTGCCAGGTCCAGGCGTGACACGGCCCAGAACGCGGCATATTCGAGCGACCCCAGGAGTGCATCGTAAGCGGCGGGCGGGCGGTCCGCCACGGCGAGCAGGGCCAGCAGGAGAGCGAGCGCGCAGGAAGCCGCCGGAGTAGTCAACAGGAAGTTGAGCGCTTCGGCGGCAGATCGGTACAAAATGTCCGGCAGCGGTGGGCCGGCGATGAGCGCCTCAAGGGCGGAGGCCGTGTCGGGGCCGATCAGGTCGGGTCGCCAATAGATGACGGCCGCCAGCAGGCTCAGGGCCTGATCGTACACTTCGGCCGGCTGTTCCGACGCGCGGAGCACGCGCTCGCAGGCGGCGACGGTCGCCCGGCCGATCAGCCGCGGGGAACCCTACGCCTCGATCGTGAGCACGACCAGCGCCGGATCGTCAGGGCGCGGTGCTTGGAGCAGGCGATCGGCGGCGTCGGGCGAGAGATCGGACGGCGTCGTTACCGGGACATCGGGTCGCACCGGCCGGCGCAACTGCTAGGTGGGGAAAGGAGTCGGAACGCCGAAGCGAGCGGCCGCTTCCTCCAGCGCGTGCTGGTGCCGCGCCCCCACGGGAATCCCCTCGACCGCGTACTCGCGCTCGCGCTGCCACTCCAACGTGCCGGGGAGTACTGCCGGCGTGGCCGCCGACATGGGGGTGAGCTGGTGCGTGAGCGCATGATACCGGTCCATCTCCGTCTTGAGCTGGTCGACCGGCAGGAAGCGCGCCGGATTGAGCGCGATGATCAGCGACCCCTGGTTGGCGCCGCTGTACGCTCTGACGGCCCTATCTTCCTCCATCGGCACGCCGGCAAGGAAGCCGCCCAGCGACTGGCAGACCATGCCCAGGCCGATGCTGCGCAGTACCAGTCCCGGCGCCAGCGCGAAAATCGCCGCCGCGTACGGCGCGCGGCCGTCGAGATCGTGGACGGCGCCAAAGTCCAACAGCAGCGGCGGCTCCTTGCCGGCCGGGACACCGAAGCTCATGGGCGAGCCGCCGGCCGCGGCGCGGACCGATTGACCGGTCGCGAGCTCGAGCTGATGGCCGGAGGTTACGTAGGCGACCAGGTCGGCGGCGACGACGATGCGCGAATAGATGCCCGCCGCGCCGAAATGGCCGTGGTTGCGGGTAACAGCGGCAGCGATGCCATGCTGCTTGGCCGAAGCGACCGCCCAGTGGGCCGCCTCGTAGGCCGGGAAATAGCCCAGGCCGCCATCACCGTCGAACGTCGCGGTCGCGCCCGGCTCCCCCACCTGCCGCACCCGCGGGTGGCCGTTGAGCTTCCCCTCGGCGATCAAGACAGAGTAGGTGGCCGCCTGTCGCGTGCCGTGGCTGAATACGCCGCGCAGGTCGTTGGCGACCAGGAGGTCGCCAAGCAACGCCGCTTTGGCGCCCTCCAGCCCGGCGCGCGCCATCAGCTCGACGACGAACTCACGCAGGCGCTGGGCCGGGACGCGGATTGCCTCAACCGGCGGAATGTTCATGGGCGAATCGTTCCTCTCGAGTAGCTATCAGCCGTCAGCTATCAGCCATCAGCACGAGATCCAAGTTGCGCAGTAACGTTGCAGGAGTCTGGCCGCGACTACGGCTCCCGTCCTGACACCTGATAGCTGACGGCTGATAGCTATAATGCTCGCTATTATGGCACAGAAGCAGCACTTCTCGCTCCGGCTGCCGCTTCCCGCCCCGACACTCCTGACCGCCATTCCTGGCCCATTTGCTGAGTGTTATTGGGCTCAGCCGCGGATGAGCGAGAGACCGCCGTCGATAACGATGTCGGCGCCGGTGATGTGGCGGCTGGCGTCGGAGGCCAGGAAGAGGACCAGGTCGCCCAATTCCTCCGGCGCCGCCGGGCGCCCATCGAGAGGCGGCATCCGCTGGGGCAAACGGACTTCGTAGCGCACGCGGTCGAGGTTGCGCCGGAAGGTGCGCTCGCCGATGTTGGTCGTCACACCGCCCGGGATGATGACGTTGACGCGGATTCCCCAGCGCGCCAACTCCAGCGCGGCTGTCCGGCCAAAGGCGAGCTGCCCGGCCTTCGACGTCGAGTAGCAGGAGTAACCAGGCAAAGAGAAGGAGCGCGTACCGTTCACGGATGCCGTGATGATGATGGAGCCGCCACCGGCCGAGCGCAGGTGCGGGATTGCGTGCTTGACCGTGAGAAACGTTCCGGTCAGGTTGATCCCGATGGTCGCGTTCCACTCGTCCAGCGTGAGCTCCTCAATCGGCGCCTGCATGCCGTTGATGCCGGCGTTGGCGAACACGATGTCGAGGCGGCCAAAGCGTTCGACCGCCTGATTCACGGCTGCCTGAACTGTCGCTTCGCTGGCGACGTCGGCGGCGATGGCGAGCGCTCGTCCGCCCTCCGAGGCGATCGACGCCGCGACCGTCTCGGCCCGGTCTGCAAGCAGGTCAACCACCGCTACGGCAGCGCCGGCGCGCGCCAGTACTCGACATGCTCCCTCACCAATGCCGGACCCGCCGCCGGTAATGAGCGCCACTTTACCTTCGAGCACCACCATTCCCCCAAGTCTGGACGTCGGATGGTAATCCGCCCCAACCGGTAGCATCGCGCCCGGCTGGGGAGAAGCCGAGCGTCTGGAAGTTGGTGGAGCTTGACACAAGCAGGCATGTCGCCGTAGACTACTCGCGTAGGCAACATGACGCGGCACGACAGTATGCCGTGCCTGGCGGGGTGGCTTGGCTATGCTCTCCCACACGCAAGCACGTCGCGCGTCACTGGTGCGTGTGCCCGCGGGACGGAGCGAACCGTGGCGGTAACCCGCGACGACGTGGCCAGACTTGCCGGTGTCTCCTCCGCCACCGTGTCCTACGTCCTCAACGACGGTCCGCGCGAGGTGTCGCGGGAGACCCGCGAGAGGGTGTTGCGTGCCATCGAGCACCTGCGGTATAAGCCGAACCTGCTGGCGCGAAGTATCGCACGGAAGAAGACTCAGGCGGTGGCGCTGATTGTGCCCGACATTGCCAATCCCTTCTTCGCCGAGTTGAGCTGTCAGGTCGAGGACGCCGCATTTGAGGCGGGCTATACCCTAATTCTCTGCAACTCCAAGCACGACGTCGAGCGCGAGCGCGCACACCTGGCGCTGCTGGACCAGAAGCGCATCGACGGGATTCTGCTCATCACCGCCGGACTCGACGCGGACGAGCTGCACGCGGTGCTGGAACGCCACATCCCCCTCGTCTTGCTCGACCGTGAGGTGGCGCACGCCGCCGTCGATACTATCCTCGCCGACAACGTCGCCATCGGGCGGTGCGCCACTGAGCATCTCCTGGAGCATGGGTACTTACGGATCGCTTGCCTTGCCGGACCGAGCACGCTGGCTGAGGCCGTGCGCAGAGTTGATGGGTACCGCGAGGCGCTGCAATCGCAGGGCTTGGCGTCAGAGGAGCGTTGGGTTCGCTGGCGCGATTGGACGTTCGAAGGGGGCTACCGAGCGCTCCATTCGCTCTTCGATCGAGGCTCTCGACCCCAAGCGGTGTTTGCCTGCAATGACCAGATGGCAGTTGGCGCGCTCCATGCGGCTCACGAGCTTGGCCTGGGCGTGCCCGAGGATCTGGCGGTCATCGGTGTGGACAATACGTTACCCTCGGCGATCGCCGTTCCCCCGATCACGACGGTGGCGCAACCGATCGCGCCGATAGGGCGTGGGGGCCTCGCCATGCTGTTCGAGCGCGTCAAGGGGACTGCCGGGCCGACACGACGTCGCGTCGTCATGCCGCCGGAGCTGGTGGTACGCAGCTCGTGTGGCTGTACGTCGTCCTCACCCACCGTGCATTGGGCCGACTTCAGCTCCATGAGGCGCCAGCTCGCGCCGGACAAGGAGGCGCCTTCCGTCCGCTAGGTTAGGGAGTGCTTAAGGGCCTGCTTGGTCGCGGCAATCGAAAGACAGACGGGCGCTGAGACGTCCGGGCCATGGATGGCGATGGGACCTGGCGCTGTCGTCACACCCGGACGATGGAGAGAGGAGATCGTAGCGAGAGGGGAGCTCATCACGTCCTTGCCGGCAACGTGAGGGCTGCAACGCTGAGTGTGGTCCCACGGCGCCCGCGTCGATGACTTGGCCAGTGTACACCCCGGTGTTGCTCGCACTGAAGGAGAGGCAGGCCATATGTCACAGCTCGTCGATCGCAGTCTCGTTCCGGGCCTACCGATCACCCGCCGCAAGCTGCTGGTGCTTGCCACGAACGTGGCGGGGCTGGCTGGCGCAGGTGTGCTCGCCGCCTGCGAAGGGCCCAGCGCCACGACCACAACGGCTACGACCGCCACCGTGATCCAGACCCAGACGCAACAGCAGACGGTGACGGTGACGCAGGCCACCGTCTCCACTGCCGTCGTGACGTCGGTGCAGACGCAGGTGCTGCCGGCCACCCCTGCTCCCACCACGGCGCCGGCGAAGCCGAGCCAGGTCGTGCTGTCGGTCGCCTCCGACAAGGTCGGCGCCAATACGGAGCAGCTCTACAAGGGCTGGAATGCCGACCTGGCCAAGGTTCTCCCGAGCGCCAAGATCGACTGGATCACCCCGGCCCCGACGGAGAACATCGAGGAGAAGCAGTTGGTGCTGCTCGCCGGCGGCACCCCCCCTGACTTCACCATTTCCAGCTTCCAGGAGCTAGCCCTGCGTGATGCAGTGGTCGACCTCGACCCCTATTTCAAGCAGGACAAGGACGTAAGCTCCTGGAAGTTTGCCCCATCGTGCTGGGCCTTCGTGAATCTGATCCAGGATAACGGCCACCCGATCCTCTGGGCCTTCCCGGGGAACCCGGACGCCCTGGCGCTCTGGGTCAACCTCGACACCTTCGCCAAGGCGGGCCTGGACTATAAGCCCGACCAGCCCTGGGATTGGACAACCTTTGAGGACGCCAGTCGCAAGCTCACCACGCGTGCCGCCGACGGGACGATCCAGCAGGCGGCCTGGCGCCCCTTCCCCTGGTATGGCGAGATGCTGCTCTTCACGGAGGCGCTAGGCGGCGACCTCTTCAGCTACGACGACGCGACCGGCTGGGTGAAGGCTGCAACCTTCAGCACGCCGGCCGGCATCGACGCGATCTCCTTGTACTCCAAGTTGGTGGTGAATGATCGGGTCACAAGTTTGGGTCCGGACGGTACTCACCTCAAGGGGTTCGCCCTGGAAACTGGGAACGTCGCCATGACCACGTCCTGGATGGGCTACCAGTCCCGTCTGACCAAGGTCGGCTTCAACTGGGACCTGCTCGGCTTCCCCGTTGCCAGGCAGGGCGACAAGTGGCCCTATCAGTTTGCCAACAACAGCCAGATGGGCTCGATCTACAAGCAGACCCGCTATCGCGACGAAGCGTTCCAGGTGGGGAAATACCTGATCAGCGACGGCCACGTCGTGCGCATGACGACGCTCGGCGCGTTACCCATCGTCTACAACAGCCCGGCCCAGGCAAGCGCCTGGAAGACCGAGCTGCCCGGCAAGCACACGGAGATTTACGACAAGGTTGTGACGAGCGAACCGTTCAAGCGCGTTCCCTGGAGCTGGATCAAGACGAACAAGGATCAAGCCCAGGCGCCGATCAGCAAGGCAATGACGGACCTGTTCGCCGGCAAGATCTCGCCGCAGACCTTTGCCCAGACGGTCGACTCCCAGGTCAACGGCATCCTGAAAGCGGGCCTCTAACGGTACGGGGCGAGCCGGGCGGGCGCCTACTCCATCCGGAGGCGGACGCGTCTGGGCCGGGCAACAGCCTGAGCGAAGGGAGTGGGCTATGGCGAAGCTGGCGATCGGCAGTTGGGCATACATCTTCGGTTCCTATGCGGCGCGTCCGGTGAGTCTCGACGAGACCGTCCGGCGTGTAGGGGAGCTGGACTTCCCCCGCCTCGTCGCCGCTATTCGGGCGGCGGGTTACTACGACTCCTGGTGGTGTGTCGATCTCTGCTTCTGGCCCCAGGCGTGGGAAGTGACAGCCGCCACCAAGGACTACGTGGCAGCGCTGTTGGCGCGGGCGCCCTGGACATCTCCGGCCCAGGGTCCCACATCGTCTACTTTGGCCTCCCTGATCCGGACGATCGTGTGCAGGTGCCCACCATGGAGACGATGATGGCCGACAAGACCATCCGCTTCTCCTGGCTCGCTCCGCTCACCTGGCCGCTGGCGCTCCAGGCCCTGACCACCGGCCTGGTCGATCTCCAGCCGATCATCACCCATCGGACCGGCTTGGAAGGGCTGGTCGAGGCCCTGCACGGTGTGCGCGAGCGGCGCGAGCAGGTGTTGAAGGCAATGGTAGCCGTGGCCTGAAAGGAACCTCGATGTATCTTGCCTGTGCTTCGGTCTGCTACCGCTGGAACCTCCGGCTCAACCGCTGGGGAGACGATGAAGTGGATACCTGTCTCGCAGACGCTCCCCAGGCGGGCTACGACTACGTCGAGCTGCAAGGGCGGCTGAAAGCAGACACTATCGGCCAGCAGCTCCGGTCGCACGGGCTCAAAGGAGCGGTGGTCGGGGCGAGCATCGGCGGGAGCAATCCCGAGGAGATCGAGGCGGCGGCCATCTTCGCCGCCGAGCGCATCGACCTCGGCGAGACGTTGGGCGGTAGGTTCCTTTACACCGGTCCGGCCAGTGGCTGCCGGCGGCGCGAGCCCGGGAATATGGAGCGCTTCGTGGCCGGCGTGGAGCGCGTCTTAGAGCTGACCTCGGAGAGCAGCATGACCCTGGCTATCGAGAACCACCCGGAGATGATCCTCACCTGTCTCGAGGATTGGGACCGGTTGTTCGGGCTCATCGACCATCCTCGCGTGGGGATCTGCGTCGACGTTGGCCATTTCCATTCCTGCCACCAGGACAGCATTGCCCTGATCCGCACGTTCGGCGCCCGCGTGTTCGATGTCCACCTCAAGGATCACATCGCTGAGCAATCTGTAGCGATCGGCCGGGGGGAGATCGACATCCCCGGAGTCGTCGACGCCCTGCACGCCGTGGGCTACCGCGGGCCGTTGACCGTGGAACTAGAAGTCGAGGACAAGCCGAACATTCGCCGCTACGTGCGCGAGGCGTACCTCTATCTGAAGGGCATGTTGGGCCAGAAGCTGTAGCGACGGGCGGGTTCGCGGCTGAGGGCGAGGGGGAGATCGATGGGCGGCTATCGTGTTGCCATCTTGGGCGCGGGACAGCAGGGCATGGCCCACGCGCGCGCTTACCGCGACAGTGCCAACATGGCGGTAGTAGCCCTGTGCGACCTGGATCGTGACAGGTTAGACGCGGGACTGCGCGAGCTCGATGTACGCGGGTATGCCGATTTCGGGGAGATGCTGGCGAGGGAGCAGCCTGACGTCGTCCATGCCGTGACTGTGCCCAGCATTCCGCGTGCCCAGTGGGTCCAGCCCGCGGCGAGGGCTGGCGCCAAGGTCCTGGTGATTGAGAAGCCCATCGCCTTGCGCCCGAAGGAAGCGGCCGAGCTGGCCGCGGCGCAGGAGACGACGGGCCTGCCGATCATCGTCAACCATCAGCGTCGTTACCTGCCGTTCCTTGACCGATGGGAGGAGCTTCAAGCCGGCGATGCCTTGGGCGACATCCACTTCGTGCGCGCCGCCACGGACGGCGTCAGCGACATGGCCACGCACCTCATGGACCTGGTACTGGCTGTGCTCGGTGACCAGCCGCCGGTTGCCGTCTGGGCAACGGCTGGGGGGGCTTGCGAGTACCACGACCCGACCCGCCTGTGCCCCGACAACCTGCTCGCCACGTACACGTTTCCCGGCGGCGTCCGCGTGCTGTTCGAAGCCGGGACCACCCCCTTGGGGACCAGCGACTTCCCAGGCACCGGCGGGCGGCTCGCTGGGGTACCCGGATCCGTCATGAGCCTCGACGTTTGGGGGACGCGCGGTCGCTGCTGGTGGCGGGAGCGCGGGAGCTGGGGCTATCAGACGGAAGGGATGGCTCAGCCACACATCGAACAGACTAGCCTTGGACAGGCCATGCCGCGCTCGTTCCAGTCCATCGCGGAGTGGCTGGAGCGTGGAACGCCCCACCGCTGCCGCCTGGATCTGGCCCAAGTGGGCTTCCAGGCGCTCATCGCCGGCTATCGCTCGGCGCTCTACGGCCGGCGGCTGGAAGCACCGATAGATTCGCTGGAGCTCACCGATGCCGAATGGGAAGCGCTGCGCGAGCAGGTCGCCCATGGCTGGCTGGACGTCAGGGAAGCTGCCGCCGAGCTCGCTGTGAGTGAGGCGATGGTCTGTCAGCTCATCGAGCGCGGACAACTCCAGGGTCACCAGCCAGTGCCCTACGTCCCCTGGGTGGTTCGGCAGGAAACCCTCGCGGCGCCGGCGCTGCGCGCCGCCGCGCAGGCGATCGAGGCCGGAAGTCCGGCAAGGAACGGCTCAGGATAATGCCGGGAGGGCCGCGAGGCCATCCCCCAGGCCCGGCCTACGACGCCGCCGTCCGCTTCTTGAGCTCCTCAGTACACAACTGCTGCAATTGTTGGAGCGCGTCCCGCGGCGTGAGCTGCCCCAGGAACACCTTTTGGGCCTGGGAGTGCCAGGTATCGGAGAAGAAGCTCTCGATGGGGTCGGAGGGGTCGGCCCACAGCTCGTCGCCCGTCGTGGCCGACTTCACGTAGAAGTCCAGGCCGGGGTACTTGCTGGTGTCGACTTTGGCGAGGAAGGACTTGCGCGCGCCCATAAAGCCGGAGCCGTCGAAGATGAGCTGCTCGGCTTGCTCGCCGCTCAAGAATTCCGCCACCTGGAAGGCCAGGTCGGGATGGGGTGAGCCTTTCGGCAGCACCGCGAAGTGGCCGCCGGTGGATTGCATCTTGGTTCCCTTGCGGGTAGGGCTGACCGGTGGCCAGCCGTAGACGTATTTCTTGGTTTGGGCATTCTTGGTGAGGTCGCCCGGCGTCCAGTAGCCGTTGATCTGCAGCGCCTCGGTCCCCAGCACGATGCCGGCCTTGGTGCCTGACCAGGTGCCGTTGACCTTGCGGAAGGTGTCGAGCGCGGCCGGTCCGCCGATCACGTCGTAGAAGCGCTTGATCGTATTCAGCGCCTCCTCCAGTTCGGGGCCGGCCACATTGAACTGATTGGCGCCTTCGTCGTAGTACTTCGTGCCGAGGCCGAAGGAAGGTCCCCAGAAGAAGGGATCGCCCCCGGAAGCGGAGCCGCCCATGGCGTTGAGCGGATCGAGGCCCAACTGGGTGATGGCTTTGGTGGCGGGATCCAGCACCGTCAACTGCTTATGCCACTCCAGAAGGTCGTCCCAGTTGGTCGGCAGATTGGTCGGATCGAGGTTGCGCTTGGCAAGGAGATCCTGGTTGGCCACCAGGCCCCAGCGCATGAAGCTCTCCACGGCCGGAACGCCGTAGGTCTTGCCTTGGTAGCTGCCAAACTTCCAGGAGGCATCGAACAGATCCGCCTTTTTGACGGCGCTACTCTTGGCGAGGTAACTGTCCAGCGCGATGGCCAGGCCGCTGGCCCAGAAATTCGGATAGGCCAGGTTGCCGACCTCGACATCGGGCGGGGTCCCGGCGGCAATGACCGTCGCCAGCTTCTTGGCGACGCTGCTCTGCGCCTCGTGCTGCACCTGGTAGCCCGACGCCGTCTTATTAGCCTCCGCGGCGACCTGATCGAACACCTTGGCCAGCGCATTGCCGGTGCCCCAGCCGCTCCACCAGGTGATGGTCACGCCGGCTGCCGGCGCCTTGGCCGCGCTGCTGGCGGTCTGGCTCGCCGAAGTGGCTTGGGCGGAAGATATCGGCGCTGCGCTGGTCGCGGCCGCCTGAGAGGAAGACGTGCTTGCCGCGGAGGCGGTGCTCGCTGCCTGTGTCGCGCTGGTCGCGGCCGAAGGCGCCGCGGCCGAGGTTGCCGAGCTCGTTGCCGTGCCGGTCCCGCCGCACGCTGCCAATATCGCCATGCCGGCCAAACCGGCCACCGTGGTTGCGCTGGAGCGCAACCAGACCCGACGGGTCAAGCGGGAATGCATTCTGTAGTCCCTTTCTGATATCTCAATGCCGCCGTGCCGATCGGCGTCAGGCGCCTCGTGGCGCACTGATTCAATGCTTCACGCCACGAGGCTACCCGGCGATGAGCGGCTGCCCCAAAAGAGCAGAACCCGCAAATCGACAGCAGTCTAGCGAGCCGGAGGCCGGTCGGCAAGCTATAGGCGGACACAGATGGAATTGAATTGGTGACAACGCGTGGTCGTCTGAGTGCCCCATGCTCATCTGCAAGGGAACGCAGTCCTTACTATGGTAGATTGCTTTTGCTAGCTTGCCAGGTAGAGCACTCCGTTGTGTTGTGATTGCCGGCATCTCGGCAACTCAGTACGTCGTAACCCCGGCGCGCTAACTGTTGGGCCAGGCGGGGATCGACGTCTTCATCTGTGTAGAGGCGAATCCCAAGCCCGGTCACGAGACGGCGCGGGCAAGGAATGCCTCCAAGGCCCGGTCGTGGCGAGACTGATCAGCATCGATTTCTTCGGTGTGATGATCGTAGTAGGCCAGCGCGGCGAGGATTTGGGCCTCGGTCAGATGGGGAAGCGCGGCAATGCACCTCGGTCAGATCGCCCTCGTAAACTCGAGCCTGAGCGATGACCGTGCGAACCGGCGTGCGCGTACCCTTCAGGATCGCGTCTCCGCCCTGCACCCCGGTCGCGCGAGTCACGTGCTCATCAAACCAGATCATCCAGATTCCTCCTGGTCCTAGAGCATACCGCAACCTTGGACGGCGCCAGGCTGCGACGGAACCGTGGGACGTACCGGCAGACTCTGCTATATCGACCTGGAGCGATTCCCGATGAAGAGGTTGTAAATGATGATGACAACCGCGATGACCAGCAAGATGTGAAAAATGCCTCCCAACGAACCCAAGATCAGTCCACCAAGCCAGACGACGAGTACGATAACGGCGATCGTCCAGAGGATCCCAGTCATTGGCGTCGCTCCTTTCCCGCGCTACGTGCAATTGATCAGATGGTAGCACCCTGCAACTGCCCAGCAGCAAGGGCAATGCCGGTAGGTCCCCAGTACCACGTGCCGCCTCGGACCGCCAGGCTTGGTTGTCGGGGGCGTACGATCCGATCGTGATCATCCCCAGGGGGAACTCGCCGTCTTGCTGCTGGCCCGTGGCGTCGATCGCGGGGACGCGCTGGATGCTCGGCCGCCGGTACATCTCGGCGCGCAGGTCGTACCGGCCAGGGGCAACACGGTCGAGCCGCACCGGCAGCGGATGCAGCGCGGCGCCAAGCTGGTCGGCGCGAGCGTTCGCGCGCCAGGTCAGGATGATCGCCTGGTGCAAACCGTCGAGATAGGACATTCGCCCCAGCGTGGTAGCCCCGGCATCCTCGAGCGCTTGCGCGACGTAGGCGGTGTGGACATCGTCGAAAATATAGCCGGCGGACACACCGGCAGGTGGGAGGACCAGTGCGTTGGCGGGCAGGTCCGGACGCGCCGGCACATCGCGCAGCAAGTAGGCGAGCATCGGCTGGATCACGGCGTCCGTGTGCAGCCAGAGGTTTCCCGTCGGCGCTGCTTGCCGGCCCAGGGCGGCGATGCGAGCGCTCGTGGCGTAGGGCACGCCGTAGTCCCACACGAACGGCGCCGGGAACAGGATGAGCTCGTAGTGTGGGTGGACGGGAACTGAGTGACGAAAGGACAGCAGGAGGGGGATGCACATGCAACCGAGGAGGATCAGCAGGTATCGCGACTGCCGGCGGACCGCCGGGCGTGCCTTGCGCCCCCAGCCTTTGCCGCACCAGATGGCAGCTACCGCTATGGACAGCAACAGCACAACAGCAGTCGCGACGCTGTGAGCGGCAAATAGGTGCGGGTAGCGCGTGAATTGGTCGTGGGGCACGCTCTCCAGCGTGTCGAGGCCGGCGCCGGTGGTCACTTGCAGGAAGGCTCCCAGCGCCATGCCATCCAGGCTGGCGTGCTGGCCGGCAAGTTGGAGCAGCGTATGGGCGCCACCCCAGCTATGCGTTCTCTCGTAGGCCAGGTACGGCAGGAGTGGGGCCAATCCCACCAGCACGCCTGCCAGCATCTGAATCAGACGACCGGTTTCGACCATTTACCGGGCCGCCTCCGCCACGGCGGCCTCGTCGGCCTTGAATTCCATATTGTCCAGCCGTGCCAGACGTGGTATGGCGGCGACCAGGGCCAGCAACGACAGGAGAAGGTATGGCTGGAGGCCGCTGGCGAGGCGCGGGCGCTGCCCGCTTGCGCGCTCAGCGATCAGGTTGGGAGCCGTTAGCTATCCCGGTCCGGAACGGCAGGGCCGCCTCGGCGTGGAGCACTGGCGCTGGACTGCTCATCGTAGACCTGGCGGGTGATCTGCATGTGCCCGACGTGCATGGCCGTGTGCTCCAGCGCGTGGTAGACGGCCCAACGGACCGTCATGGTCCGCCCGCGGCGCTCGCGCTGCTCGTCATATTGGGACGGCGGCAGGCTCTCCAGGCGGGCCTTCGAGCGCGCCAGCGACTCGTCCAGCAGTTGCTGCAGCTCCGCGGCGCTCCCGGCGGTGGCCGCGTGGGCAGCGGCCAGGCCGGGCGGGACCGGCTCCCCGGCGATCACGGTATCCAGCCAAAGTCGCTGCACCTCGACGATGTGGTGGACCAAGCCGGCCAGCGAGTCGCACGGCGTGCTGGCCGGCTTCCAGTTGAGGGCCTCCTGTGAGGCGCCCTGCAGGGCGTGCCCGGCGAAGGTGTGCTGATCTTCCAAGAGCCGGATGATCTCCGTGGCCTCAGGCGTTGCCATTGCTGCTCCTCTATGCTAATTCCTCATGTGCCGCCGCCGCAATGATAGCGACCGAGAGATCAGCGTAGCGGAGGATCCTCGCGCGGTTATTCAACAAGAAGGCTACTCCCGCACCAGGCCAGCACATTGGCGAATCGGTGCTCTGCGAGCATGCCGAACAGCGGGTGGCGCGTCAGCTTGGCCTGCGTGAAGGCGGGTCCGGTGAGGCCGCAGAGGAAGCGGGCTCCCTGACGCGGCTGGCCCAACCCCCGAGGCTGCTCGGCGCGCAGAGATTGCCAGGCAGCGACGTCCACCACAGACGAGATCGCGGGTAGCGCCGATGGCGGGGGTAGCAGCTGGGACCGTCCGGTGCGGCAGTGGCTGCAGCGGCCGCAGGGCCGCTCGCGCTCTTCTCCGAAGTAGGCGGCGAGGGCATTGGCCTGACAGCTATCGTGCGTCACCAGGTCGAGCACCCGCTGGATACGCTGCAGCTCGCGCTCCTCGTGCCGTTGGAAGCGGGTCGTCAGGTCCGCCAGCAGGGCCGCGCGGTCGGGGTCCGCGACGAGCCGCTCGTAGCGGTAGCGCACGTCCGCCGCCTGCAGCTCCACCTTGCCCTGCTCAGCCAGGTAGTCTAGCGCGCGGACAATGCGGCCGCGCTCTTGTCCCAACTGCTGAGCAAGCTCATCCGGGTTCATTGTGTACCAAACGCGGCCTTTCCTGGCCTGGGCGAAGAGGTCGCAGAGGAACGCGCCACGCTCGCCGCCAAACGACCCGACGACTTCCGCAAGCGGCGTGAGCGGCCGGACACGGTAGCCGGCGTAGAATGGCGTGCCCTGTCGCAGCACGCCGGATAGCTCCAGGTAGGTCAGTGCCGTGCGCAGCACCAGCAGGCGCAAGTCGTGCCGGTTGGACAGCTCGGTGAGGTCCACTTCGAAGGAGGGCCCAGCCGAGAGCACCTCGTCCAGCAGGCCGCGCAGGGACTGCTCGGAGGGAGTGTCGCCATAGGCGAAGTTCTCCAGCGCGGTCACGTCGTCGGTGCAGGCTAGCAACTGGACGATCGAAGGTGCGCCGTCGCGCCCGGCCCGTCCGATCTCCTGGCTGTAGCTCTCCAGGCTTTTGGGCAGGTTGAAGTGGTAGACGTAGCGCACGTCGGCCTTGTCGATGCCCATGCCGAAGGCGATAGTCGCCACGACGATGCCGTGATCGGATGCCATCCACCACTCTTGCACGGTTGCGCGTTGGTCGGCTTCCATCCCGGCGTGGTAGGCGCGGGACGCGAAGCCCTCGCGCTCCAGCAGCGCCGCCACGCGCTCAGCCGCCTTCTGCAGGGTGACGTAGACTATAGTCGGACCGGGCGGGCGCGAGCGCAGGTGGTCGAGCAGGGTAGCATCGCGATCGGCGGCGAGGATGGGCAGCAGGCTCAGCTCCAGGTTGGGGCGATAGAAGCCGGTGACAACGGCGCAGTTGGGCGGGATGGCGAAGCGCTCGCAGATGTCGCGCACCACCGCTGGCGTGGCGGTGGCGGTCAGCGCCAGGCGGCGCTCGATGCGCAGCTCGCGCGTGAACTCGGCCAGCTTCAGGTAGTCGGGCCGGAAGTTGTGGCCCCACTCGGAGATGCAGTGCGCCTCGTCGATGGCGAACAGCGACACCTTGACGCGCCGCAGCAACTCCACGAAGCGCTCGTTGGCGAAGCGCTCCGGCGAGACGTAGAGCAGCTTGATCGTGCCTCCACGTACCCCATCGTTGACGTCGCGTACCTCGGCCGCCGTGAGCGACGAATCCAGGCGGGCCGCCGCGATGCCGCGGCGCCGGAGGAAGTCGATCTGGTCCTTCATCAGCGCGATCAGCGGCGACACTACCAGCGTCACGCCGTCGAAGAGTAGCGCCGGGAGCTGGTAACACAGCGACTTCCCGCCGCCGGTGGGGAAGACCGCCAGCGCCGCGCCGTACTGGATGAGGGCATCGATAACCTCACGCTGGCCGGGGCGGAAGCTGTCCAGACCGAAGCGGTCGTGGAGTAACGTGTCAATATTCAATCAGGTGATCCTAACGATGCTGTTTCGCCGGGTGCTCCGTCCATGATGCTGGAGCCTTCGCGATTATGGCGCATGGGCGACCAACTAGCAAGCGGAGACGGAAGGTATTCGCCTTGAGATGCCATCGGCACAGTTCTGGGAGAGCGCAAATGGCCAGCCCACACTACTGCCGCGGCAACGTTTTGCGCGTCCACTGGAGAGCTCAGCGTCCCGGTGGCGGCCGCTTCTGGCGACGCAATACGTTGCGGCACACTCTTCGCGTCAAACCGCTTGAGATCAAGGCAAACATCGGATACCGTTAGGTACCTTGTTCGCTCGCTGTGCGCAACCTTCGACGGAGGCCCCCTGATGCCCGAGGTTACACCGGAGATGATTGCCGATCTGCCCACGCTGTTTGGCGTGGCCGTCTCTCCCGACGGGCGTCAGGTGGTCTATGTGCAGGGGCGGAGCAGTAAGCGCGACGAGCATGGGAGCAGCACCGTGTGGGTCGCGCCGATCGATGGCTCGAGCCCGCCGCGCCAGTTCACGTCGGGAACGACCGTGGACTACCAGCCGCGCTGGTCGCCGGACGGGCGGCAGATCGCCTTCCTCTCCGACCGGGCCAAACGGGGCACGGCGCAGCTCTACCTGATCGCTGCCGATGGTGGCGAGGCGCGGGCGCTCACCAATGTGGACAACAAGAAGCCTGTCTTAGGTTTCGCCTGGTCGCCCGGCGGCGGGCACATCGCCTTCTTGAGCGCGGACGAGCCGACGGCCGAGGATGACCGGCGCGAGAAGGAGCGCGACGACGCCGACGTCTGGGGCGAGCGCTGGCCACACGCCCGGCTGCGCCTGCTCTCGCTCGCGACGAATGAGGTGACCACACTGGCTGCCGGCAATCGCCACATCGCCGCGCTGAGCTGGTCGCCCGGCGGCACGGAGGTCGCCTATCTGGTTTGGCGAACCCCCACCATGGAGTCGTTCGGCCAGGACGGCGTCATCGAGCGCGTGGCCATCACCGGCGGCGATAGCCACGTGATCTGTCGCTTCCCCTGCTCCGTCGACGCGCTGACCTGGTCGGAGGACGGCAAGATGTTGCTCTTTCTGGCTCCGGCGGCGCAGCGACCGCAGTCGTCGTCGGCCGTCTACGCCGTGCCGGCGCGGGGCGGCGAGCCGCGGCGGATCGCCTTCGGTGACCAGAGCTGCGCTATGGGCCTGGATCGCCCACCCGGGTCGTCACGCCCGCTGGCGGCGGAAGCGTTGGGCCTGGAGACGCGCCTCTGCTGGCTCGACCCGGCGACGGGCGCCAGTGTGCCGTTCTACCCGTCTCGACCCGAGGACGGTGAGGCGGAGCTCGGGAACTGGTCGGTGCGCACGCCCGACAGCCAGGCAGTGGCGCTGGCGATGGTGCGCAGCGCCGGCGATCGTCCTCCTGAAGTCTGGGCCGGTCGCTCCGACGATTCGTCTGCCGCCCCAGTGCTGCGCCAGATCTCACATCATCAGACTTCGCTCGACGGCGTGACCTTTGGACACCAGGAGCCCTTCCGTTGGACTGCTCCCGACGGGTGGGACCTCGACGGCATCCTGGTGCGCCCAGCCGATGCGGCAGGTGGCCGCGCGCTGCCTACGGTGGTGCTGGTACACGGCGGCCCCTATGGCCGCTGGGGGCAGGGCTTCCACCTGAATTGGGGGGACTGGGCGCAATGGCTGGCGCTGGCCGGCTACGCGGTGCTCATGCCCAATCCGCGCGGCGGCTTCGGGCACGGCGAGCGCTTCGCCGCCGCGGCGCGGGGCGACGTGGGCGGCGCTGATTACCGGGACGTGCTGTCCGCCGTCGACGCGGCTGTCGAGCGGGGCATCACCGATCCCGACCGGCTCGGCATCGGCGGCTGGAGCCAAGGCGGCTTCATGACGGCGTGGGCCGTCACGCAGACGCGCCGCTTCAAGGCCGGCGTCATGGGCGCGGGCGTGAGCGACTGGGGCATGATGGTGACGACCAGCGACGTCCCCGACTTCGAGCGGGCGCTGGGCGGCAGCGCGCCATGGGATGGCATTGGGCCGCATCGCCACGCCGAGCTGAGCCCGATCTCCTTCGCCCGCTCGGTGACGACGCCGCTGCTGATCCTGCACGGCCAGCGCGACGAGCGCGTGCCGCTGAGCCAGGCCATTGGCTTCCATCGCGCCCTGCGCGAGGTCGACGTGCCCAGCCAGCTCGTCGTCTACCCCCGCGAGCCGCACGGCGTCGGCGAGCGCGCCCACCAGATCGACCTGCTCAAGCGCGTGCGCGCCTGGTACGACCGCTGGCTGCGGGCCTGAAGCCGCGCCGTTCCCTGCCTGGCGGGATTGATCAGATACGGTGTACCGTATAAGCTAGGGGGTGGCGTGGTATTTCGCCGTCCGGCCGACTACGCCACGTGTGCGCTACAGGGTCCCAGGAAAGGAATTGTCGCCGTGCGCTTTCTACTCTCTCGACGGCGTCTCGTGTTGAGCGGGCTGGCATCGGTCGCCGGCCTCACGAGCGCAGCGCTCCTCGCCGCCTGCGGCGGGGCGAGCGGGCCAACGACCTCCGCGTCGTCGGCGGCCGCCACCGCGGCCGCGACATCGGCCAGCGTTGCCGCGCCAACTACGGGATCGTCGGCCCCGACGCCGGCAACCTCGGCATCGTCCTCCGCGACTGCGTCGGCGAGCCAGGCCGCCACGACGAGCGCCAGCGCCTCGAGTCAATCCGCGCCGACGAGCACCGCCTCGGCCGCCCCCGCCGGGAAGGGCGTGACCATCGAGCTCCTGTACGTGTCGGACCCGGGCGAGAAGGTGGAGCACGTGACCTGGATGCAACGCTATCACGAGCTGCACCCCGATGTTACGATCGACGGCAGCCTCTTGCCCGAAGATCAAGCATTTTATGACAAGATCACGGCGATGGCCGCCGGTGGGACGCCGCCCGACTTGTCCTACGTCCACCCGGCTTTCCTGGCCGGCTTCGCCGCCAAGGGGCTGCTCGTCCCGATCGAGCCGTTCGTCGCGCGGGATACCACGGCGAACATGGCCGACTTCTACCAGACCACGCTGGAGTACTACCACTATAAGGGCAAGTACTACGGGTTGCCGTACTACTCCGGGCCCTCGGTGACCTATTTCAACAAGACGCTGTTCCAGAAGCTCAGCCTGAAGACGCCGGACGCCTACGACCAGGAAGGGAACTGGACCTGGCAGACGATGCTGGAGGTGGCGCAGAAGCTCACCCAGACCAGCGATCCCAATGCCAAGACGTACGGCTACGGCGGCACCTCCTCCTCCTTGCACTGGATGAACATTGCCATCTGGGGGAACGGCGGCGAGGTGTGGGACGAGCCGATGAGCACGATGCTGCTCGATCATCCGGAGGCGGCGGACGCCGTTCAGTTCCAGGCGGACCTCTCCGCCAAGTACAAGGTCGTGGGCGGCGACTTCGTTAAGGGCACCCAGGGCATCAGCTATGGCATCCGCGGCGACGTGCCCGCCTACAAGGATGTCCACTTCGACCTCGGGCTGGCTGGGATTCCCCAGGGGGTCAAAGGTCGCTTCTGTCGCAACGGGCCCAACGCCTTCCCGATATACCAGGCCAGCAAACATCAGGAGGAGTCCTGGGGCTATGCCAACTGGATCACCCAGACGGAGGCGCAGGGCATCGGCTTTACCTTGAAGCGGTCGGTGCCATCCCGGCAGTCCATTGCCCAGTCTGGAGCGTTCGAGCAGTCGCTGTATCCGTGGGAGAGCGCGGCGATCTATCGCGATGCTTCCGACAAGGTGCGGGGCTTCCCGTTGCCAAGCACCTACGGTGACATCAACAGCGCCTTCGGCGCTGCCTACAAGCAGGCCGCGGCGGGGACCATCACGGCGCTGGATGCCATCAAGGCCGCGATGCCGGCGATGGACGCCGCCCTCGCCAAGAAGGCGTAGGATGAGCGCCACTTGCGCCTTGCGTTCAATGTGACGGTCTCATTATCATCTCTAGGTCACTGACTTGCCTCAGTGTTACTTGGAGCGGTAGGGAGCGCCCGCCATGGCTGGACTCCTTCCCGCTCCCAACGTGGAGAAGGAAACGAGCATGTCTCACCTATCGCCTCGGGGCGCCGGAACACCGCGGAGCCGGCGTGCCCTGCTTGCCCTGGGTATAAGTGGTATCGCGAGCGTCGCGCTACTTGCCGCCTGTGGCTCGTCGGCCGTCGCGACCGCGCCGGCGCAGTCTGTCGCGTCGAGCGCGGGCGGCAGCGCTTCGTCGGCGGCAGCCGCGTCGAGCGCTCCGGCAACAACAGCGACGGCAGCGTCCAGCGCGGCTTCCACGACCTCGGCCGCGAGCTCGGCGCCAGTAGCATCGGCATCCGCTGGATCGAAGGCAGCGGTCACAATCCAGTGGGCCACGCGAACCGTCCAGGCCTGGAAGGATATCTGGCCGGCGGCGGTGAAGCTGTACCAACAGCAACAGCCCGGCGTGACCGTGCAGTTGACGGAGCCCAAGGACTCGGACCTGAAGGCCTACCTGATTGCCTGGGCCGGGGGCACTGGGCCGGATGTGGCGGCCATCTGGGGGACCAACCTGGTGACGGCCGGCCGCAACGGGCAACTGCTCATCCAGGACTCCTACATCGCGCGCGACAAGTTCCCGACCGACGACTACGTACCCTACCAGCTCAAGGCCATGCAATGGCAGGGGCATCAGTTCTCGCTGCCTATGTACATCAACGTCTACCCGCTCTACTACAACAAGGCGGCGTTCCAGCGCAAGGGCGTCCCCTTCCCCGACGGGACGTGGACCTGGCAGACCTTTCAGGACACGCTCACCAAGTTCACCGATGCCAACGCCGGCCTGTATGGCGCGCCGGTGTTCCAGAGTTGGGGGCCGGGCTACGCCACCGTCTACGCCGACGGTGGCAGCCTGGAGGATCCCAATGATCCCAAGAAAGTGGGGTGGGCCGGCCCACAAGCGCTGGATGCCTTCCAGTGGACCTACGATCGCATCTGGAAGGACCGCACGATCATCATCGAAGGGACCGATGCCTGGAAGGCGATGGGAGTGAAAGATCGCGCCCAGGCTTTTACCTCGGGCAAGCTGGCTATGATGGTGGAGGGGTCCGCCAACCCAAAGCAGCTCGCCGACGCCTATCCCCAGCAGGTGCAGGACTGGGACCTGGCCCTCTCCGTCAAGGGTCCGGCGAAGCGCGCCGCCTCCGGCTCGATCGACGCCTGGGGCCTCTGGGACGCCACCAAGGACAAGGACGCGGTGTGGGAGTTCAACAAGTTCCTACAGAGCGCCGGCTACCTCGACCTGCAGTGTCAGTTGGGCGCGATGCAGCACCCGCGCGGCTCAATGCAGGACCGCTACGTGCAGCTCATGAAGCAGCAGTATCCGGCGCTGGCCGACAAGAACCTGGAGGCGTTCGCGGACGTCGTGCGCAACAAGTATGCCTACCCCAACGGCGGCATCTTCGCGAAGGACCAGCAGTGCTGGGACCTCTACACCCAGGCCTACACCAACTCGATCATGAAGAACCAACAGCCGGTGAAGGCGGCGTTCGAGGACGCCGCGCGACAAGCTGAGGGCGTGCTGGCCCAGCCGTAGTGACGGCGCCAAAGGCTGATCAGGCCAGCGCGCCCGTGACCTTGGCAAAAGCGCGTACCACGTCGCGCGCATCCTGGTCCGTGTACTCCGGTGAGACGGCGAGAATGAGGGCGCGGGACAACAGGTCCTCCGTCCGCGGGCAAAGGCCGGGCGGGTAGGGCCTGCCGCCCTGCCGGAGCAGCGGCGTCCCGTTGGTCCAGACGGGCTGGAGCGACTGCAGTTGGGGCAGCGCATACACCGGCTTGCCGCCGTAGATCCAGGACAGGGGCACTCCTTCCGCACGGAGCGCCGTTTGATAGGCGCCGGCGGCAGCGGCGTCAGGGAAGATCACGCCCACGGCGATGCCGCAATCGCCCTCGGGATCGGGCACAGCGCGGAGTCCGAACGGCGGCGTCGCGCGTCCCGCGCGGATCTCGCGCAGCCCCCGGATGATGGTGTGCTGCGCTTGCCGCGTACGTTGCAGCACTTGATCTAGCTTGCGCACCTGCGCCAGGGCGACGGCCCCGGTGAGCTCATTCATCCGGAACGCGGCGCCGACAAAGGGCTCGAGCGCGGGTGGCGAGAGGGGCGATCCCACCGGCTCGTTCAGCGACGCCGGAACACCGCCGGCGCGGAGGCTGCCGTGGTCGTGATAGCGGACGGCTCGCTCGTACACGATGGGATCACCGGTGAGCGCTACCCCACCTTCACCGGCGGTGATCACCTTCACGCTTTGGAGCGAGTAGATGCCGGCGTCGCCGAAAGTGCCGACGGCTTGCCCCCGGAACATCGAGCCGCAGCTCCAGGCGCCGTTCTCCAGCACCAGCAGGTCGTGGCGGCGCGCTACCTCCACGATGGCGTCGATGCGGCAGGCGGCCCCATGGACGTGGAGGGGCATCACCACGCGTGTCCGTTCCGAGATGCGTCGCTCGAAGTTGGCCGGGTCGAGTCCGAAACCCTCGTCGATCTCGGCGAACACCGGCACGGCTCCGAGACGCAGCGCCGCCTCTGGCGAAGAGATGAAGTTCAGCGCCGGCATGATGACTTCGTCGCCCGGCCCGATGCCCAGGCCGGCCAGCGCCACCTCCAGGGCTGCAGTGCCCGACGTCACTGCCAGCGCGTATTTGCTCCCCGTCCGCCGGCACAGCTCGCGTTCGAAGGCGGCCACCCGAGTGGGCGGCGTCATGCCGGACACTCGCGAGAGGGACCGCCCCTCCAGGACTGCCAGCACCTCGGCCTTCTCCTCCTCGCCGACCATGCGCGTACCGATGAACCCGGCTGGCAGCGGCGTCGTCCTTATCGGCGGCCCGCCGTCCCGCGCTAATCGTTCCAACTCTGTCGGCACTGTCGCTCCTTTGACGGTGGCTGCACTGCCCACCAGCCGTCACGGACGGGGCAGCGTCGCCGGCAAGTGTATATGCTGGGCGTTGCCGAGGGTTGGGCGGTTGCGGTGATGTCTCAGCGGCCACGCGGCGGCGTTGGCTGGTGCGGTAGCCAGGGCGCATGCCATGCGCCCCTACCAGCCGCCCCAGAATGCCACCGTCCAAGACAAGCGACCCACATGAGGGCCGTTTGTCTGCTCGTTCTCACGGCGCTCCTCCGGCCGGCTCCGCCAGGTCGAGGGCGAGGAAGGCGGCGGCGACGATATCCTCGACGCTGATGCCGGAAGCGTGGTAGAGATCCTGTAACGAGCCTGACTGCCCGAACTGATCGACGCCGAGCGGGACGATGGGGGCGCCGAATGCCCCTCCGAGGAAAGACAGGCTGTGGGCAGACGCGTCGTGTACGGTCACAATGGGCATGCGACGCTCGGGGCGCGGGAAGAGAGTATCCAGGTGCCCGAGCTGATCAGCGGCAGCAGCGGACTGGCGACGGCGGCTCGCTCGCAACTCGGTGAAGAGGCGGCCGGGGCTCGTCACCATTGTGACGTTGGCGGCGATCCCTTCGGTTGCTAGAACATGCGCCGCTTGCCATGCCTCGGGCAACATCGCTCCACAGGCGACGAGCTGCACGGTTTCGGCGATGGTAGCGCCGGTCGCCAGCTCTCGACCCTCGAGCAGCCGGTAACCACCGGCGAGCGCCTGGCGCCGCAGCTCGGCGTCCCCCAGGCGCGCCCTCGCCGGCTCGATCAGCGACTGGTCGAGCCGCTTGGTCGAGAGGCGTAAATAGGTCGAGCGGCCCTGCTCGCGGTCGCAGCACTGCCGCAGCGCGTCGAGCAGCACCCATTCCACTTCCGCGGCGAACGCCGGCTCGTAGTAGGCGATGCCCGGCAGCTCGATGCCCAGCGACGCCGTCACGGTCGACTGATGGGCGCCTCCCTCTCTGCTCAGGCTGACGCCCGAAGGGGTGCCGGCGAAGATCATCTTCGCGCCGCTGTAGAGTGAATAAATCAGCGCGTCGAGGCCGCGGCAGACGAACGGGTCGTACACCGTGCCGATGGGGAAGAGCTGCTGGCCGCACAACTCGTGGGCCAGGCCGAGCTGCCCGAGCAGCATGAACATGTTCATCTCGGAGATGCCCAGCTCGATGTGCCGGCCCCGCGGCGTGGGCTGCCAGCGGACCGTTCGCGGCCCATTGCCCTGATAGTCGGCATGGATCGCCGGCGAGAAGACGCCGACTTTGTTGATCCAGTTGCTCAGGTGCGTCGAGACGGCGACGTCGGGCGCCGTGGTGACGATCCGCTCGCCCACCCCGGGCAGGTCGGCCAGCAGCGGCAGCATGCGGCCGAAGGCTTCTTGCGTCGAGACCTTGCTGGGGAAGGAGACGCCGATGGATTCCGGGATCGTCGCGGCGGTGATGAGCGGCGCTCGCTCCTCCTGGCCGCGACGCAGCCGCGCGGCTGCCTGCCGGCACCAGCGGCCCTCGGGTGAGTCGGGCGAGAAGGCGTCCCATTCGGCGCCTTCGGCGATGCCCAGCTCGCGCTGCAGCGCCGCCATCTGGCGGGGGCCGAGCAGCATGGCGTGGTTGAGCGGGTCGCCGGCGATGGGCAAGCCCCAGCCTTTGATGGTGTAGGCGAAGACGATGGTCGGTCGCGTGTGGTCCTCGTCGGCCTGGACGAAGACGTGTGTGAGCTCCTCCAGGTCGTGGCCGCCCAGATTGCCGAGCAGCGCCGGCAGCGCCTCGTCGGGCGTCGGCGCCAGCGCCGCCGTGATCTCGGGATCGGCCGGATCGTCGGGGCCCGTCGGGTGGACGAGTGCGGCGCGGATGGCCGCTCCCGGCCGCCGCAGCAGGGCCTGATACTCCTCGTTGCTCATCTCGTCGATCCGGCGGCGCAGGCCAGCGCCGCCAGGCTGCTGGAAGGCTGCCTGCAGATGCCGGCCGTACTTGACTTCGAGCACCCGCCAGCCGGCCGCGCGGAAAAGGGCTTCCAGCTCGTGGGCCCGGATGCCGGGCACCACCCGGTCGAGGCTTTGCCGGTTGAGATCCACGACGAGCAGGACGTTGCCCAGCCCGCGCAGCGCCTCCTCGGCGACGGCCTCCCAGACGTTGCCTTCGTCGAGCTCGGCGTCGCCCACGACGGCGACGAAGCGGTGCGAGGTGACCGACCCGAAGTGCAGCGAGGCGTAGCGGTGGGCGACGGCGGCGAAGGCAGGGGCCACCGCGCCCAGGCCGACCGAGCCGGTGCTGAAGTCGACCTGGTCGGGGTCCTTGGTGCGGCTGGGGTAGGCTTGCAGCCCGCCAAAGTCGCGCAGCGTCGTGAGGTAGGAGCGGTCGAGGTTGCCCAGCAGGTACTGGATGGCGTGGAAGGCGGGCGAGGCGTGCGGCTTGACGCTGACGCGGTCGCCGCCGTCGAGGTGGCGGAAGTAGAGGGCGGTCAGGATTGAGACCATCGACGCCGAGGAGGCCTGGTGCCCGCCGACTTTCATGTCGTCGGGATTAGGTCGCAGGTGGTTGGCGTGATGGATGATCAGGGTGGTGAGCCACAGCACCCGACGCTGAATACGCTCGAGGACATCCGCGCCAGTCGATTGGCTGGCGGAGGGCGCTTCGACCGGGATCACGGCAGTGCTCGCAAGCGAGTCCAAATGTACGGCTCGAAGTTGCCGCCGGTGAGCAGAATGACCACCTTCTGGCCGGCGTAGCGGGCGGGATCGGCCAGGAGCGCGGCGAGGCCGGCGGCGCCGGCGCCTTCCGGGAGATGGCCGGTCTCGGCGAGCATGACTAGCGCAGCCTCGGCCAGCTCGTCGTCGCTGACCAGTGCCATCTCGTCGACGCCCTGCCGGATGTACGGGAAGGCGAGTCGGCAGGCGTAGGTCGTCGCCAAGCCGCCGGCGAAGGTCTCGCAAGGAGACGGACCAACGATCTCACCCGCGCGCCAGGAATTGTAGACGGCGGGCGCCAATGACGACTGCACGCCCGTTAGGATCGCTTCTGGTCGGATGGCATTGACGACGAGCGCGCAGGCGGCGATCAGGTTTCCGCCGCCTACCTGGACGACCATGCGCTGGAAATCGGGGAGCTGCTCGATCACTTCGAGCGCCAGAGTGGCGCAGCCGGCCAGCACATCGGGGTGCTCACCGTCCTCGACGTACTCGAGGTTTGCATCGTTGGCGAGCCGCGTCGCGACCTCGACGGATTCGCCCAGGTCGTCGCCCACGACCTGCAGTTCGGCGCCAAGGCGCCGGATTGCCGCCATCTTCTGCTCGGTCGTCGTCGTCGGGACCACCACGACCGAGCGGCGCTGGAACAGCTGCGCGGCCAGCGCGACGCCCTGACCGTGGTTGCCCGTGGAGGCGCAGACCACGCCCGCCTTGTCGGCGGCCAGGCGGCTGAGGCAGTAGATGGCTCCGCGGGCCTTGAAGGACCGGATCGGGGACATGTTCTCGTACTTGACGTACACCTCGCCCCCGACGCGCCGGCTGAGCCCGTGGGAATAGAGCAAGGGAGTTGGCGACAGGTAACGACCGACAACCTGGCGCGCTCGGTACACGTCTGCTAACGACACCGACGACATCCGATCCCCCTGGTCCGCCGATCCTTGCGTCACGATAGTATCGGTCATCGGGCCGTGGCGCCAGACCAGGGGTTGCCTTCCTCGATACATGTTGCTACGGTAGTAGCGCGTGATCCTGCGCGACCGGGCGACCCCGGGCACGCCGGAACGTATTCCCGAACAGCGATAGGAGTGGTTGGCATGGGAGATGTAGCGCGATCCGCGGATGGCGGCGACAGCGCCGCGGCGCTATCAAGGCGAGCGACCTTGCGCCTTCTTGGTATCACTGGGATTGTGGTTGGCGCCACCAGTCTGCTGGCTGCCTGTGGGGCCGGAACGGTCGCGACGCCGCCGGCAACTCCCCCGCCAACCTCCGGCGCCGCCTCAGCGGCGGTTGCATCTTCGACTGCCGCTATCACCAGTGCCGCTTCTACCACGCCGGCCGCCACGACGTCGACCAGCGCGGCAGCATCCACGCCGGCAGCGGCGACCACGGCGTCGGCCGTGTCCAGTGCCACATCGACGGCGGCCGCTCCTGTTGCAAGCAGCGGGGGGGCTGTCCCGGCGGCCACGGGCGCCGTGGAGTTCTGGCATATCTGGAGTACCGGCCCCCAACGGCAGTGGCTGCTGCAAGCGCTGGCGGCGTTGCACACGAAGTCGCCGGGCCTCCAGGTTCAGGAGTCGGCCAGGGACTTCTGGACCTTCCAGGAGAAGGTGACGGCGGCCGCGGCCGCTGGTACGCCACCGGACGTGACGATGGCCGACGCCATCACGGCGCCGCTACGCGGCCTCAGCGGTGAGAACGCCTCGCTGGACGCCAGGATCGCCCGCGACGGCGTCCAGCTCACCGATCTGGTGGACTATCAGGCCAAGATGGTGGCCTATGGTGGCAAGATCTGGGGCTTGCCCTTCCGCCCCGATACGCGCATCCTGTTCTATAACAAGCCGCTGCTCCAGGCTGCCGGCATCGATCCATCCAAGCCGCCGGCAAGCTGGGACACGCTCTGGAGCCAGGCTCAGCAACTGACCAAGAAGGGGGCGGATGGCAAGTACGCCCAGCTCGGCTTCTATCCCAGCCTGGGCAATCTCTGGTTCTGGACGATGGCCTGGACCGACGGCGCCGAGTTTGTCGACGCCAAGAACGTGCCCACGCTCGCCACCGACCCGATCCTGGAGACGCTGGAGTGGTACGTGCAATGGGCACAGCAGTATGGCGATGCCACCGTGAACCAGTGGAATAAGGATCTCTCCTCTGGTCCCGGCAAGGACCCGTTTAGCCTGGAGAAGCTGGCGCTGGACGTCAATACCAACAGTTACTCCGCCACGCTCAAGCAGGCCGCGCCCAACGTGAGCTGGGGCGTCGCGCTGATCCCCTACAAGGTCAAAGAGGCCAGCTGGGGCGCCGGCTTCGACCTGGAGATACCGGCCGGAGCCAAGCACCCCGATGGCGCCTGGGAGCTGATCAAGTGGCTCGACCTCGACCCGGAGATGAACCGTCAGGCGATCCTCACGACGGACTCCTTGGTAGCGGTCAAGGCGGTCAACGGCAACGCGGAGTTCACCAAGGACCCGGTGTGGAAGACGGTCGTCGACAGCAGCGCCGTCACGCGAGCCTTGCCGCAAGTGCCCGAGGCGCACGACTGGTCCAACAAGCTATACACCCACGTCACCGCCGCCATCGCCGGCAAGGAGGCGCCCAAAGACGCGCTGGCCAAGGCGCAGGCCGAGGTGACGGGCGAGTACCAGGCCAACAAGAAGGGGTGAGCCCGGTCGGGCTAACCTGTGGCCTACTCCCTGGCGCGATCACGCTGCCGGTCGGCTAACAGACGCTCATCCAGGTGCTCCCCAGCACCGATCCCGCGTAGCGCGCTGATGGGATCAGCCGGAACAGCCACGCTCGGCGCCGGCGTGAAAGGGATCTTGACGCCGTCGGCCTTGACCGCCTCAGGTCCACCCGCGGCGTCGAGGCGTTGTCGCTGGGCCTGTTTCGCGCGGCGATCGACCGCTTCCGGATCGGCGATGGCGCGCAGCTCCTGCTCGCAGGCGGCCAGCGCTGCCGCGTGCGCGGGATCGTCGGCGAGGTCGTGGCACTCGTCCGGGTCGCGCTCCAGATCGAAGAGCTGTGGCGGGTAGCCGACGAAGTGGACGTACTTGTAGCGCTGGTTGCGCAGCATGAAGATGCCGCTCGGCGAGAAGATGGCGTGGTATTCGCTGAGGACGGTGCGGGGCTGGTCAGTCTCATTTGCCATTTGCCACAGGGAGGAGCCGGAGAGGTCGGCGTCTTCGGCGGTGAGCTCGGCGCCGACCCCTTCCACGATGGTCGGGAAGCAGTCCAGCAGGGACACGTTGGTGTTGACGGCGTGTCCCATGGGAACGTCGGGGCCGGCCAGGATCAGCGGCACGCTCACCGACGCCTCGTACATCGAGCTCTTCCACCAGAGGCCGTGCTCACCCAGCATCTCGCCGTGGTCGGAGGTGTAGACGATGCGGGTGTCGTCACCCAGGCCGGCATCGTCGAGCGCCTCCAGGACAACCGCGACCTGGGCGTCCATGAAGCTGACCAGGCCGTAATAGGCGGCAATGGCATTGCGGATCGTGGCCTCGTCGAAGGGCTGGTCCAGGGCTTGCTGCCGCCGCTGCTGCTCCAGCTCGGGGTGGCGGGGCCAGGAATCGAGCGACCACTGGATGGGCAGCGGCAAGGAGTCGGATGGGTGGAGGGAGAAGTACTCCCGTGGCGCGATCAGCGGGAAGTGCGGCGTCACGAAGGAGACGAACAGGCACCAGGGTTTGCTGTGCTCCTGCGCCTCCTCTCGCAGCCACCGCGCCGCGGCCTGAGCGATGGAACGGTCGTAGCGGGTGTAGTCCGACTCGCCGGCTCGCGCTTCCAGCACCTGGCGGCGGCTGTGCGGTCGCACCGGCATGTCCGCGCGCAGCAGCCCGTAGAGGTCGCCCTTACCCTCCAGCACGTGCATGGGCAGCCGCTGGTCGGGGAAGCCGCTGGGATCGCCCACCCGGCGGTAGTGCAGCTTGCCGATGGTCGTGACGGTATGACCTTGCGCGGTCAGCCGGTGTCCCCAACTCGGCGCCTCGGTACCGACGTAGGGCGAGGCGTTGTCCCAGGCCCCGATCTGGTGGGCGTAGCGACCGGTGGCGAAGCTGGCCCGCGACGGCACGCAGATGGGCGTGTTGCAGCAAGAGTGGAGGAAGCGCGTCCCCTGCGCTGCCAGCGAGTCCAGGGTTGGGGACTTGACGACCGCGTTCCCATAGCAGCCTAGAACGTGCGGGCTGTGCTGATCGGACATGATCAAGAGCAGGTTGGCCGGTCGCATTGGCGACTGAGCGGATGCGGATGCCACCTACAGTCGCCGTACCGGCGCGGACGGCCCGTCCATGGGTTGCGGCCAGGAGGTGAAGCCGTACAACCGCTTCAGCTCGGGTCCAGCCTCAGCGTAGGCTTCATCGCCAAGATAGTTCACGAAATCGAACTGCGGCTTCATGAAGGAGCGCAGGCAGAAGCAGATCAGGCAGACCCGCGCGCGATCGGTCTGGTTAGCCCCGCTGGAGTGCCAGACGGCGCCGTTGAAGAGCAGCACCGACCCGGCCGGCGCGGCGATGCGGACCTCGTCCGGATGTGACGCCAGGTCCTTGGGCGGCTTGCGTCGCCAGCGGTGGCTGCCCGGCACCAGCCGTGTCCCGCCGTTCTCCGGTGTGAACTCGTCCAAGAGCCAGAGGCTGTTGGCGGTGAGCGCGTACTCCGGCAGCGGCTCGGGGACGCGATCTAGGAAGTCGGCGTGGTAGCGGGCGTCCGCTGCGCCGGGGCGCACCACGTTCGAGGTGAGCGTGCTGAGGGTGTAATCGTCACCGAGCAGGTAGCGGAACCAGGGATCGACAGCCGGATGGAGCAGGAGCTTCCGGTAATCCGCCCCTTTGTTCACTAGCCAGCGCACGTGCTGAGTGGGATGTTCCCGTCCAGGCTCCGACTCGGCCTGGACCAGCAACCGCTCACGATAGTGGGCAATCTCGTCCGCCGAGAGCACACCTTCCAGTATGAGGTAGCCCTGCTCGTCGAACTGCTGTCGCAGCCGGGCATCTCGCGTCCGCGTCTGCTCTTCAATGACCATGACGGCTCCTTCGGGCGAATCCAGCGCCACTATACGCACTCCGGCCGCGGCTGTCCATTTGAAAATAGATAACGAAATCGTTATTATTTGTTCTCAATAGAAATAATCTCGACGCCTCGAGGAGGCCCCGAGCACGCACGAGGAGGCACGAGCACATGGACTCCGACGCCGACATCACCGTGGCCGTCAACGTCGCCCTCGACCCCGTTACGGCGTTCGAGGGTTTCGTGGAGGAACTGGTCGCCTCGTGGACGCGGAGCGCCGCGATCCTTCGTGACCGCCGCGCCGTGCGGTTCGAGCCAGGTCCCGGCGGTCGCTTGCTCGAGCATGTGGACGGCCCAGCAGGCTCGATCGTGGAGCTCGGCCGAGTGCGGGTGTGGGAACCGGGTCGGCGTTTCGTTTTCGAGTGGAACCACGTCGATTGGGCGCCCCATCAGGTCGCCAAAGTCGACGTTCGGTTTGCCGCGCGGGATGGCGGCGCCAGGGTGACGCTTGCGCTGCGCGGCTGGGGCCGGCTGCTCGAGGATGCGGGCAGCCGTCAGGAGCGCGACCTGCTGGGTTGGTTCGTCGACCAGATGGCCGCCCCGATGATTCGCGCCGGCTCCCCGCCGGTCATTGCCGACTGGGTGATCGACCGTTTCGCCCGCCGGCCGGCGGGGCCGACGGCCCGAGCGACCTATCGCGCCCCGCGCGAACACCTGCCGGCCTTTCAGGCCGTGCTCACGGCGCTCGATCCCGGTCCCGCGGACCACCTGCTGGAGATCGGGTGCGGCGGTGGCATCTTGCTCCAGCAGGCGCTGGCGCGGGGCTGCCGAGCGACGGGAGTCGACCACAGTGAGGAGATGGTCCAGCTCGCCCTGGAGCAGAACGAGCAGGCGGTAGCTGAGGGCCGACTGCGGGTGGTGCAGGCGGAGGCGGAGCAGCTCCCCTTCGAGGACGGGGGGTTTACCTGCGTCGCGATGGCGATGATGTTCTTCTTCTTGCCCGACCCGATCGCCGTCCTGGCCGAATGCCGGCGAGTGCTGGCGGTGGGGGGGCGGCTGGCTATCGCCACGGTCCCCTCCGAGCTCAGGGGGACTCCCGCTGCGCCGGAGCCGCACGCGAGCCAGAGCCATTTCTATGAGGACCGCGAGCTGGAAGCGCTCGCGCGCGATGCCGGTCTGGAGGGGGCCGTGGCGTCGCGGACTCATGGCGGCCAGTTGCTCACCGCGCATCGTGCCTGATGCGCCATGCCGCGCCGGTCGCTACTCTCTGAGATACGAATGATCGAGCAGCGAAAGTGGGGGATTGTGGAGTCGAGCCTGGACATGAATGCCGTTACCGTCCGCGAGCGCTTGGGGCTGGGCGAGGACGCGACAGCGGGGCTAGACGATCTGGAGTCGGTGGGCGCGCCGCGCCAGCCCGTACGCTTGCCGTCGCGGGACGAGGCTGTCGCTCTACTGGCACGCCTGGCGGTCCCGAGCGCGGACGTGCCGGAGCTCGTCTCTGCCATGCCCTCGGCAGGCGATGATCCCGCGCTGTGGTGGTTGCTCGAGCGATGCTATCACCGGCTGGTCCAGGACATGGGCGGGTTCGGCCCCTTGCGCCCCTGGGCATCATTGCCGGCGAGCCTGGGCGCCGCCGGTCGCTACTTCTACGCCTACGTGTTCCTCGCGGCGCTTCCCGACGTACGACGCTGGCACCAGGAGCGCGGCATCCCCGACGACGTCTCCTGGGCGACGCTCGCCGACCTCGGCCAGAACATGGCGATCTACCGGCGGATGCACGGGGACGGTGGCGTGGGCGCGCACAACTGGCTCACCCTGCACTTCCGCGGCGCCATCTACTGGCTCGGACGGCTGCAATTCAACCGGAGCCGGATACGCTTCGATGCCGCCACGCTCGAGCGGCTTGGCGTAGGGTTTCACCACGGCGATCCGGCGATCGGCGTCCATATCCCCGAAACCGGGCCAATGTCGCCCGACGCCTGCGACGCCTCGTTTCGCTGGGCACGCGACTTCTTCGGCCGCTACTTCCCCGAGGACCGGGTCCGCATCGCGACATGCGGGTCGTGGCTACTGGACGAGCAGCTCGCGGAGTACCTGCCGGCGGACTCCAACATCATCCGCTTCCAGCGCCGGTTCCACCTGGCGCCCGGCGGCTTCCCGGCCGATCAGGAGATTGTGCGCTTCGTGTTCCGGCGGACGGCGGCCGAGCTCGACGAGCTGCCTCAGCGCACCACGCTGGAGCGGGCAATTGTCCAGCACCTGCGCGCGGGACGCCATTGGGAGGGGCGCTCGGGCTGGCTGGAGCTGTGACTACCATCTCCTTGTAAGGCATGGTTCAGCGCCGATGGATCGGGACATGACAGTTTAGCGGTCGCCACCAGAGGCGAGACGGCACATAATGTCATGCCGCCCTGAACCATGTCTAAGGGGTAGGTCCATTTCATTACCCCAGCCGGTGTGCCCAGCGGGTGTTGCCGGGGCGGGCAGTCCCCGCCCCGGCATCGCCAACGTAACGAAAAGACCCCACCTGCTAGCCCGTACAGAATGGGGAGACGTGGTGAGCCCGGTTTTCTGTTGCTGACGGATGGGATGAGGAGATTCTGGTCACATCCAGCCGCTGACGGCCAATAGCTCCCTCGTCTCCTCGTCGGGATCTCCCGCGAGCAGCTTGGCAGTCAGGCCCTGCTCCGGTTTCTTCCCGTAGATCGAGGGCTTCATCCAGCTCGGGCCGTAGCCGAGGATCAACAGGCGGCGCAGGGAGCCGGCGGGCGTGTTCGGCATTGCGCGGTGCCAGAGCGAGCCGTGGACGAAGATACAGCTCCCAGGCGGCACGCGCACCGTCACCTGTCCGGGCAGTTCGCCGTACAGTTCCGCCGGCAGGTCCTCGTCGAGGCGCTGGTGAGAGCCCGGCGCCACGCCCCGTTCACGCAGCGTCACCGGTGCGCGGAAACAGCCGGTTCATTTCTTCCGCGCTGAAGCAGCCATCGCAGTCCCATTGCACTCCCAGCAGCAGGAACGGCAGCCCATCGACCAGTAGTCGCGGCCGGCCGTCGACGCGCACGATCGCCGGCAGTGGTATGGTGGCGCTCATCGCAGTCCCGTCAGCGCGATGCCGCGCACGAAGTAGCGCTGGGCGGCCAGGAAGCCGACGATCAGCGGCACGCTGGCGACCACCGTGCCGGCCATGAGGAGATCGAAGCGGGAGCCGTATTCCTGGTTGAAGGCGGCCAGTCCCAACTGAAGCGGCTGCACTTTGTTGTTCGTGGTGACGATGAGCGGCCAAACGAAGCTGTTCCATGCCCCCTGGAAGGTGAAGATGCCGAGGACGGCCAGCACGGGGCCGGCCAGGGGAAGGAAGACGCGCCAGAAGATGCCGGCCTCGCCGGCGCCGTCCAAACGTGCAGCATCTTCCAACTCTTTCGGCAACGTCTGGAAGAACTGCCGGCAGAGGAAGATGCCGAAGCCGCTGGCGATCCAGGGCGCCACCAGGCCAGCGTAGGTGTTGAGCCAGCCGGTGCCGCCGTGGCCGAAGAGGTCGTTGCCGCCCGCCAGCGGCGCCGCCCGGACGATGATAAACAGGGGCACCATGGTGATCTGGAAGGGAATCATCATCGTGGCCAACACGAAGATGAAGCAGGCCCGCCGGAAGGGGAAGCGCAGCCGGGCGAAGCTGTAGCCGGCCAGGGCGGAGACAATCACCGTTGCCACCGTCTGGCTGACCGACATTATGAGACTGTGCAGAAAGTCGGCGGCGAAGGGGAAGCTCTGCATGGCGTCGGCATAGTTACCCCAACGCCAGACGTGCGGCAGCAGGTCGTTGGGGTACTGGGCAAACTCGGTGATTGGCTTGAAGGACGCCAGCAGCATCCAGAGGAAAGGGGCGAGCGCTACCACCGCGCCCAGCAGCAGCGCCAGATAGGCGAGCGTCGCCGGCAACGCCCAGACGAGCCTGCGGCGCCGGAGCGCCGGCAGAGTGAGCGCGGCCATCAGTACACCTTCCCCTTTAGTATTCGACATCGCGGTTGAACAGACGCAGATTCACCAGGCTGAAACCGAGGATGACGACAAACAGCACGACCGCCAGCGCGGAGGCGTAGCCCATGCGACCGTACTGGAAGCCATTGAGGTAGATGCTCATGACCAGCGTCAGCGTGCGGTTCAAGGGGCCGCCTTGCGTCATGATCCAGGGCTGCTGGAACACCTGGAAGGCGCCGATGCAACTGGTGACCAGCACGAAGAACGTGGTGGGAAAGAGCAGCGGCCAGGTGATGTGGCGGAAGCGCGCCCAGCCATTAGCCCCGTCGATAGCTGCCGCGTCGTAGTAGAGCTGAGGAATTCCTTGCAGTCCGGCCAGGAAGATCAGCATGGCCCCGCCCAACCCTTGCCAGACGCTCAGAGCCATGATTGCCGGCATGGCCTGATCGGGGTCCTGCAGCCAGAGCTGCGGCGGTAGGTGGAACCAGCCCAGTACGTCGTTGAGCAAGCCGGCCTGCGGGTTGTAGATCGACAGCCAGATCAGTGAGGCCGCCACGGCGGACACGACGCCAGGCAGATAGTAGCTGGAGCGCAGCAACGCTCGGCCCCGTAAAGGGAGGTTGAGCAGGAGCGCCAGACCCAGACCGAGCACGATATGCGCCGGCACCGTGCCGACCACGAAGACGACCGTGTTGCGCAGCGCCTTCCAAAACAACGGATCCCTCAGCAGCACCCGATAATTGTCCAGCGCCGCCCACTTCGGCGCGACGGCGATCGAATAGTAGGTGAGACTGATGCCGAGTGTCCAGAGCACCGGATAGAGGGAGAAGGCGGCGAACAGCAGCATCGCCGGGGCGATGAAGATCAGGCCCCAGGTCGCTTCTCGCCGAGCCAGGCCCGCGCCCCGGACAGCATGGCGTCCAGACGCGCGGGCTCGCACCAGCGGTGAGGTGGCGCCTTTGTGTACCGGCGCTGCCATCAGCTCTGCGTCTTGCGTGCTTCGGCCAGGGCGGCGTTCGCTTGCTGCACCGCCGCGTCCAGCGCCTCCTTGGGCGTCGCCTTGCCCCGGATGACGCTCTCCAATGCGGTGTGGATGATAGTGCTGGTCTGTCCCGCTCCCGGCACCGTCGGCACCGTCTTGCCGTACTGGCCGGCTTCGGCAAACTTCTGCAACAGCGGTGTCTCCTTCATGTATTGGGCATTCTGGTTGACGGAGATTCGCGTCGTCGGCGTGCTGGTCACCTCACCATACACCTCTATGGCCGCCGGGCTGACCAGATCCTTCAACAGCGTCCAGGCATCCTGCGGCGTCTTCGTCTCGCTGGAGATGTGCAGGCTGTTCCCGCCCAGGAACATTACCTGCTGCTTCTCCTTCAGCGGCCAGCCGAAGCCGAGATCGGCCACCTCGGTGGGAGCGTACTGCTTGAAGTTCAGCACGGTGCCGGAGCCGCTGTCGCTGATGGCGATCTTGCCGAGCATAAAGGGATCCTGGGCCGGCGTCTGCCCGGCCGGGATACCGCCCAGCGGGCAGGTGCGGTACTTGTTCACCAGATCGGCCTGGAACTGGGCCGCCATGATGCCGGCCTCGCTGTTCCAGGCTACCTGCGTGAGGTCCTGGTTGTAGTAGCTGCCGCCCTGCTGATAGAAGAAGTTCGTCCACTGCTGGCCGGTGGTGAAGAGGACGATCGGCACGTTGTAGCCGGCGCGGGCGAAGGTGCTGCCGGTGAGTTTGGTCGTCTTGACCGCCATGGTCGCCAACTCCTGCCAGGTGGTGGGCGGCTTCTCCGGGTCGAGCGAGGCCTCCGTGAAGGCGCTCTTGCGGTAAAGGATGGCGCGAGTGTCGGCGCCATAGGGGAGGCCCCAGACATGGCCGCGCATCGTGACGCTGTTCATGACGTTGGGGTAGAAGTCGTTCTTGCCATCGAAGCTGGCCAGGTAGGGATCGAGGCTGAGCAGATTCTCCTTGCCCGCCGCACCGATGAAGAGAGGCGTCCACTGCGGCGCCGACTGGAAGATGTCCGGCGAGGCATTGCCGGCCATGGCAGTCAGCACCTTCTGCTGCGCGTTCCCCCAGGTGATGTAGTTCAATTCTGCCTGGAGGTTAGGGTCCTGTTTGTTGAAAGGATCGAGCACCTTGGCCCGGAAGGTCTTATCCTGCTCCGGATTGAGTTGGATCATCCACAGCGCCAGCGTCACTTTCTTGCTGCCGGCCTGAACGGCGGCCGCTGTTGGCGTAGCCGGCGCCGCGGCACTGACGGTCACCGAAGTGGTCGGCGCGGCCGCAACACTGGACGCGACAACGCGGGCTGAAGAAGTAGCGGCGATGCTGGACGTTTGGGTTGCGCTGAAGGCGGCCTGACTCGTCTGGGCAGCGCTGTTGGACGTGACGGCCGCCGTACCGCCGCAAGCCGCCAGCAACGGCAGTGCTCCGGCGGCCAGACTGACGCCAATGAGACGTTGCAACAGGTTGCGGCGAGAGATCGTCCCGACCCGCTGAGAAGGCACTTGCATGAACATCTCCTTTGCCTGAGGCCGCCACGGTGCGGCATTTCAAACTGAACAGAGGCCTGGCAAGACGCGCGCGAATCGGCACCTACCTCCTTTCCCGATCTACGGCCAGCCGGACGCGAGGTGGCCAAGACGGCTGGAGACTCGCTCCGCCGCCGCCAGGACATCTCGGATGACGCGCTCGAGGCCGATGGCTGCCGCTTGCTCGGCGGGGCCGGAAACGCTGATGGCGCCGACCACGGCGCCCGAGCGGTCGCGCAAAGGCGCCGCGACGCAGCCCGTACCGACCCGGCGCTCGCCGTCATCGATGGCGTAGCCGCGGGAGGCAACTTCATCCAGAGAGGCGTCTAGCGAGGAGAAATCCTGGATCGACTGCTCCGTATACGGCCGCCATCCGCGTGCCGTGACGATGGCGTGGACGGACTCCCGCGGCTGGGCGGCGAGTAATACCTTTCCTAACGCCGTGCAATGCGCTACCGAGCGCCGGCCAATCGCGGTGTAGAAGCGGGCCACGTCGGGCCGCACCGCGTAGGCCAGGTGGAACACGTCACCGTCATCGAGCACGGCCAGGTTGGCATTCAGGTTCAGCGCGTCGCGCAACACGTCCAGTTCCGGCAGGGTATGTCGATAGATATCCATCTGGTTCAGCGTCAGCCCTGCCAGTTCCACGAGCTTCAGCCCGAGCCGGTAGCGCCCGCTGGCCGTATCGCGACGTACATACCCCGACGCTTCCATCGTGCTCAAAAGACGGTAAGCGGTGGTCGGGTGCAAACCTAGCCGCGTGGCGATTTGTGTCAGCGCGAGATCATGCTCGGTCGGCGTGAAGAGGTTAAGCACCGTCAGGGCGCGGTCGACCGTCTGGCTGAGCGCCCGATCACGGTTCGTCCGTGCCCGGCGCTCCGGCTTGGTTCCAATCGTCGTAGCGATCTTTCCCCCTTGTGGGGCAGCGCAAGCGCACAAACTGCCACGACTATACCATACTCTCCACTATGCGCAAGTTCTCTGCGCTATGCGCGCTTACCGTGATGACGTAGAATGGCGCACGTGGCGAACGATCGGGAGGTATGCCTGCATTGACGAGGCAGTGGCGCGGCTGGTGCGCGAACTGGAGCACATCGACTATGTCAAGGAGGAGACGTTCCCTGCCGGCCCCGCTTCAGATTGAGTGAATTTGCGATGAGCACCATCTACGGCCCGCCCCCCCAAAGCGACGCAAATCCGGATCGCGGCGACGAACAGTCGCCCGAGCATGCACCCGTGCCCTCGGAGCAACCCCGCGGTCCCGGCCGCAGTCGCACGTTCTTCGGGGAGCGCGGGACGCCGGCCGGCTTTACTGCCCGCGCCTTCAACTAGGCGATGGGGTTCAGTCAGCAAGACCTGGATCGGCCGATCGTCGGCATCGCCCAGACCTGGTCGGAATTCAATAATTGCAACAACCACTTCCGGCAACTGGCGGAGGCCGTCAAGCGCGGCGTCTGGCAGGAAGGTGGCTTGCCGCTGGAGTTCCCGACGATCTCTCTGGGCGAGGTCCACACCCAGCCCACGACGATGCTCTTCCGTAACCTCATGGCTATGGACACCGAAGAGATGATCCGGGCTCAGCCGATGGATGCTGTGGTCCTGCTGGTGGGCTGCGACAAGACGACACCGGCTGCTTTGATGGGGGCCGCCTCGGCCAATATCCCGACCATCATGGTCAGCGGCGGCCCCATGCTCAACGGCCACTACCAGGGCCAGGAACTCGGCGCCTGCACCGACTGCGGTCGTTTCACCACCGAGTTGCGCGCCGGCAAGATCAGCAGCGCCGAATACAGCGCCATCGAAGATGCCATCTGCCGCTCCGCCGGTTCCTGCATGGTGATGGGGACCGCCTCGACCATGGCCAGCGTGGTGGAAGGGCTGGGCATGACGCTACCCGGCAATGCCGCCATCCCGGCGGTGGACATTCGGCGCATGCAACTGGCGGAACAGAGCGGCCGTCAGGCGGTGCGGCTGGCGCGCACCGGGCTGCGCCCCTCCGACGTGCTGACCGACGCTGCTTTCGAGAACGCCATCCGCGTCTGCATGGCCATTGGAGGCTCGACCAACGCCGTCATCCATTTGATCGCCATCGCCGGACGGCTGGGACTGCCGCTGCCGCTGGAACGCTTCGACCAGCTCTCGCGGCAGACGCCCTGGATCGTCAACCTCAAGCCCTCCGGCAAGTACCAGATGGAAGAGCTGTTCGACGCCGGCGGCATCCCGGCGGTGATGAAGGAACTGGCGCCGCTGCTGCGGCAGGAGGCGCTGACGGTCACCGGCGAAACGGTGGGCGAGCGACTGACCTACTACCGCCCGACCTGGCGGCGCGACGTGATCGCCTCCCTGGAGGAGCCGCTGGGCAGGGAAGGCGGCACCGTCGTGCTGGGCGGCAACCTTTGCCCCGACGGCGCGGTGCTGAAGCAATCGGCGGCCACAGCGGCGTTGTTGGTCCATCGTGGCCGCGCCGTCGTCTTCCACTCCATCCCGGATATGCGCGCCCGCATCGACGACCCGGACCTTGCGGTGACGGCGGACGACGTGCTGGTGCTGCAGAACGCCGGGCCGGTGGGGGCGCCGGGTATGCCGGAAGTGGGTTTCATGCCGATCCCGGCCAAGTTGTTGCGGCAAGGTGTGCGCGACATGGTGCGGCTCTCTGATGCGCGCATGAGCGGCACCTCTTACGGCACCATCGCCCTGCATATTGCCCCGGAAAGCGCGATAGGCGGTCCCCTGGCCCTGGTGCAGGATGGCGACATGATCGCCCTGGACGTGTCAGGCCGAACGCTCACCCTGGAGGTCGCCGACGACGAGTTAGCGCGCCGCCGCGCCACCTGGCAGCGGGCGCCGCTGCAGTTCGAGCGCGGCTACCGCCAGCTCTACCAGCAGCATGTGCTGCAAGCCCCGGAGGGCTGCGACTTCGATTTCTTGCGCCTGCCGGATAGGAGTGGATGGGGAAGTTAGGCTACACGCCGGCTCGCCCGACATAGGCGCCGGAAGCCCACGACGAGGGATCTTGACAGCATTGCCAGACCGTGATATGCCCCGACTGCGACGAGCGCGTCTGGCGTGAAGCAAGGGACGGGTGGGACATGACACAGAACTTGACGCGACGAGTCCTCTTAGCAAGGAGCGCGAACGCCGTGTTTGGCATCGCCGGCGCCGCCTTGCTGGCGGCCTGCGGCGGAGGCGCCGCCGCGACCGGATCCAGCACCAGCGCGGTGGGCACGACGGCGAGCCCGTCCGCCGCGACCACCAGCGCCGCGCCGTCGTCGCAGGTGGCGACGACGAGCTCGGCCGCGCTGACGTCGGCGGCGCAAACCGCGACAACCTCGTCATCAGCCGCGACGTCCCAGGCGTCGTCCGCTTCGTCATCAGCGACGCAACAGGTCAGCGCGGCGTCCTCCGCCGCGCCGAGCAAAGCTGGGGCGACGACACTGCTGGTTATGGACTTCGGACTCAACACGTCCGATGCCAAGGCGCGCTGGGAGAAGCAGAAGGCGGCCTTCCTCCAGAAATATCCCGATGTGACCATCCAGGAAGACTTCTACGAGACCACGCTGACCAAGCAGAGCATCGCCGGAAAGTTGTACGCGCTGCCGACGACGCAGGGGGTGAAGTATCCGGATTCGACGTGGGATTACCAGGATTGGCTGGACGCGGCCAATCGACTCAACAAGTATCAGAACGCTGCCTGGACGGAGATCGGCGGGATGATGCCGAGCTGGTGGGTGATCCACTACGCCGGCAACCACGGCCAGGCGATGTGGCAGGGTGGCCCGACGCAGCCCGGCGCCTGCACGCGGATCAACTACGACCAGCCCGAAACGATCCAGTCCTATCAGTGGTACCAGGCAGCCATCTGCAAAGACCACCTCAGTCCGACCGACGACCAGGCCAACAAGCTGGACGCCAACGGCTACGAGGGTCTCTTCTCCGGGGGCAAGGCGGCCATGCAGTTCTCCTACGATCAGCGCAGCTACTACGCGGACACCGTCAAGGGCAATTTCCAGTGGGACTGGGCCCTGCCGCCGGTGGGTGACAAACAGAAGCCGCGCATCGTGACCACTATTGGCGGCGGGATAGCGATCTTCACGCCGTCCAAGGTCAAAGACATGGCCTGGAACTACCTGGAGTTCACCAATGACCCGGCCTATCTGCTCGAGTCGGTCAAAGCCAACGGCGCACGCGACGTCTACTCCAACCGTAAGGTGCAGGAGTCGCCGGCGTACCAGGCCAGCTCGATCCCTCCGAGCGACAAGAAGCTACTGGTGGACGCGATCAACAGCGGTCGGTTCTTCCCCGAGCCGTCCTGGGAGATGCGGGCGCTGAAGGTCACGGTGCCCAGCCAACCGAAGGGGACGCCGGCTCCCACGGATTGCGGTGCCGACGCGCAGAAACTGCTCACCGAGCAGGCCAACGTCGACAACCAGGCCCTCAAGGCGAAGGGCATCAACGTCTGCGCCTAAACTGAAGACGCGTATGGTATCCACAGACGCACCCGCCGCTAAAGCAGCGGGCTACGATTACAAGTCCTCCTGCAGGAGGCTGTGGACGTTTCGATAAGTGGCCACGTTCAGCCTGGCGGCAAGCGGCCGTTGCCAGCGCGCGCGACCGCTATAGCCCAAATATCGTGCCGGAGATGGTTTGCGGTCTGATCAGCGCGCGCTCTTCATTCATGCTACAGTAGGCTCCGCTAGACAAGAGGCCAATGTTCGCGTCCATGCACGGCAGCGTCCCAACGGCGGTCACCGCTCCACATGCTCGTTGTTGCCTGATCGTCTGGGTGGTTGGTCTCTGCTCGGTCCTCAGTCGAGTCCGGATGCCACGGTTGATCGTCGATGGGGGTGCTGGTTGACTGACTTCCTCGAGACGGTAACCGGGGCGCGCTGGCTGGTTGGTGTCCTGGGCGAAGCGGCCGCGCCGCCATGGTGGCGGAGCCAGGCGAGCTTGCCCACCGGACAGCGTATCCTGGCCAGGCTCTTCCCGCGCACGGCCCTGGCCGCGTCGTTGCAGACGACGGGTCGGGCCGCTCTGATCGAACACGATGCCCGCATCGGGAGACACGGCGTCTTCCATCTGTTCCGGTTGCCCGTCGCGGACGAAGCCGCCTGGGACGAATTCCTGCGTGGGTCAGAGGCGGAAAGGGTCCTGCGACCGCTGGCGACCCTGGAAAGTCAGGATCAGCGGCTGGCAGCGCTCCGAAGCGTGGCGGCGCGGGACGCGCCAGCCGAGGCGATCGGGCCGCAACGCGCAGGCTCCATCCAGGAGTTGCGCCGCGGTCGCGCGTTGGGGCAGGTGTGTGCCTTGTACGCGGCCGGCTTTGCTGCTGGTCGACCGGTCTACCCATATCTGGATGCCCGGTGAGCGCCGTTACTGCCTTGACCGCCCCGGTCACCACCTATCGTGAGGGTCTCGCTCGCGGCGGCATCAGGCTGGACGAGATCCGCACGCTCCTCCTGGCATGGGAGCCGGGACAACCCATCCCGGCCTTCATCGAGCGGGTGCGCCGCGACGACGTGTTGGGCAAGGCCACAGCGCGGACCGTGCAGGATTACGTGCGCGCCTTTGCTCAGCGCTTCCTCCTGCCGGATGACAGACCTGCGCGGCACTTGCGCCGCCTGGCGGCAGGCGAGGCGCAGCGCCAGCTCTTCAGCGACCTCGTGTTCTATTACGTCGCCCGGCAGGAGGCGCTGCTGCGTGACTTCACGGTGTCGCGTTACTGGCCGGCGGCGCGGGAGGGGCGGCTCTCCTTGTCCATCGACGTGGTGCGCCAGTTTCTGGCCGAGGCGGAGCTGGACGGGCGTCTCGCTACGGCCTGGTCGCCGGCGCTCAAGAAGGACATGGCGGCGCGCGTGCTGAACGTGCTGGGCAAGTTCGGACTGGTGGGCGACCTCAGGGGCGGCCGCTGTGCTGTCTTGCCCTACCGGCCCGCCGATGGCACGGTGGTCTATCTGGCTTACCTGCTCCACTGCGCCGATGTCACCGACGCCTCCCTGGCCGAACAGCCGGCCTGGCAGCTCTTCGGTCTGGAGCCGCGCGATGTCTGGAACCGGCTGGACGCGCTGGCCGGCGACGGCAGTCTGATCCTGCAGCGGGCTGGTCAGGTGGTCCGCGTCACCTGGAAGTACGGCAGCCTGGAGGAGGCAGTCGATGTCCTCGCTCGAGGCTGACTTTGCGGAGTTGCTGGCGCGTCTGCGTGACCCCCAGCCGCGCGGCAGCGACCCCTTCTACTACTTCGTCTACCCGCCGGAGCAGGCGCTGACGGTTAAGGAGCAGATCCCGGTATGGACGGCCAGGCTGCGTAACCTGGGTATCACCGTCGAGCGCATCTCCTTCGCCGACCTGCTCTGGCAAGTGATCGACGCCTCCGGCCACTGGCCGACCTGGCTGGAGTTCGAGGACGGCGCCGATCAGCGCGAGGTCAACGAGTCGGTGCGCGACGTCCTGCGCAACCGCAACGCGCTCGTTGATCTCCTCGTGCCGTTGCTGGCGACTGGACGGCCCAACACCGTCGTCTTCCTCACTGAAGTCGAGACGCTCCATCCCTACTTCCGCGTTCGCGGCCTGGAGAGCGCGCTGCACGACCGCATTGCCGTGCCCACCGTGATCTTCTACCCGGGCGGCCGGGCCGGTCAGTTCGGGCTGCGCTTCCTCGGCTTCTACCCGGAGGACGGCAACTATCGCGCCACCCTCATCGGAGGCTTACCGTGACTGCTCCCACGACCACCGCCGCCATCCGCTCCCTCTTTTCCGCGCACCGGCCGATCGACCGCCCCATCGAGAAAGTCATCGACTACTACGCCGCCGACGACCAGCGGCTGCAGGCGGAGGTCGAGGAGTACGAGGTCACGGCCAACGTCGAGCAGAACTTCCGGCGCTTCCTCGACGTCTTCGGGGCCGGCGTCCGCGGCGGCCAGGTCACCGAGACCGGCATGTGGGTTTCCGGCTTCTACGGCTCCGGCAAGAGCTCCTTCACCAAGTATCTCGGCTTTGCCCTCGATCCTAAGCGCACGGTACACGGCCGGCCCTTCCTGGAGCTGCTGGCCGAGCGCATCGGCGCGCCCGACGTCGCCCAGGAGCTGCGGACGCTGGCGCGCCGCGAGCCGACCGCCGTGATCATGCTGGACCTCGGCGCCGAGCAGCTCGTCTCCTCCTCCGTGGTGACGGTCTCCACCGTGCTCTACTGGAAGGTATTGCAGTGGGCCGGCTACTCCAAGGAGCAGAAGCTGGCCCAGCTCGAGCTGCGCCTGGACCGCGAGGGGCGGCTGGACGCGTTCCGGCAGGCCTATCGCGAGCGCTTCGGCGATGACTGGGACACCGTGCATGACAACCCCCTGGTCGGCGTGCCGCGCGCCGACCAGCTCGTGCCGAGTTTCTACCCGCACGAGTTCGCGCAGCCCGGGGACTTCCGCTCCCTGCGGTTTTCGATGGCCGACAACGTCCGCGACCTGGCGGCGGAGATGCTAGAGCTGGTGCGCCGCAAGAGCGGCTACCGCAACGCGCTGTTCCTGGTGGACGAGGCCGGCCAGTACGTGGCGCCGCGCGGCGAGCTGATCCTCAACCTGGACGGGCTGGCCCGCAACATCAAGGAACTGGGTCAAGGCCGCGCCTGGCTGGTGGCGACGGGACAGCAGACGCTGACGGAGATCGTTGAGCGTGCCCTCTACAACTCCGCCGAGCTGACCAAGCTGCGCGACCGCTTCCCCATCGGCATCCAGCTCGAGGCCAGCGACATTCGCGAGATCACCTGGCGCCGGCTGCTCAGCAAGTCGGCGGAGGGGGAGGCAAGCCTGCGCGCGCTCTACCGCGCCCACGGTCAGGCGCTGACCGTGAACACGCGACTGGAGCGAAGCCGGCTGTTCGGCGGCGGGCTCGACGAGGAGAGCTTCGTCAACCTCTATCCCTTCCTGCCCCAGCACTTCGACCTGCTGCTGCAGCTAGTGCGAGTTCTGGCGCGCTCGGCGATCGGCCTGCGCTCGGTCATTCGCGTGATCCAGGACCTGCTGGTCGACACCAGCAAGGCACTGCCGCCCGGGACAGGACTGCTGGCCGACCAGGCTGTCGGCCGTCTCGCCACCATCGACGGCTTCTACGACACCCTGCGCGCCGACCTGGCCAGGTCGCTGCCGCACGTCGTGAGCGGTGTGGAGCGGGTAGCCAAGGTGCTGTCGGGCGACGAGGCGGCGCTGCGCGTGGCCAAGGCGATCGCCGCCCTCCAGCCCATCGAGAACTTCCCCCGCTCGGCAGCAAACCTGGCGGCGCTGCTCTATCGCCAGATCGGCGACGTGCCGCGGGGAGACCAGGTGCGGGCGGCGCTGGACCGGCTGCTGGCCGAGAAGGAGACCGGCATCGTCGACGATCCGCAGGTGGGCGGCTACACCTTCCTGAGCGATGGCGTCCGGCCACTGCGCGAGCGCCGCAATGCCCACCTGCCGACGACGGCCGAGGTCAGCCAACTGCGCAGCCGCGTGCTGCAGCGGCTGTTCGATCCCCTCCCCTCGGCGACGTTGGAGGGCGCCAAGACCGTCCGTGCCGGCGTCCGGCTGGGCAGTGCGCCGGTCGCCGGCGAGAGCGAGGAGGTCCAGCTCCGGCTGGAGCTGACCGACGGCGCCGGCTGGGAGATCCGGCGGGAGGCGTTGCTGGCCGACACCACCGGACGACCCGAATGGCGCGCCGCCATCGCCTGGCTGCTGAGGCCAGACGAGGCGGTGGAGGACGCGCTGGTGGACGTTCTCCGCTCGCGCTTCATCGTCCGCGAGATCCCCGAGAGCGATGCCGACGGCGACGTGGCGCAGTTCCTGCGCGCCGAGGACCGCGCCGCCCAGCGGGGAGAAGAGCGGGCCCAGGAGCTGTTTCGCGCCGCGCTGCTGGATGGCACCCTCATCTTCCGCGGCACACCCGTCCCGGCGCGCACTGCCGGAACGGCCGTGGCCGACGCCGCTCGCGTCGTGCTCCAGGGCGCCGCCGACGCCATCTACCCCTATTTCCGGCTGGTCAACATCCGCCCCCCGACCGACCTGGCGGCGCGCTTCCTGGGCGTGGAGCGGCTGGACCGCATGCCGCGTGAGCACGATCCGCTCGGCTTGGTCAGCCTCGGCGGCAGCCGGACGCGGGTCAACCCGGACCACCCGGCGCTGGCGCAGGCGCGGCAAGCCCTGCGCGAGCGGTTGGAGCAGGCCGGCACTGACCGCCTCCTGGGCAACACCGTGCAGGACCTATTCTTCGCCGTCCCCTACGGCTGGTCCAAGGACGCGACGCGCTACATCCTGGCCGGGCTGCTGACGGCGGGCGAGATCGTCCTGCACGTCCCGACCAGCGGCGCGCCTATCGCTGTCGCCGGGCCGGCGGCGGCCGACGCGCTGCGCAGCACGCAAGGCTTCGGGCGCGTTGGGCTATCGCTGCGCGGAATCCGTCCGACCCTGGAGATGTTGGAGCGGGCCAGCGAGCGGCTGGAAGCCATGCTTGGCATCACCGTGCTGCCGCTGGAAGATGCCATCAGCCGCGCCGCCCGCGACCACCTGCCGGGGCGCCTGGAGGAGATTGGCGCGTTGCCGAAGCAGCTCGAGGCGCTTGACCTGCCGGGAGTGGAGCGCGCCCAGTCCACCGTCGCCGCCGGGCGGGCCATCCTGCAAGGCGACGGGGCCGGCGCGCTGTCCATCCTGGGCGCGGCGGATTGTCGCTTCTCCTCCGACCTGGAGTGGGCGAAGCTGATCGCGGCGGAGCTGGAGCGCGGAGCCGATGGGACCGTTCGCGAGGCGCGCGAGTTGCTGCGGGCAGCGGACGAGCTGTGCGGAGACTTTGGCGTGCCGACCCTAGCCGAGGAAGGCGAGCGCGGCCTGCTGGAGGACGCCCTGAAGTCCGACAGCTTCCACACCCGCCTGGCCGACCTGCGCGGTCTGGACCGGCGGCTGCGCGAGCGCGCTTCGGCGAGCTACGCCGACCGTCACCGCGCCTACGCTGCTGCCCTGCTCGCCATCCGCAAGGCGCTGGAGGCATTGCCGGAGTGGCTGCGCCTGGCCGACGAGGACCGTGAAGATATTGGCAACCGCCTGATCAGCGACTTGCCGGCCAGCGCGCCCGAGGGCCAGGAGGTAGCGGCGCTGCGGCGACTGCTGGCTCGCGACGCGGGCATCGACCGCCTGCGGCGGGAGCTGGAGGCAGAGGTCAGACGGCGCGTCCCCGCGGAGCCTGCTATCCACGACGGCAACGACACAGCGGCGCCGGTGGACTTCGAGCTGGCAGTCAATCCCCCGGAGGTGGTCCGTTCGCTCGACGACCTGGAACCCTGGTTCACTGAGTTGCGGTCGGCCATCGCCAGCGCCTTGCAGGCCGGGGCGCCGCTGCGGGTGCGGGTGCGCCCGTGAGCTTCGACCGCCCCACCCGCAACCTGCTGGCCCAGACCACCGGCAAAGCGCGCGACTGCCTGACCTCGGACGTGGGCGCCCAGCTGCGCCGGCTGGGGTTCCAGGAAGACGGCAGCCTCATCGCCCTCGACCGGATCGACGGGCTGACGGAGGAGGAGCGGACGGCAGGCGAGGAGCTGCGTGCCCTGCTCGACCACTTCATCGCCTCGGAGCGCGGCGCCGAGCGGCGCAAGGCCGCCTATGAGCGGCTGACCCGCGAGATCGGCTTCACCACGCTCAACCGGCTGGCAGCGCTGCGCATGGCGGAGGAGCGCGACCTCATCCAAGAATCGGTGGGCCGGGGCCTGGCGTCGCCAGGCTTCCAGGTCTACGAGCGCGTGGCCAACAATGCCCTCGGCAACCGCGCCCAGACCTACCGCGCTTACCTGGAGTGTCTCTACGACGAGGTGGCCGTCGACCTGCCGTTGCTGTTCGACCGCGCCGATCCGCGTTCGCGGCTCTTCCCGAGCGATCGCTGCCTGGAGGAGGTACTGGCCCTGCTCAACGCCCCCGGCCTGGCCGGGCTGTGGCGAGAGGACGAGACGATCGGCTGGGTCTACCAGTACTACAACGACCCGGCGGAGCGCAAGCAGATGCGCGAGGCGGCAGCGCCGCGCAACAGCCACGAGCTGGCCGTGCGCAACCAGTTCTTCACGCCGCGCTACGTCGTGGAGTTCCTCACCGATAACACGCTGGGCCGCACCTGGTACGAGATGCGCCGGGGTGACACACGCTTGAGCGAGGAGTGCCGCTACCTCGTTCGCCGGCCCAACGAAGTTTTCCTGAAGCCCGGGGAAGCGCCGCCGCGCGAAGCATCGCCAACCGGCGACCTCAGCCAGGAGGAGCTGCTCCGGCAGCCGGAATACATCCGGCACCGCCCGAAGAAAGACCCGCGCGACCTGAAGGTGCTCGATCCCGCCTGCGGCAGCGGCCACTTCCTGCTCTACACCTACGAGCTGCTGGCGACCATCTACGAGGAGGCCTACGCCGACGCGGAGCTTCGCCCACGATTGCAGCGGGAGTTCCCGTCTCGGGAGGACTTCGCGCAGGCCGTGCCGGCGCTGATCTTGCGTCACAACCTGCACGGCATCGACATCGACCCGCGCGCTTGCCAGATCGCCACCCTCGCCCTCTGGCTGCGCGCTCAGCGCGCCTATCAGGCCCTGAAGCTGAAGACGGCCGAGCGACCGCGCATAACGCGAGCCAACATCGTCTGCGCCGAGCCGATGCCGGGCGAGGAGCCGCTGCTGGCGGAGTATCTCGAGGGCGTCGACGAGCGGCTGCGACCGCTGGTCCGCGTCATTTGGCAGAAGATGCAGGTCGCGGGCGAGGCCGGCTCGCTGCTGAAGATCGAGGAGGAGATCAAGGCAACGGTAGAGGAGGCGCGAGCGCGAGCGCTATTCAGCCCGGGCGCCGTGCGCACTGCCCTGCCTGGGCTGGAGCCGCCCTCCGAGCAATTGGCGCTGCCCTTGATTACCGAGAGCGAGGAGCGCTTCTGGGAGACCGCCGAGCAGCAATTGCTGGCGGCGCTGGCCGACTACGCCGCTCAGGCCAGCAACGGCGACCGCGCCAGCCGCCGCATGTTCGCTGGCGACGCGACGCGCGGCTTCGGCTTCATCGACCTCTGCCGCCGGCGCTACGACGTGGTGCTGATGAATCCGCCGTTTGGCGAGGCCAGCAATCCGTCCAAGAGCTACCTCGAGCGCGCCTACCCGCGCACCAAGAACGACGTCTACGCCGCCTTCGTCGAGCGCTGGCTGGGCCGGCTGCAGCTGCGCGGGCTGCTCGGCGCCATCACCAGCCGCACCGGCTTCTTCCTGTCGTCATTCCAGAAATGGCGGGAGGAGATCCTGCTCAAAGAGGCGCGCCCGACCGTGCTGGCCGACCTCGGCTACGGCGTGCTGGACGCGGCGATGGTGGAGACGGCGGCGTACTGTCTGGAGCGAGTGGCGTGACATTATGGGGCTAACGCCCGTTGGTGCGGCCAAGCACCGCCTCTACGTTGACGAGGTTGGCAACTCTGATCTCGGCGCCTCACACGACCCTAACCATCGCTATCTCAGCCTCACGGGAGTGATCCTCGACCTGGACTATGTCGCGACAACCGTTGCCCCGGTGATCGAGTCCCTAAAGGCGCGGTATTTTGGCTCTCATCCTGACGAGCCGGTCATCCTTCATCGCAAGGAGCTGGTGAACAAGAAGCACCCCTTCGAGCGCCTTCAGGACAATACCGTCGAGCGAGCGTTCAACGATGACCTACTGCGGTTCCTGACCGAGCTCGACTACACGGTTATCACCGTCGTCATTGACAAGCTGGAGCACGAGCAACGGTACCAGACCTGGCGTTTCGATCCCTACCACTACTGCCTCACTGTGCTCGTCGAGCGCTACGTCATGTTCCTCAAGAGGAAAGGGGCAGTGGGGGACGTCATGGCCGAGTCGAGAGGCGGGAACGACGACATGCGCTTGAAGCGCTCGTTCGAGCGCGTTTGTACGCAGGGGTCAGACTTTCTCCAGGCGAGCGAGTTCTCGGCGCTGCTCACAAGCAGACAGCTCAAGGTCAAACCGAAGAGCAACAATATCGCCGGGCTACAGCTCGCGGACCTCATCGCCCACCCGAGCTACCGAGCCGTGCTGGCGCGGCACAATAACGAATCACTGCCTACCAACTTCGGTGGACGGATCGCTGAGATCCTTGAGGAGCGAAAGTATGATCGGAGTACCAGCGGGAAGAAAGACGGTTGGGGACGGAAATGGCTACCATAAAGAGAAGCGGCCCCGAAGGGCCGCCGAAGGCCAAAACCTTCCACCTCCAGGAAACTGGATTGCCTACATGGTAGCGAATGGTGGCCGCCGAGTCAACGTTTTTGTGCCTTTCAGGCTCTATTGGCTGTATCGGGACTCGGTGGGAGAGGCCGTAATGAAGCAGTCATGAGCGGTTCACCCGTCCGGGCGCAAAGCTCCGTAACGTCCTTCTTCCGCCTGCTCCGATCCGACGACAAAGCCGCCGCGCTCGGCGAGGCCATTGATGCCTTGCACCACGGCGAGCGAGCGGACGGCATTACCTACCAGGCCGACCCCCACAGCTTCCACCAGGTGCCCGGCAGCCCCTTCGCCTACTGGGTGAGCGACGCCCTGCGGCGCAAGTTCACCGAGCTGCCGCGCTTCGAGGGCGATGGGCGCACCGTCAAGCAGGGCCTGGCAACAGCCGACGACTTCCGTTTTGTGCGCGCGTGGTGGGAAGTGTTATCCGATAAAGTAGTGGATGCGGCCAGTGGTCCTCGAGAAAATGCTAACGAAATCGCCATATACTGCCGAGGGCGGACGTACCAGGGATGCCCATGGGCGCCGTTCGCTAAAGGTGGGGAGTATTCGACCTTTTACTCCGATATCCACCTACTTGTCAACTGGGAGCGCGATGGTGCTGCTATCAGAAGTTTGCCGGGGCTGGACGGCAGGATCGCATCTCGTCCCCAAAGCGTCGACTACTACTTTCGACAAGGGATAACGTGGAGCGATCGGACAACTCGGCTGTTCTCGGCGCGCACATGGAATGCTGGCGGCATCTTTTCAGTGAAAGGTTCCGCAGGGTTCTGTGAGAGTCCACTCCTGCTGCCTAAGATGCTTGGCTTGATGAACTCGCTCCTGTTTAATGTCTACTTGTCACTGATGGTTGGTGCCGGTGATGCCGCTGCTCGTTCCTATCAGGTCGGGACCATTGGACGCGTTACCGTCCCTGATCTAGATAAGGAGGACGGCCAGCAGCTCGGTAAACTAGCTATTAGATGTGTGTGCGGAAAACGTGCCCTCGACACCTTGGTGGAGACCAGCCACGCTTTCACGCGGCCCGCGCTGCTCCAGGTGCCGGGCAGCTCCCTGGCCGAGCGCGCCGCGGCCTGGCAGGCGGGGGTGGACGCGGCGCAGGCGGTGCTGGCCCGGAGCCAGCGCGAGATCGACGAGATCGCCTATCGTCTCTACGGCATCGCCGACGAGGACCGCAGCGCCATCGAGGAATCACTGGGTAGCGGCGCGGCAGAGGCAACGAACCAGGCAGAGGCAGCGGATGAGGACGTGGAGGAGGAGGGTGCAGCTCCCAGTGCCGACCGCCGCGCGCTCGTTGCCGGCCTCGTGTCTTATGCCCTGGGCTGTGCCTTCGGCCGCTGGGATGTGCGCCTGGCGCTGGACCACGCACTGGTCCCCAAGCTGCAAGGTCCGTTCGATCCGCTGCCCGTCTGCTCGCCCGGCATGCTCGTCGGCCCCGACGCCCTGCCGGCCACACCGGAGCACATCGTCAGCGAGGAGTGGCTGCGGGCGCGGCCCGATGCCATCACCGTGCCAACGGAGGGCAGCGTCCGGCAGCCCAGCGTCCCGGAGGCGAGCTATCCGTTGCGCATCGCCTGGGACGGCGTCCTCGTTGACGATCCCGAGCACCCGAGCGACCTTGTCCGTCGCGTGCGAGAGGTGCTGGCGCTGCTCTGGCCGGACGGCATTGGGGCGCAGGCCGAGGGAATCGAGCGGGAGGCTTGTGAGCTGCTCGGCCTGCGTGAGCTGCGCGACTACTTCGCCAAGCCCGCCGGCTTCTTTGCCGATCACCTGAAGCGCTATTCCAAGAGCCGCCGCCAGGCGCCGATCTACTGGTCGCTCTCCACGGCCTCCGGCTCCTACGCGCTCTGGCTCTCCTACCACCGGCTTACCTCCGACACCGTCTTTACTGCTGTCAACCGCTACGTCGAGCCGAAGCTGGCGGGGACCGAGCGACGTCTTGGTGAGCTGACGGGTCGGCTGGCCGAGGCGAGCGGGCGGGAGGCCAAGGCGCTGCGCGAGGAGGTTGAGGTTGTGATGCGCTTCCGGGACGAGCTCCGCGCCTTCCGCGACGAGCTGCTCCGCGTAGCGCAGTTGCCGTATCGTACGAACCTGGACGACGGCGTCATCATCAACGCGGCGCCGCTACACGCGCTCTTTCGCAATCGCGACTGGGCCAAGGCCACGCGGGAGTGCTGGCAGAGGCTCCAGCGTGGCGACTATGACTGGGCGCACCTGGCCTACACCCTCTGGCCGGAGCGGGTCCACCAGAAGTGCCGCAGCGACAAGTCGCTGGCTATTGCCCACGATCGGGAGGATCTGTACGATGAGCACGATGCCGCGCCGACAACGCGCGGGCGCGCGTCCGCCAGCCGGCGTGCAGGGAATCAGGAGTGAGCAGGCAGCGTAGCACCAGGGACCTGTACGGTGCGTCCCGGTGGGTTGCCCGCGACTTCAGTCGCCAGGGGGCAGGCCTTTCAGCTTGCGAGCGCGACGCAGAAGGGCAACTGCGCTGACGACTCCACTCGGCCCCGTCTCTTCTCTTATCCGCGACCGCCTCGGGGCGCGGCTGCAGGAGCGGCGCGTCGTCGTCTGGTACGACGCTGAGCGCCGCTTCGAGGCGCTCCTGCCCAACCTCGACCTGCCGGCCTGCGCGGTTGTCTCGGCCACCGGCTCGAGGCTGCGCGCCCGGCGCGCGGCCGACGCCGTATACCGCCAGCTGAACGAGCCGGGCGGGTCGCCGGAGAGCCGGCAGACCTTGCTCATGTATATGCCGGCCGCCCGCGGTGTCACGCCGGAGCAGCGCCAGGAGGACCCCTTCGAGGCCTTCGCCTGCTGTGGCGGCACCTTCGGGGACAACGAGGCCGAGTCGCTCCTGTCACTTGCCCAGGCTGCCTTGCCGCGGCGGGCTGACGAGATCGCCCGGATCTTCCGCGAGGGGCGGCCGACGCTGGAATCTCTGGACGCCCTCCCCGCCGGCGCCACCTACCCGCTGCTTCGTCAGGCCCTCGGCGTGGAGTCGCCAGCCGAGGCGATCGTCCAGGCCCTTTCCGACGCGGAGACGGCGCAGCGGTTGGTGGACACGCCCGGCGCGCTGGTGGAGTTTGGCCGTCTGGCGACGACGGAGGTCGGTTTTCCCGCCCAATCCGGCGAGGGCTGGGTCGCGCTGCGCGCGCGCGTCGGCCGTTTCCTACTGGTCAGCGAGCTGGCATTCGATCTTCCTGGTGGCTTGCCTGCCGTCCTTGAGGGCGTCCCGCTTGCGCCCGACGACCGGAAGGCACGCGTGCTATCCGTCTGTGATCGCCTGCGTGCGCCGGCGCTGGGCGAGTCCTACGTGGACCTGGCGGAGGCGGTCGAGCGTGAGCTGCCCATCCGCCGCGCTGTCGATGCGGCGGCCGGGGTGGGCAGCCGCGACACCTTTTCCTGCCAGGAGCACCGCCGGCTGTGGGCGGTGGTGTTGGCTCTCGCCGGCGACGATCTCCCGCCGGCGAATGCCTTGCTCGACGGTGGCAAGGGCAGTCCCTGGCGCGAGGCGCCCGAGCGCAGCTTGCTCTGGCGAGTTGCCGAGCGCTGCCGGAGCTTTTTGGACACAGCGGCGTCGCTCCGTGGGCGCACCCTGCCGGTCGCCCTGCGCGACCTCATTGAGGCGTACGTGGGGACGGACGGGGTCTGGCGGCTGGACCGCGCCCAACGGCTGTTCGAGCAAGCAGCGGCGCAGTGCCGGCATGCGGACGAGGTGGAGGCTGCCGTCCAGCACTGCCGCGCCCGCTACGCCGAGGCTGCCGCTCCCTGGCAGGCGGCCTTCCAGGCGGCGGTCGCCCGCGAGGGCTGGCCGCCCGAGCATCTCAAGCGCCAGACGCAGACCTTCGACGCGCAGGTGGCGCCGGAGCTGGCGGACCGGCGCAAGACCGCCTATATCCTGGTCGACAGCCTCCGCTACGAGCTGGGGCGCGACCTGGGCGACGCCCTCGCCTCCCTCGGCGAGGTGCGTGTGGAAGCGGCAGCGGCCGTGCTGCCGCCGACTACGCAGTTTGGCATGGCCGCGCTGCTGCCCGGCGCCGACGGCGCCTTCACCCTTACCCAGGACGGCTCCGAGCTGGTACCGGCCATCGGCAACACGCCGCTGCCGCACCTGCAAGCGCGCAAAGCCTTCCTGGCCGCCCGTTACGGCGACCGCGTCCACGACCTTGCCTTGGAGGAGGCGCTGCAGCTGGGGCCGGCTCGCCTGCGCCGCCAGGTCGGCAACAGCGACTTGCTGATCCTGCGCAGCCGCGACATCGACTCTCTGGGCGAGGGGCCCAACCTCTTCCAGGCCCGCCGGCTGATGAGCGAGGTCGTCGGCGACTTGAAAGCGGTGGGGCAATGGCTAGCAGACATGGGCTTCCAGAAGCTGGTCTTCGCCGCCGATCACGGCCACATCCTCCTGCCCGAGCTCCCGGCGGGCGACGCGCTCCCCTTCCCTCCCGGCCGCTGGCTGCTGCGCAAGCGGCGGGCCTTGCTGGGCGCCGGCCCGGCGAAACCGGCCGGCGTCCTGGTCCTGCCGGCGCGCGACGTGGGCATCGCCGGCCCGGTGGAGGAGCTGGCTGTCCCGGTTGGCTTCAAGACCTTCGGCGAGGCCGGCGGCTACTTCCACGAGGGGCTCTCCCTGCAGGAGTGCCTGGTACCCATCGTCGTGCTGCAGCCACGGCGCGGCGGCACGCCGGCGGGCGGCGCCGAGGTGAGCGTCAGCTACCGCAGCGACCGCTTCACCAGCTCCGTGGTCGGCCTGAAGCTGCGCGCGACGTCCATGCTGGAACACTCCGTCGCCGTGCGCCTGGAAGCCTTCGATGGCAGTGGACCCAAGGCGGCTTCGGTCGGCCAGGCCGGCGATTGCGATGCGCGCGACCCGGCCAGCGGCGAGATCACCCTGCCGGTGGGCGAGGACGTATCGGTACCGCTGGTAATTGATCCGGACTTTCACGGGTCGCGGATCGAGGTGCGCGCCAGCGATGCCAAGACTGGCGCTGTATATCACCGGCTGCCCCTCCGCAATTCCAGAATGGATTGACCATGCCGTCCATGGACGCCCTCGATAGCCAGTTGACCGCCGTCTTCGCCGGTAAGGTGGTGCGCAAAGACCTGCTCCAACAGATCAAGGGTGGCGAGAATGTGCCCAGCTACGTGTTGGAGTACCTGCTCGGCCGCTACTGCGCCTCGGACGATCCGGAGGAGATTCGGCTAGGTATCGAGGCGGTGAAGACGACGCTGCGCAGCAACTATTTCCGCCACGACGAGGCCAACAAGGCGCAAGCCCTGGTCGAGCAACGGGGCAAGCACCGCTTCATCGACCGCGTGGAGGTCCGCTTCGTCGCCAGCGAGGGCAAATACTGGGCGGCCATGGACAACTTCAACTACAGCCGTATCCAGATCGGCGAGCGCTTCTACCGCCAGTACGACCGGCTGCTGGAGGGCGGCGTCTGGGCTATCATCGATGTAGAGTACGACACTGGGATCGACGACGAGGATGCCGCGAAGGGGAAAGGCGCCCCCTTCCGCATTGCCGACCTGCGCCCCATCCAGCTCGCCCGCTTCGATTTCGAGGAGTATTGCGAGGGGCGGCGGCAGCTCACTACGGACGCCTGGCTGGACGTGCTCCTGCGCAGCGCCGGGCTGGAGCCGGCGCGCATGGACCGGCGACTGAAGCTGCTGCTGACCTGCCGCTTCCTGCCCTTCGTGGAAAGCAATTACAACCTCATCGAGCTGGGGCCGCGCGGCACCGGCAAGAGTTATGTCTTCAGCGAGATGTCGCCCTACTGCATCCTCATCTCCGGTGGCAAGGCCAGCAGCGCCAACCTCTTCTACAACAACTCCCGCCGCCAGGTGGGCCTGGTGGGGTACTGGGATGTGGTGGCCTTCGACGAGGTCGGCGGCCTGAAGGTCCAGGACCCCGACACTATCCAGATCATGAAGGACTACATGGCCAACGGCCGCTTCAGTCGCGGCATCACCCAGGTGCGCGCCGAAGCCTCCTTCGTTTTCATCGGCAATCTCAACCAGAGCGTGGAGATACTGGTCCAGAACGCCGGCACTGACCTCTTCCAGCCGCTGCCAAGAGAGTTCGACCTGGCGCTCATGGATCGCCTGCACTTCTACCTGCCCGGCTGGGAAGTGCCCAAGACCTCCAAAGAGCTGCTCACCAACCACTACGGCTTCGTGACGGACTATCTGGCCGAGGCCTTCCGCGCGCTGCGCCGGCAGAACCGCTACGATGCCCTGGACGGCCGCTTCCGCTTCGGCTCGCACGTGGAGGGGCGCGACGCGACGGCCGCGCGCAAGACCGTGAGTGGTCTGCTCAAGCTGCTCCACCCCCACGGCGAGCACACCAAGGAGGAGCTCCAGGAGTACCTCGAGCTGGCGCTGGAGGCCCGCCGGAGGGTAAAAGAGCAGCTCAAGAAGCGCGGCTCCTTCGAGTTCTACAAGACCAGCTTCTCCTACATCGACGTGGAGGACGGTGAGCTGGAGCGCATGGTGGGTGTGCCCGAGCAGGGCGGCAGCCGCGCCATCTCGCCGGACCCGCTGCCGCCGGGCACGGTCTACACCGGGGCGATGGACAGCGATGGCCGCATCGCCCTCTACCGGTTGGAGGTGACGCTGACGGCTGGCGCCGGTAGGCTGCGCACGCCGGCCGGGCTGGAGCCGGCACTGAAGGAGTCGCTCAATCGCGCCTGGGCCTACCTGCAGGCGAGCAAGGACCGCTCCGGGCTGGCGCCGCTCCTTGCCCAGAAGGACGTCGTCGCGGAGGCGGTCGACCTCTCCGGTGGGCGCGTCGAGTGCGCCTGTGGCGTCGCCTTCCTGGCCGCCATGCAGTCGGCAGCCGCAGGCCGGCGTGTCCAGGCTGGTACGGTCGTATTCGGCGATCTCACCATCCAGGGCAACGTCAAGGCGCTGTCCTCCGTCACCGAGGTGCTCCAGCTGGCCCGCGACAACGGCGCCCTGCGCGCGCTCCTCCCCATCGGCAACAAGGCCCAGTTCTCCAGCCTGCCGGAAGACGTGGTGGAGCAGGTGGATATCGTCTTCTACAGCGATGTGGAGCGCGCCGTGGCGCGTACGCTGGAGCTCTAGTCGAGGCTTGACCGATCTGGCCGTGCCTTCGCGCGCCCTTCATTCGACCGGGTGTCCTGTCCGAAACGCGGCGCAAGCGGCGCACCGCCGTCAAATACCCGACACTGGTGAGTTCGCGACAGGTGGAGGACAGTACAAGTAGTGGCATGGTCTCGCCAGCTTGTCGTCCGGTCAGGACGGGTACTAGGCGGTGGCGCCGCGAACGCTGGAGTCCGGTTGCGGCGGCGTATTGAGGGTCACAGTCTGCTGTCCAAGTTGAATAGCCAGTGGCGCACCCAACGCGACGGCGTAGCGTTCCAGTGTCGACAACTTGGGATCAGTCTCGCCACTCTCCAGCGAGGCGACGTGACCTTGCGAGGTTTTCATTCGCGCGGCCACCGTTTGCTGGGTGATCCCGAGCGACTCTCGCAAACGACCAAAGGAGCGAAGTAGCTTCCGACGATGGGCGGCCGCTTCCACGAGCGCGGGAAAGTCGGCGTTGACCTTCGTCCCTTCAGCGATGAGCTCGTCAAGGGCATCCGGCTCACACATCGACGGCATCCCTCCATCTCAGCGGCGCCAACCGTACGACACTATGGCGTTGGCAGTATAAGTGTAACGGACCGGCAAGCGTCGTGAGCCACCGAGCAGCTGGTGTGGGCTTCGAGCATCTATCGGCCGTAGCGTTGTCGTCGCCATAACGAACGGCGGCGCACCGCGGTCTCAATCTCTTGGCGAGGCGTCTCACTGCTACGCTTCTCGAAGGCATGCAGCGCCAGCAACACTTGGTGGTAATGGCCCTCCGGGCAAAAGAGGAGGCGATAGTCATTATGTTCGCCGTTCGCAATGACCTCATAGAGATCACCATGCCCTTGCAGGTGCTTTGCCGCGCTGAGCCCTTCCTCGGCGACGTCCTTCATAGCTGCCACGATTTGGATACGATCAGCCTCGGGTAGTCCCGAGATATAGTCCTTCGCCGGCCTATTCCCGGCCGGCGTTTCGTAAAACCGCCACTGGCGCCGAAAGAGCGACTCGGTAGGCACTCCGATTACCCTCCGAGCGCGTCGTATCATCATGCAAGGGCCACCCTGCCGCCAAGGCGGCCTCTCGCGTGACTTCAGACTGTAGCACGTAGGTAGCTAGCTCTGGACAGTATCGACGCAGGCTAGCCGACGATGATCTCCACCGTGTCGCCATCTTCCAGGCGGTGATCTCTCCCCACGAGCTGGCCGTCGAAGCGGGCGGATGGTCCCCACAGCCGGGCGCCGCGGCAGGCAGCCCCGATCTCCTTGTGGATCTGGCCGGCAGCGTCGGCGATGGTCGTGCCGGGCTGGAGGGCGAGCGGCTCCTCGCCGGTGACGTGGTCGTGGCGCAAGTAGACGCGGATGAGGCCGGTGAGCTGCCAGACGGCCTCCTTGAAGGCATCCAGGCTGGCGTCGTCGAGCACGGATACCCCCACTGCGGGCAGGTCCGGCGCGGCCGCTTGCAGCCGGGCCAGCGCGCCATCGGGGGCCGCGTCCATCTTGGTGGCGGCCAGGATTGCCGGCACGGTGATGCCCGCGGCAAGTACCTCCGCTCGCACGTCCAGAATCTCGTCAACCGGCGCGCCAGCGTCCTGGCAGTAGACGATGCCGTCGGCGCCGCGCAGCACGCCGAGCAGCGCCCGACCGCCGCCGCGATCCTCGTTGGCGCCAGCAATGAGACCAGGGATCTCCACGAGCTGCACCAGCACACCGCCGATGCGGGTCAGCGCCGGCACTGGGCGCAGGGTGGTGAAAGCGTAGCCGGCGATCTTGATCTGGACGTGGGAGAGGGCATGCAGCAGCGACGACTTGCCGGCATTGGGCGGTCCCACCAGCGCGATCTGCGCGGCTCCCTCGCGCCGCACGGCGATGCTGTCGCGGTGGACGGTGTGGGAGCGAACGTGCGTCGCCTCGATCTGCTCCTGCACCCACTTGCGCAGGTCGGCGTAGGGACCGTTGCGATAGCCGGGCAGCTCGTCGAGGGCGGCCCGCAGCACGCGCACACGCTCGCTGCCCTCCTTGCCGATGAGCCGCTGCTTGATCAATTGCAGCTGGGTGCGATGGGGCATTGGCATAGCAGTACACTCCTGACTTTCGGACAAACTGGAGCAGGAGGGTACGTCCGGGCCGGCGCCAACCGGGCTGGCGCTAGCCGAGGGAGCGTGCGTCCATCCCGCTGCTTCCACCGACGCGGCAAACTGGAAGCAGCGGATTAGCCGTTCTTGCGGCAGATTTTCGAGCGCCAGGCGCTCTCGCGGGAGATGGCCACAGCGGTTACCTTCATCGATGGAGCGAAAATCGGCGCCGCCCCAGACCGGCTAGCGTACCATACACTCCACTCGAGCGTGAAGCCGTTGAATCGATGGCAACGGCAACCCTCACCGCCGTCGCCGGAGCGGGCCACGCTACGCTTCTGCTCAGCGCACGATGGGTGAGTCACCGTGGCTTCGCTGCAAATCCGGATGGACGGTCGTGTCCAGCAGGAAGGTGTGGATGCCGCCGTCCCAGGCCAGGTTGACGAAGCCGATGAGATGCTCCGCATCGTAGGCACAGGCGTAGGCAAGACCTACGGTGTAACACCGGCACGAAGTCACGATTCGCGTGGTGTGGCCAGGCGGCGCCAAACAGGGCGTTGAGCTCGTCGTTGGTCACCGGAGGGTTGAAGTGATAGGTGATTGGCATGGTAAGGTTGCATCCTGGCGGGCGGATGAACGTACACGGTTTCGCCAACGGCTGGGGTTACGCCGGATTGGTCGTCGGTGCAGGAAGCGTGCGTCCCTCTTGTGCTGACTGCCGGGCGAGTAGTACAAGCTCCAGCGCTCGCCGCGCATCCCAAGCTGTGATAGCCGGCTGCTGCTGATGGCGGATACACTCCGCAAAGTGAGGCGCTTCAGCGCTGATGCCGTTGCCAACGAGCGGAGTCATTGTTACTGTCCCGGGCCGATCCATGAACGCCGGTTGTCCGGCGCGGTAGATGTGCAGCGTACCGTCAGTGAACAAGAGCATCTCCCCTCCGCTCAGTGTCACCGTTGCTTCCACAGCGGGTTGCAAGCTGGTGTGGCGACTGGCGTAGCTATAGGTGGTCTCGCCCATGGCGCCGCTGGTGAACTCATAGATGATCAAGCGTGTGGTCCGCCTGGCCACTCTGTTGGAACTCCGGCCGTATCTGCCTGGCGTGGCCGGTGATCGCGGCGACTTCGCCCATCCACCAGCGCATGAGATCCGTGTGGTGTACCGCGCCGGCCAGGAATACCCCGCCTTCTTCGGGGCTAGCCAGCCAGGGTCGCTCCTGAAGGTCGGGGAAATGCTCGTTGTGGTAGCGGGCGAACAACGGTGTTCCCAGCGCTCCTTCCGCGATCACCTGCCGAATCCGCTCCAGTGACGGCCGGAAGCGCAGCACATGGGCCACGAAGAGGACGCGGCCCGCACGATCGGCCGCAGCGATCATGGCATCCGCATCCTCGAGCGTCAGGCAGATCGGCTTCTCGACCATGACGTGCTTCCCCGCGGCGAGCGCCTGGAGCGCCAGCGGCGCATGCAGGGTGTGGGGAACGACGAGGATGAGCCCTTGTACTCGCGTATCGTCCAGCGCCCGTTGGTACTCGGTGGAGGCCGCACCGCCGTAGCGGTCGGCCAGCTGCTGGGCGCGTAGAAGGTTCCTGTCGACGAACAGCACGATCTCGCTCGCCGGATCGTTGTGGGCGTGCCAGGCGTGCTGACTGCCCATCACCCCGCAGCCCACCAGGGCAAAGCGCACTTTCTCGATCGCTGGCATTGGGGTCGCTCCGTTCCGGATTGATCGGTCCATGTCCACGACCACATGAGACACCGCAAGCATGGCGTCCAGATCGATGCTTGCCAAGCGCGCCGGGGAATCGTGCCACAAGGCGACTGAGCATGCTCGCGCGATACCGGCCAGGACGTTGCGGTCCCGGGCTGGACTCGGTCTCCCGAAGGTGGCAAGATTTGCCGGAGTGACGCCTAGCGACACCGGCCGTTGGGGCGGCGTGGTACCCCGCGTTCCTGGCTCGGAAGGTGCTGCGAGTTGGGCAGCGGGTAGGGCAGAAACCCCAGGAGGTTACTTATGCACTCGCGTACCACCTGTGAGAGTGATCCCTGCACTGCCGGCAGCGAAGGAACCGAGCTGTTAGGAATGGTGGTTGAAGCTAGGTCAACTCGCCTATGACATCCTGACGCCGTGCCCGGTATATTCGACGTAGATGGCGAACAGGCGTGATGCTATTGGATGGGTGACCGGCGTAAAGAGGAGATGGCCAGCGTAAGCACTGAATCGGAGCGCTATACCTATCGCCCGGTGGAGCGAACTCAGCGCGTTGGCACTAGCGAGAAGGCCGATAAGTCCGGCTGCTGGTTGACACGCTCGTTTCCCAAGCGTACTATCACGCGCAACTCTCCAACAGTCGATGCATAGAGATGCGCGAATTGGTCGGCATGACCGTGGATCTGTGCGTCGACGTGCGGGTGATGAGGGCCGCTACGTGGAATGGCGGCCTGCGCAAGAAAGGGTGTGCAATGAAAGCAGCGCTGACTCGTCGATCACTCCTCCGTGGTCTAGCAGGAGGGGCAGCCTTGCTCGGGACCGGGGTGCTCGCCGCCTGTGGGGCGGGCGCCGCCGCCACCGGCAGCGCCTCGTCCGCGGGCGCGGCAACGGCCTCAGCGGCAGCGGCGACGAGTGCTGCGCCAGCGGCGTCGGCCGGCAGTGCCGCCGCCGCGTCTGTCGCGGCGTCCACAGCGGCGGCTGCCACGACCTCGGCGCAGTCCAGCGCTTCGGCGCCGGCTTCGTCCGCTGCCGCGGCGAACGGACCGAAGCCGACCCCGACGCCGGCCTCAGGTCAATCACGCCCATCCGCGTCGACTACCGTGACCCTGTGGTACGGCTGGGGCGGTCAGACCGCCATCCACACCTGGGAAACCCTAGAGCCCAAGATGGCCGAGACGCTAACCAACTTCAACGTGCAGTGGGTTGTCGCCAATAACAACGCCAAGCTGCTGGCAGCGATTGCCGGCGGCAGTCCGCCCACCGTCGCTGTAGGTAACGCGCCGTATCTGGAGATCTGGTCGAAGAGCGCCGCCACGCAGCTCGACGATTACATCGCCAAGAGCAAGGTCGTCGTCAGGAGCGACATCCCCGACGCCTACTGGAAAGGAGCCGGCTACAAGGGCAAGATCTTCGGTGTGCCGGCCGTCGAGGGCTTCGTCTTCGAGTCGCTCTGCTTCAACATCAACAACGTCCAGAAGGCCGGGATCGACCCGAAAACGGTGTCTTGGGACTGGGATACGCTCACCCAGTTGCAGCAGCAGCTCACCACCAAGCAGGGTACGAACATCGCCGTGCTGGGCATTCATCCGCTTGATGCGATGGGCAGCTCCTTGGGCACGTGGGCCTTCGCCTGGGACGTGCAGTATCTCGACGACTCCACCAATACCTACAACCTGGCCAACGATCAACTGGCGGAAGCGCTGGCCACCATCAAGAAGCTGTACGACATCGCCGGTGGGCCCAGTGCCGTCAGCGCCTTCCAGAAGTCCTATGGCACCTGGACCCAAGACTCCAAGGCGATGCTGCCTTCCGGCGTCGAGGATATGAACATCAACGGCTACTGGGCCGCCGGCGAGTTGGCCCATAGCTCGCCCAGCAACCAGTTCTACTTCACATGGGCGCCCGTGCCGTCCGCTCGCAAGGGATTCAAGCTGCAGGCCGCCGGCACGCACTATGCCTTCATCCCCAACGGCGCCAAACACGCCAACGAGGGCTTCCAGCTCATCGAGTTCCTGGTCGGCGACGTCGGGGCGCCGGTCATCTTCGAAAGCACCGGCTGGCTCAACTCCCGCCGCTCGCTGCTGGACAAGATCGATGCCAACAAGTATCCGGGTCTCTCCTTCTTTGTGAATTCCGCCAAGCAGAACGACAAGCTCTACGGCAGCCCCAATGACCTGATCGGCAGCTTCACCAGCGACCAGTGGAGCAAGGCCATCCAGGCGGTGGTGGCCAACGAGAAGACGCCGAAGGATGCGCTGCAGCAGGTGCAGCAACTGGTCACGCAAGAGTTCAAGATGCGCTACCCGAACGGCTAGACCGCTTCCACATCTCGTCACCGCCGTCGCTGGTGGCGACCGTTTCTTGACCAGCGTCCAGCACGGCGCTACACTGCCCACCGCGACGCGCATACAGCACGTGCCCTGCGACTGTAGTCTCACGGCTCTTCCTTGGCCCGGGGGGAGCTTGACTGGCAGCGGCCTGGGAGAAGAATTATGGTAACAAGCAGGCGCGCCTGGGGAGCTTGATGGCCACCACGGCGCGGCCCGACCCGCGGTCGTTCTGGCCGGATGCCGACCAGGTGGGCAAGATCGTCGGGTCTCATCTCGACGGCACCTTTTCGAAGAACGCCTACAGCCCGTCGGAGGCGATGAAGCGCATCGTAGCCGACGTGACGGCCTACTATCACAAGTGAGAACCCCATCTCGCTATACTGCGATCAGCCTGCGTGTTAGCGTGCCGCGAGCAAGGGAAGGAGCGCGCGATGGCGACTGTTCTCCAGATGCCGGCGCTGTCCGAGCTCAGCGAGCGCGAGCGTTTTCTGCTCACGACCCCCGACGACAGCGAGGAGGCGCCCTGGATGGTCATGGCCAGCCTGCAGGTGCGCGACATCGACCTCCTCAAGGCAATTTTGGGCTTGCATGCGCGGCGCCGACGCCTGCGCTGGTTCTTGGAGTCCTATCACAAGGTCGTCGGGCGGCGCCCAATTAGCGGCGAGCCGCTGGAGGCAGCGCCGGACCTCTTGGTTGCCCACGCCGACGATCGCCTGCGCACCTCGTGGCGCATCGTCACCGAAGGCAAGGCGCCAGAGTTTGCATTGGAGGTGGTGAGCACGTCCAGTCAGGGGCGAGATACCTCGGAGAAGCCGACGATTTACGAGGAGCTGGGGGTGCTTGAGTACGCTATCTTTGCCCCGGAGCGGAAGGACGGTGGGTCCGCGCTCTCTGGCTACCGTCGGGATGAGCGTGGGAATTGGGTGGACTGGCCGGCGGATGAGCGGGGGGTGCTGTGGAGTCGCGAGCTGGCCGGGCTGGGGTTGTACGTCGAGGATCAGCTCTGGTTGCGGGCCGTTGACACTCAGGGACAGCGCCTCCCCACGCCTGAGGAGGCGTGGGCGCAGGAGTCGCGGTTGCGGGAAGCGGAGGCGGCCAGGCGAACGAGCCTGGAGGCCGAGGTGGCCCGGCTCCAGGAAGAGCTGCGGCGGCTTCGCGAGGGACAGGCGTAACCCCGCAGTCTTCGCGGCATGCCCGATGACGTGTACTAACGGCGCTCCCAGGGTGACGGCTTCATTCCGGCGTGTCGTACGGCGCCATGAGGTCGACGCCGTGGCGCTCGTGGAGGAGGCGCACGTCGTGCCAGTCCTTCTCGTCTGGCGGGTAGCCGAGGTGATGGGCCATTTGCACGCTCGCACTCAGGCAAGGGACCGGCTGTCCGGCCACTTCCCCGCTCGTGAAGCCTTTGGCCGGATACGGGCAGTCGCCACCGCCCGGCGCCGCGCCGCGTTGCCAGCCGGTGCCGTCGGCGTCGAAGGTGACCGGATGCACGTCCACCTGGCGGCCGGCGCCGGCACGCAGCACCAGTCGGGTCGGACGGTCGTCGAGCTCGATGACGAAACCGATCTCGACGAGGCACTTGATGGCGCGGTCCGTTTGGTCGAGCGCCAGAACAACATCGAGATCGTCGTGCGGGCGAGTCTGTTCGCCGACGAGGGCGTCGATACCCCAGCCGCCGTCCAGCCAGACGGTGACTCCGTCCGCACCCCATCGCTCCAAGATCTTCAGGACGTCGCCCGAGCGCATCATCGGTGTTATTTGCCCCCTCTCGTTCGGGAGTAATCCCATGAGGAATGACTCTACCTGATACGCGACGGTCAGGGGTAGCCAGGTCGCTGCGTGCGTACGGAGCTATGGTAGAGTCGTGCATGAACGCGAGCGCGGCGTCTCGCATCGTCGCGGAGGGCCAGGGAACTATGAGCATCACCGCGCGATCGCCAGCGCCATGGGCAGAGGTCGTGCCCGATAGACCACCGATGACCTTGGATGAATTTCTCGACTATCCTGAAGGCGACGAGGCGTATCGCTACGAGTTGGTGGACGGGGTCCTTGTCCGAATGGTAGGAGCCAGACCCAGAGCGGCGCGCATCGCCCGCCGCCTGTTGCGACGCCTTGACGCCGTCGTGCAGGCGCGCGGTCTCGGCACTGTCACGCTGCCCGACGAGGTGTATGCCTTCGAGAACAGTGGGCAGAAGGATACGGGCCTCCTGCCCGACATCGGTTTCTATCGCACCGCCCGCGAGCCTCTGGTCGATCCGGATAAGGCGTATCCATTTGCCCCTGATCTGGCCATCGAAGTTGCGTCGCCGTCACAGTACCGCCCGGCCATGGCGGCCAAGGCCCGGCGATACCTCGCCGGAGGGACGGCCCTGGTCTGGATCGTCTGGCCCACCCGGCGGCAGGTCGACATCTGGCGCCCCGGTGACTCCGAGCCAGCCACGCTCGGCGCCGGCGACCAGCTCGACGGGGAGAGCGTGGTCCCGAGCTTTACCTACTCCGTAGCCGATCTCTTCCTCTAGCCCGCGCTTCGTCTAACACTGCGCAGGCCGGTGCGCCTCGAATATCCAGAGGTACTTCTCGATCCCCGCGAGAACCTCGTTTACCAGGTCCTGGGAGACCGGATCCAGTTCACCGAGCTGGCCGAGGCGGCTCCGCGACCCGATCACCGGGCAGACGCTATGTCGCCAGCACACGGTAGGGCTCGACGCTCAGGATGGTGAGCACCCGCTCCCCCGCGGGTGTGCGGATGGTGATGCGATCACCCCGCGCACGGCCGAGCAGCGCCCGACCAACGGGGGAGTCCAGGGCCGCCTCCGCCGCGGCCGGGTCGAGCTCGGCGCCGTCGACGAGCCGGTACTGCTCCTCTCCCCGTGCCTCGTCCCGCACCCGCACGGTGGCGCCCTGGCGGACGACGCCGTCGTCCGGCTGCGAAGGCAGCGGCTGTGCCCGATCCAGCACCAGGCGCGCCGCCGAAATCAGGCCCCGCAGCCGGATGCGATCGTCACCCGCCTCGAGGTCGGTCGCCTGGTCGACCGTGTCCTCCGCCTCCGCGCCGCCGGCGTCAGCGTCCCGTTGCTGGAGCTCGGTCTCGTAGGCCGCGAGCCGGCCCTCCAGGCGAGTTCGCCCTTCGCCGCTGAGATAGATCGGCCCCTGGTCTGCTTGCACCATGCTCCGGCTCCTTCGTCGGGTGATCTGGCGCCCGGCGCCAGGAGGAACTCCCTTCCAGAATAGCTACTGGGGGAGCTTGTCGGCAAGGACGTCGACCTGCTCGATGGTGGGCGCTTTCGTGCACAGTTTCGCCTCTACTCGAACGAGCAGCGCTACCGTGACCAAGGACTACCACTTTCTGTCTCCTTCGGGGACGGCGAGTTTGGCGCCTAGCCGGCCTTGACCGGGACGATCGGCTTGAGACCGGCCTCGATCTCCTGGCGGCGGGGCTCGAGGAAGGGGGGCAGCGCGAGCCGCTCGCCCAGGTGCTCCGGGTCCTCGTCGGTGGCAAAGCCGGGGCCGTCGGTGGCGATCTCGAACAGGACGCCGCCCGGCTCGTGGAAGTAGATGGAGCGGAAGTAGAAGCGGTCGATTACGGGCGTGACGTTCAGGCCGACGCGCGCCAGACGCTCGCGCCAGGCGGCGTGCTCCTCCTCGTTCGGGGTGCGGAAGGCGACGTGGTGGACGCCACCGGCGCCGATCATGCGGCGGGGCGGTAAATCCGGACGCTCGATCAGCCGCACCTCGGCCCCGGGGCCGCCGGGGCCGACCTCGAAGGCAGCGGAGTGGTGCTCACTGTCCGTGTACTCCCCGACCTTGCGGAAGCCAAGCACGTCGGTGAGCACTGTTGCCGTGGGCTGGAGGCTCTTCAGGGAGAGGGTGACGCCTTCCAGGCCGCGGATGCCCCAGCCGGCTGGGACGGGGCTCCTCGCCCAGGGCTTGCCCGGGGCAACTCCTGATCCCTCGCCCTCGACCCTGTCGTCGATGAGCTCGAGTTGCTGGCCCTCGGGGTCGGCGAAGGTCAACACCGTCCGTCCGCCGCGCTCGACGATCGGCCCGTGCGTCACGCCCAGTTCGTCGAAACGCCGCGCCCACTGCTCGAGCGCGTCCCGCCCGGGGACGCGGAAGGCCGTGGCGGAGATCATGCCGGCGCCGGGCCGGTGCTGGCCGGCGAAGGCCCAGTCGAAGAAGGTCATCTCGGTGCCGGCGTGCCCGATCTCGTCGCCGTAGAAAAGGTGGTAGGCCGAGACGTCGTCCTGATTGACCGTCTTCTTGACCAGCCGCATGCCGAGCACGTCGGTGAAGAAGGCGACGTTGCCGGAGGCGTTGCTGGTCACCGCGGTCACGTGGTGCAAACCGCCCAGGTTCATTGGATGTTCCTTTCTCTTGTCGAAGAAGTCTTGCCGGATGGCGCCGGCAAGAACACCTGGGGCTCAAGCCCCAGGCTAAGATCACAAAGCCGGCTGAAGCCGGCTAGGAAACGGAGCCGCGCCCGCACGGAAAGCGCAGCCGGCTTTGTAATCTTAGCCTACTCCTTTAGTTGCCGGCGACGCCGCGAGGGTACGTACGATTGCCGCACTACATCAGCCTCTCGCTGGACCGAGCCCGGGCTCGATGACACCGGATAGCCAGACCTTGGCCTCCTCGATCTCCTCGTAGGTCAATCCGTGGCCGGTGTCCTTCCAGCGCAGGTCGACGTCCGCTCCGGCGCCGCGCAGCAGCTCGGCCAGGCGCTCCGTGCCGCTGGGGGGGATCATCCGGTCCGCCCGCCCGGCGGCCAGGAAGACTGACGTGCCGGCGAGGTCGACCGGCGCGTCCGGCTCGAACGGGACCATGGCGCGAAGGAGCACCGCTGCGCGCAGCAGGTCCGGGTGGAGCAAGAGCAGGCTAGCCGCGATGTTGGCGCCGTTGGAGTAGCCTACGGCGACCACCGTGCCGATATCGAAACCGTACGCATCGGCGGCGCGCTGCACGAACCCGGCCAGCTCGTGCGTTCGGGCCTTGAGGTCGTCGACGTCGAACACGCCTTCAGCGAAGCGGCGAAAGAAGCGCGCCATCCCCTGTTCGAGCACCTTCCCACGGGGGCTGAGCAGCGCGGCGCCCGGCGCGAGCGTCCGACCAAGCTCCAGAAGATCCGTCTCGTCTCCTCCGGTGCCGTGCAGGAGCAGCAAGGTCGGACGATGTTGGCCGTCTGGCGCCGGGACATAGCGATGGACGAATCCCAAATCTTCCGTCTTCATCCCTTTCTTCGATCACCCCTCCCTCGTGTTTGCGAGGTATGTGTATGATGAGATGCTGTAGAGGGACCACCCGCCGCCGCGGTGGCGCTGACGCCGCCAGCCGCTCCCTCAAGTATCGCCTCGTCTGAGCGGGAGCGCAACGTTGTTGGCGCCATTGCGCTTGCTCCGCTCCGTGCCTTACCCTCTCTTTAGCCATTCCACTCGGTCATTCCAATCCTCCTTCCCGGCAGTGCCGAGCGCACGCTGTATCGCCGCGGTGATGGCGCCAAACTCCTCGTGGCGGATGCTGTTCGGGATCAGGATGGTCCCGGCGGCATGCGAGCGGCCACCGGCTGACCGCTCCACGAGTAGCGGCACAAAGTCTCTCACATTGAATGTGATCAGTACTCGGCCTTCGCGGCTGGCAAGCTCCAACAGGCCAGCATCGTCGAGACCGTCTAGGTCACGCTCTTCATCGGCGGCTCGGACGTCGTGGCCGCGCTCACGCAACCGGCTGCCGATACGCTTGCCCGAGACGTGGGCGTCCAGCAGCAGCTTCACGCTACCGGCGGCGCGACGGATGGATAGAGCCGGCGCCACTCCTCGTCGGAGCGCCGGTTTTCGGCGATGGCCTGGTCTATCTCCTCCGGATACTCCTCATAGTAGCGAAGCGCGAGCCTCACCTTCGTCGCCGGCAAATCCCCTTCCCCCAGCAGCCGCTCCATACCCATCGCCTTGTAGGCCTCAACGACTTCCCAGACGTCGAGCGCGGTCCCAATGACCCAGGGCCGGCGGTCGTGCTCGGGACCACGGAAGGCGAGGCCTGGGAAGCGCCGCATCCGGATGGACTCCTCGGCCAGGTTCTGAAGCAATGCCCCTTTGGACAGCTTCGTCCTTTTGGCCTCGCGCTCTATCCAGCGCTCTGTGCGCTCAGACAGCCGCACCGTGAACGGCCTGCTCTGTCTCGTCTGCACGCTGACCCTCTCCAATACCCGCAGCTCCCCTGCTCACTGAGCATATCGCATACGCTGTATTGTCGCGAATACAAGCGATCAGGGCGAGCCCACGCGGTCTTGCTCAGGAGCATTATGCCAACCTGGCCGGCCGGAGTGGCCCGCCCGAGCATGTCGCGCAACTCGGCGAGGTTGTCATCCGGCGTGGTATGCACGACGAGCTCCCCCCCCAGGATGTCATTAGGAGGACGGACATGCGCCGTGCAGCCCGCCAGCCTGTTGAGTAGCTTTCGATCCTGATAGGCGACTAGACCCACTCCGGGTCGCCCCTGCGTGAGAGCAGCCGGCCGCCGTCGCAGACGATGGTTTGCCCAACCACGAACGTACACTCGTCGGAGGCGAGAAAGACCGCCAGCGCCGCGACCTCCGACGGACGGCCAGCACGCCGCACCAGCGTCGCCGCGGTCTGGTCGACCTCGGTCGGGACCTCGTCGGCCGCGACGTACACGGGCCCGGGGGCGATGGCGTTGACGATGACGCCGTGCGGCGCCAGGTCGATGGCCATGCTGCGCGTGAGCGACATCCCCGCGCCTTTCGAGGCGGCGTAGGGCGCGTTGTGCGGCAGTGGGACCCAGGCCTGGATTGCCAGGACGTTGACGATGCGGCCGTAGCCGTGCGCTGCCATCTCCGCCGCGGCCGCCCGTCCACACCAGAACGTGCCGTCGAGGTTGACGCCGAGCGTCTGGCGCCAGATCGCCGTCGGCATCTCCTGGAAGGGCCGTCGCACCGGGGAGGCGATGGCCGCGTTGTTGACGAGGATGTGCAGGCCACCGAAGTGCTCCACAGTGGCGCGGATGAGATGCTCGCAGGCCGCTTCGTCACTGACGTCTGTAGGGACGGCCAGAACGGCGCCACCGGCCTCGCGGATCTCGGTTGCCGTCCGCTCTAGTGCCGTCGCATCCCGGCCGGCAATAGCCACCTTTGCTCCGTCGGCGGCGAATCGCCGGGCGATGGCGCGGCCGATCCCGCGATTGCCACCGGTAACGATGGCGACACGGTTGAGCAGTCTCACGGCGCCTCTCCTTTCCTCCGATGATGGCAGGCGGATTGATCCCAGCGTTGGCCGTCCACGGGAAAAGCGAGGGACATGGTAGCATGGCCGCACATGGGCGCACGACGTGCGACGGCGTGCGATGCGCCGTGTCGGAGGAGGAAGGCAACCGCATGCCCACGCTCACGCGCGATGATCTGGACCGCCTCGGCCTCGAACTCGCCCCTGAAGCCTTCGAGCAGTTGGTGGCCGAGGCGGTTCGCGGCTTGCCGGTTGCCGAGCACGTCGGTAGTCCGCGCCACGACCTCACCGCCGCCGAAGTTGCGGCTCTGGAGCAGGGCGGCTTCGACCTCTCGCCGGAGACGCCCGAGGAGTTGGCCGGCGAGCCGGTGGCGCGCGGCGTGGCGGAGTACGCTGCCATGGTAGGGACCGCCCTGACACCGGCTCAAGCTGCCCGGCGGCTTGGGATCGACGTGAGCCGGGTCCGCCACCGGCTGGCGGCGCGCACGCTCTATGGGATCAAGACTCCCCACGGGTGGCGCTTGCCGCTCTTCCAGTTCGATCCGTCCAGCGGTGCCCTTCCCGGGGTCGGACCGGTGTTAGCGTCACTCGACCCCGATCTGCACCCGGTGAGCGTCCAGCGCTGGTTCCTGGCCCCCGACCCGGACCTGGAGGTTGCGGGGCGGGCGGTCAGCCCGCGCGACTGGCTGCGGCACGGCGGCGCGCCGAGCGCCATCGCGCCGCTGGCCCTGGTCGCCTGAGCTGGTGCCGGCGTCGAAGTTCCCGGAACCTCCCGCGCTGGCAGCGCTGGTCGAACTCCCGCCAGCCCTTCACCACGTGCCTCTTGGATTCCGGCTGTGGCGGGTTTACTTCCGGGGCGGCATGCATCCCACAGCGTGGTCGGCGTTTCGCCGCTTCGGCCCGGCGGCGCAGGCGCGCTTCGACCACCATCTCTTGCCGCCACGCCTGCAGAATCGGGGCATCCTGTATGCCGCGGCAGACGGCCTGACCTGCCTGGCGGAGGTCTTCCAGCGCTCGCGCACGATCGACCCAAGCGGAGGTCAGCCCTGGCTGATCGCCTTTGCGCTGCAGCAGGAGCTCACCCTGCTCGATCTGACCGGCCTGTGGCCGACCGCCGCCGGTGCGTCGATGGCGCTCGCCTCCGGATCGCGCCCGCGCGCCCGCCGCTGGTCGCAAGCGATCTACACCGCCTACCCTAACGTCCAGGGTCTCTGGTACCCCTCCTCCATGGCCGGCAACGCGTCGGCCGCTGCCCTGAACGAGCGTGGCATCGGCTGTCTACCGCCCCAGCCTCTGTTCCACCGTCCGCTGAACGACCCGGCGCTGCACGTCCCGATCCGTCGGGTGGCCAGCGCGCTCGGGTACGTGCTCGTCTGAGTCCGAGGGCGTCCGCATGGCTGATCCGCGTCACGGGACAGCCGGATCGGGTGGCCCTTGGCTGCTGACCTGCCACTACGGCAATGTGACCACCGCTTGCTCCAAGTCGCGACGGTGGACGATGCGTTCGATGAGGTAACCGGCTTCGGAGTCCGCCGGTCGCTGCGCCAACTCGTCCGGCCGTAGTGGCCGGTACAGCAACCGGTAATCGCCACTTCGCAAGCGTAGCCAGGGGGTGCGTCCCTGCAAGGCCTTGATGTCGAGACTGGTCACGCCATCGGCTAGCGATTGGATCGCCGCCCTGAGTTGGTGCTGATGTGGCCCTGGTCCATGGCGGCGCAGGTCGCGCACGGCCCGACGGGAGAGCTCGACGTAGGCTGTTATGGTGTTGGCGCTTCTTGTCTATCGATAATAGCCATCGGCAGTCAACTCCGCCTGCACCTTTTCCCAGGATACCGTTTCGCCCCGCGCGGCTTCCTCGTCGGCCCGCTGCGTACCTTCCACGAATTCCGGCGCATTGGCGAGAATCCAATCCTCCAACGCCGCTTCGTCGACGCGGATGAGGGCAGCGACGGGGCGCCCGTGGCGTGTGACCAACGCGGGCCGCCCACTGCGCACCACCTCCTCCACGACGTCACTGGCATGCCGGGACAGATCGCGCATCGTTACGGTAGCCATGATCCGTTCCTCCCACAGAAAGTACGACAATTGTCAGACAGCCCTCGTCCGCTGTCAACTCGTTTACGGTCGACGGTACTCGCGGATTACGGCGACATCTCCCGAGTTGAACGACTGCCTGGATTCGGCATATTGCCGGCCCGCGGGCGTGTGAAGAATCAGAGAACCCTTCGGCGGCATCGAGGGCTGGCTCCCGGCGGTTCTGTCCTACCCATCCGCCCGGTCCGCCATTTTTGGACTTCGTGCGGGACCTCGAAGCAGCCGCGTAAACTTCGTTAGGCCCTGCGTCCTCGGACTCAGCAGGTGACGTTCTTGCCCTCGCTGCCGAAGACCGCCAGCCGCTCCGCCTGGCTGATCCGCGCGGCACTGGCCGGCACGTAAACGAACTGCAGGGCACGGCGGCGCAGGGGCGAGCTGTTGGCCGGCGTCCCGTGCTGCAGGAAGCTGTCGAAGAACAGGGCGCCGCCCGCGCCCAACGGCGTGGCGATCACCCGGTTGGTTTCGACGTTCGTATCGCACATTTGCCAGTCGCGTCGCCGGAAGTGGACCACCGGTCCCTCGCGGTGGCTGCCGGGGATGACGTACATGCAGCCGTTCTCTAGCGTGGCCGCGTCGAGCGCGATCCAGACCGTCACCGCGTGGGTATTCAGTGGCAGGTTCCAGTAGGCGTGGTCTTGATGCCAGGGTTTCTCGCGGCCGATGCGCGGCGGTTTGATCAGGGCCTTGTCCTCGAAGCGTACCGGCTCCTCGCCGAGCAGTCGCCGCGCGATCTCGAGGATTCTCGGATGCTCGGCAATGGCGCGCAAGCGCGGCTCGTAGTCCACGAAGCTGAAAATCTTGCGCACGAGGTCTTGCTTCTGCTCCGCTGCCAGCGTGGCCAGCAGCGGACGGGCGCCGGCCTCGAACTGGATGTGGCGGAAGCTGGGCTGCTTGCCGTCGATCAGGTCCAGCAGGCCGGCCAGCGACGACTGCACCTCGTCTGGTGTGAGCAGATTATTGATGCCGAGGAAACCCTGCTCGTGGTAGAGGGCGACCTGCTCTTCGGTGGGCGTGGTGAAGCCCTCGATGGCGCTCGCGATGCCGTGATGCTCGTAGAGATGCGCGTCGTACGTGGCGTTCTCGAACTCGTCGAAGCGCGCTCCAGCGCCGTGCTCAGCCGTGATTGCCATACCGTCTGCTCCTTGTCGTGCGACCTCCCTTTTCCTGCGTCGTCGGTAGGCCGCTACGCCAGTCTAGCACCTGGGACCAAGCCATGCGCGGGCGCCGGGTAGCCCGACTCAGCGTTGCGACGGCCCTGAGTCCATCCCGGACCGTGCCGTGGCCCTGACCGCACCTGGGATCTCTACCATTACCCGGTTCTCGTCCACGGTCACCGGATACGTTTCCGCGACGTACGGGCCGCGGACCAGGCCCGGCAGCTCGCCCGATGGCGTGGCTGACGGCGGCTCTACGAAGATGTCGTACCGCCGCACGCGCGTGCGCGCGGGGTCGAACCAGGACTGGCCGGTACGGATGTCGAACTCCCAGCCGTGCCAGGGGCAGCGCAGGATCTCGCCCTCGCGAAGGAACCGGTACTCCCCGGGGCGCTCGGAGAGCACCAGCCCGATGCAATGCCCCTCGCACAACGGGCCGGCTTGATGCGGGCAGCGATTGAGCAGGGCGAAGAATTCACCGCCGAGGTTGAAGACGCCGATGGAGCGTCCACCAACCTCGGCGATCTTCCGCTGCCCAGGCGGAATCTCGCCGACGGCGCCGACCAGGTACCGAGCCATGTGCCTACGTCCTCGCGCTAAAACCGGTAGGTTGTCCGCGCGTTCTCGGCCATAATCTTCCGCTCCAGCCGCTCCGGTAGCTTGGCAGGGAAGGCGTCCTCCGGCGAGTCGAAATCCCAATGCGGGTAGTCTGTGGCGAAGAGCAGCATGTCGTCCGAGCCGAACTGGTCGAGCAACTGGAGGAACTGGCGGGCGGTCGGCGGCTCCTCCATGGGTTGCGTGGTGATGCGCATGTGCTCGCGGATGTAGGCGGAGGGCGGTCTCCGCAAGAACGGCACCTCGTCGTGGAGCTTTTCCCAGGCCCGGTCGAGGCGCCACATCAGCGGCGGTAGCCAGGCGAAGCCGCCTTCGGTCAGCACGACGCGCAGCGCCGGGAACTGCTCGAAGACCCCCTCGCAGACCATGCTGATCACCTGCGCCTGCGTGGCTTGAGCGGCAGCGACGTGGTCCTCGATGTAGTAGGAAACCCAGCCGGCGGCGGTGATCGGGCCGTTGCTGCTGCCCCCAAAATGCATCGCGATCGGCAGGCCGTGGCGCTCCGCCGCCTCGTACAGCTTCCAATACTTCCGCTTCCCCAGCGGCTCGGCCGTTCGGGTCATGACCAGTACCTGCACGAAGCCCGGGTCGTCGCCGACTCGGTCGATCTCTTGTGCCGCCAGGTCGCCATCCTCGAACGGCACGACGATGGCGGCGCGCAAGCGCGGCTCCGGCTCGAGCCATTCCGCGACCAGCCAGTCATTGGCGGCGCGGCACAGCGCGGCGCCGTATTCGACATTGCGCTGGCCACTGCCGCCGACGAACGGGTTCAAGATGCCGTACTCGATGTTGAAGCGATCGAGCAATTGCTGCCGCATGAAATCCAGGTCGGCGCCGGGCGGCAGGCCGGAGGGCGGCCAGGAATCGGTGCGGGCGTTGCCGGTGACCGACCGCGGATACAGCGAGCCGCGGCGCCCGCCGCGTCCCCCAAACAGCTCGTGGCGCCGGCGCCACTGAAGCGGCAGGTACTTCAGGAGCGTCTTTGCAGACGGCAGCTCATTGTGGATGTCGGCGTCGATGATCGCGGTTTTCGTCCGGCCGCGGACCTCGCTGCTGGTCTCGGTCATCACCATGTGAGTGCTCTCTTTCCGTATAGCGAGCTACGGGTCACAGCCGGTAGAAGGCTCGGGCGTTCTCGTGCAGGATCTTCGGGCGCAGCGCCGCCGGTAGCGCGGCCGGCAGTGCCTGCTCGGGCTTATCGAAGTGCCGGTGCGGGTAGTCGGTGGCGAAGAGCAACAGCTCCTCGGAGCCGAGCTGCTCCAGGATCTCCAGCAACCAGCCTGGTTGGGGCGGCGCATCCCAGGGTAGGATGGTGAAGCGTAGGTGCTCGCGGATGTACTCCGATGGCGGCCGCCGTACCCAGGGGATCTCGCGCCGCAGCGATTTCCAGTCTTTGTCGAAGCGCCACATGAGTGAGGGCAGCCAGGTGAATCCGGCCTCGACCAGCAGCACGCGCAGCTCGGGAAAGCGGTCGAAGACGCCCTCGGCGACGAGGCTCACCACCTGCGTTTGGAAGACCTGGGCGATGCCGGCGTACTCTTCGATGTAGTAGCTCGGCCAGCCGGTGGGCAGCGGCGGATGCCCGGCAGACGCGCCGGGCTGGATGCTGATCGCCAGATCGTGCCGAAGCGCTGCCTCGTAGAGCGGCCAGAAACCGCGCTGGCCGTAGGGCTGCTCCGAGAGCACCGGCAAGAAGACCTGGACGAAGCCCGCATGGCTGCCCACCCGCTCGATCTCGCGAACGGCCGATTCGACCTGCCGCGGCACGACCAAGGAGGCGCGAAAGCGTGGCTCGCGCTCCAACCACTCCGCGATGATCCAGTCGTTCACCGCGCCGGCTATACCCGCCGCAAGATCGGGATTGTGAATCGCCTGGACGCCGTAGTCGCAGTTGAGCACGGCCAGACGAGCGCCCCAGGCTTCCAGCGTCTGCTGACGCACCAGTTCTAGACTCGACCCCGGCGGCCCACCGCCGGGAGGATAACTGTCCGGGCGGGCAGAGGTCGGGACGCCACGCGGATAGGAGGTGTCACCGACTCCTTTGAAGGCCGACGTCTGGATGTACTGTTGCCAGTGGCCGGCCAGGTAGGGGAAGAGCGTCTTGGTGGAGGGCAGGGCGATGTGAACGTCGCAATCGATTGGCGACGTCGCCCCCGGTGCATCGTCAGCCGCCTCTGCTGTCACGCTTCGTTCCTATTCTTCCACGCCTGACCTCAGCCGGATTGCTGGTCCTGAGCGATCACCTGCTTGGCGACGGCGACCACCTGCGGAACGGCGTTCTGTAGGGTGGTCGCGCCGGTCCAGACCGTCGCCAGCTTCTGCGAGTAGGCGGTCTGGATCTGTGCGTAGCCCGGAATGAGGGTGGCGCCGCGCGTTTTCGCCAGGAGGCCCGGGACGATGGCCTTGCGGCTGTAGGGCGCCCCGTTGACGTTGAGGAAGTCGGGGCTGTTCAAGATGGCGGGGTCAGACGGGCCGTTCAGTCCGGTGCTCGACTCCACCTTCTGGTTCTCTGGGCTGATGAGGTATTGCAGCAACTGCCATGCCGCGTCGAGATGCTTCCCCTGGCGGTAGGCGGCGGTGGCATTTTGCTCGGCAAAGGCCACGCGCTCCGAGGAGGCGTTCATTTTCGGATTGAGCACGAGGCCAAAGTCGAACTTGGCCTGGTGGGCAGTCGCCTCGTACCAGGCGCCGCTGTAGTGCATGGCCACCTTGCCGGAAAGGAAGATGTCGCCCAGCCCTTGCGGGATCTCGGCGGCGGTCGGGGCCACGTGCTCCTTCGTCGTCAGGTCGGCCAGCAGCTGCAACGCCTGCATGGCCGGCTGCTGATCGAGCAGATAGCTCTTGCCATCGGGAGTGAGCTCGTCGCCACCGTTGCTCCAGATGTAGGAGTAGGGCACGCCGTAATTCACCATCTCCATGCTTGTGCCCCATTGCACCGGCTTGCCGGCGTCACTCTTCGTGAGCGCCTTGGCCGTAGTCAGGAAGTCGTTCCAGGTCCAATCGTCGGTAGGGAAGGCAACCTGCGCTTTTGTAAAGAGGTCGCGGTTGTACCAGACGACGAAGTTGCCGGCCGCCCCGTGGGGTACGGCGTACCACTTGCCTTGGTACTGGCACTGGGTATACGGTGGCGAGGTGTGGTCCTCGATCTTGAACTTGTCGCGGGCCAGGTACGGGTCGAGCTGCAGGCAGAAGTTCTTGGCGAAGATGTCCACCGCCCAGTACTCGCTCAGGCGGAACACGTCGGGCGCCGTGCCACCGGCTGCCATCGTCAGCAGCTTCGGCTCGTAGTCGGACGGGCCTTCCAGCAAGGTAGCCACGATGCCGGGATGGCCCTTGTTGAAGCCGCCCACCACCTGATCGCCCCATATCTTGAAGCGCTCGGCGCTCCCCCAAGTGAAAAAGACGAGCTGGGCCGATCCTCCTGCCGGCGCCGCTGGCGCGGGCGCCGCGGCGGCCGCGGATGACGTTGTGCTGGCCGCGGTCGTCGCGGCCGCGCTGGACGGGGCGGTCGCCGATGTCGCGGCTTGGGCGCTTGAGCTCGTCGGCGCCGTTGTTGCTGAGGCGCCGCCGCAACTCGCTAGGCCCAACGCGAGCGCGGCCGCGCCGAAACCAGTCAGGACGCGGCGACGGCTGATCAGGACTCCAGGCATGCCATCCTCCTTCTCGCTACGTGCGCCGTCGCCCACGGGGGAGCGGCGCCTTTCGAGTCTTGCTACGATCATCCTTTGATCCCGCTGATCACGATGCCTTGAATGAAGTAGCGCTGGGCAAAGAAGAAGACCAATAGTGGCGGGATCATGACCAAGAGCGACACGGCCATCAACTGGTTCCAGGGCGTGACCGCCGTGGACTCGGCCCGGAACAGGTTCAGTCCGATGGCCAGGGTGAAGTGGTCGGTGCGCTGCAGGTAGATCAGGGGCTGCAGGAAGTCGTTCCAGCTCCCTAAGAAGGCAAAAATGGCCACGGCCGCGAGCGCCGGCGCGGCGAGTGGAAGACAGATCTTCAGGAAGATGTCGAAGGTCGTCGCTCCGTCGACGCGCGCGGCGTCGTCGAGCTCCAGCGGAATGGTCATGAAGAACTGTCGCATGAGGAAGATGAAGAAAGGGCCGCCGCCAAAGAAGGAAGGGACAATCAACGGGAGGAAGGTGTCGAGCCAGCCCAGATACTTGTACAGGATGAACGTCGGGATGAGCGTGACGTAAATCGGCAGCATGATCGTGCTTAGCAGCAGCATGAAGAGCACGTTGGACCCCGTGCCACGCAAGCGAGCGAAGCCGAACGCGACGAGTGCGCAGGAGAAGGTCTGCCCGACCATCGACGAGAAGGTGATGACCAACGTGTTGCGCAGGAACAGCCCGAAGGGCTGGGCGTTCCAGCCATCTGCGTAGTTCTTCCAGAGAGCCGGATCGGGGATGATCTGAGGCGGGAAGAGAAAGACGCTGCCGATGTCCTTCAGCGACGTGGAGATCATCCACAGCAGGGGGATCAGAATGAGGATGATGCCGGCCGCGAGGATGAGGTAGGCGATGACCAAGCTTGTGCCGCGCTGGACACTGGCCCGCCGGAGCCAGCTCATGCGCGCGGCCTGGTACGAGCTCGCCCGCCGGCCCACTGTCAGCACACGCTACCTCCGTCCGCGCAGCTCGCCTTCGTAGTAGACCCACATGGGCGACGACTTGAAGATCAGTACCGTCAGGAGCAGGATGATGAGCAAGAGCACCCAGGCCAGCGCCGAGGCGTAACCCATCTTGAAAAACTGGAAGGCGTTCTGATACAGGTAGAGCACATACATCAGCGTGGCGTCGTTCGGTCCGCCGGAGGTCATCACGTAGGCATTGGTGAAGGCCTGAAACGAGTTGATCACACCCAAGACCAGATTGAAGAAGAGCACGGGGCTGATCATAGGGACCGTGACCGACCAGAAGCGCTGCCAGGCGCCGGCGCCGTCGATGGCGGCAGCTTCGTAGAGCGTCGTCGGGATACCCTGGAGTCCGGCCAGAAAGATGATCATGGCGCTGCCGACACCCCAGAGGCTCACGATGATCAGCGCGGGCAGCGCCCAGAACTCGGAGGCGAGCCAGAGCGGTCCCTGAACGTGTACCAGACGGAGCGCCAGGTTGATCGGGCCGAAGTCGGGATTGAAGATCCAGAGCCAGAGCACGGCGACGGCCACCCCGGAGATGACGCTCGGCATGTAGTACAGCGTGCGAATGACGGCGACGGCCTTGAGCTTCTGGTTGAGCAGCAAGGCGATGCAGAAGGCCAGGGCGATGTGCAAGGGGATGCCGATACCGGAGTAGAGGGTGGAGACCTTGAGCGCCTGCCAGAACAGGGGGTCGCCCGAGAGGAGATGGACGAAGTTCTGCAGGCCAACGAACTTGGGTGGGGTCAGCAGATCCCACGAGGAGAAGGACAGCGCGAGCGTGGCCAGCATGGGGCCGGCGACGAAGAGGAGGAAGCCGATCAGCCACGGCGAGATGAAGAGGTAGAACTCGAGGTTCTCCCGTTGCCGCGTCGTGCGCGGCTGGACGCCAACTCGTAGTGCCCTCTGGCCAATCATCCGGCGCCTGGAGCCTCCTGTGCCGCGGAAACCGACCGTCGCTTGCGGCCCATCAATCCTAGACGGCGAATGCCGCGGCGTCAACGGCGGGATAGGCTTGCAGGCTTCTCCGCTTCATGGATCACGTCAAGCGACTGTCCGAGCCACTGCTACCATAGGGCACAGGAGGTCCAGCATGCTCTTCGGACTCAACACTAGCGATCCCGAGCGGATGGCCACGGCGCAACAGTGGGGCTACGACTTCGTCGAGATTGGCGCCCGCGCGGTGCTGCCATTCGAGCCGGACGATGCGTGGCACCCGCGCCGTCGCCAGCTCCTGGATACAGGAGCGGGGATTACTCACCTGGCCGGCTTCATCCCGGCGGAGGCGAGGTTCGTCGGTCCGGACGTGGACTGGGGCCGGGTGCGCGGCTACCTGGAGACTTGCGTCGGCCGGGCTGCCGAAGTCGGCGTCCGCGTCTTCAATTGGGGCAGCGCGCCATCGAAGAGTGTTCCGCTGGGGTGGGCAGTTTCGCGGGCCTACGCGCAGATCGAGCAGGTCGCGCACTTGATTGCCGACGTGATGGCGCCGCTCGACTGCACCTGCGTGATCGAGCCGATCAACCCGCGCGAGTGCAACATCATCTACTATCTGACCGACGCGGTGCTGGTCGCCGCCTCGGTCAACCGGCCCCAGATCCGCGTCCTGGCCGACTTCTTCCACGTTGCGCTGCAGAACGAGCCGCTCGAACACGTCGCGGCGGCACGCGACTGGCTGGCCCACGTCCATACCTCCGGCCCGGACCGTCACTTCCCCAAGCCGACCGACCCCTGGGATCACGCTGCCTTCCTGCGGGCATTGCGGCGGGCCGGCTACGACCGGACGCTGTCCTTCGAGAGCCACCGCCTCCCACCCGGCGCCGACTACGCCGAGGAGGCGCGCGCCGGCATTACCTACATCCGGTGGCTGTACGACCAGGTGGGCCGCGAAGGCTGACACGGCGGATGCCCGGCGACTTACGTCGCGGGCAACATCCGGCAAAGCCCGCCTTCGCGGGCTCTCCGACACGGCTGCGTTAACTCCCGCATGCCGAAGCTAGGCCGAACAGAGTGCAAGTATTGTTTGGCCGCTCACCTTATCTTCCTTCGTCAACCATGAACTCGATGACCCCGTACGTCTGCAAGCGCGGCACTTCCAGGTGCAGATGTTCTACCTCTCTTTCCAGAGTCAGCACCTGGCTTCCGCTGGACAGATCCGGTGACAGGAAGCGGGCATGGATGTCCCTGTTATCTGACTCGCAAAGTAACTGCGTGGAAAGCGTTACGCCGAGCCGATCTACCGCGCGGCCCAGGTCGAAATTCAGCAGGTGGAGGACGAGGCGGTCGGTGACCGTTTGGCGGGCCAGGCTGACCACAACTCCTGAATCTCCGCGCAGCTCGATCAACGACGGCCGGTCACGCGCCTCTCGTACGGCCTTCACTAGGGCCGCCGCCATGACGCCGTCTCGCCGTTCCATGGCCATGCTGCCGTAGTCATCATCCGGCGTGCCGACTATAACGGCGCAGCGACCGGCGCCGCTGTTGCGCCACACTACCGCCGCTCGCCCCCGGTCGCCGGCGTCTGGTGCAAGATCGGCCAACGCCGGTGCGGACCGGCGCTCCCAGAGCTCCGAACGCCCGCCCACCTCCCCGACCATGACCAAGACGCCTCCGTGGCACACGTAGGCGCGCAGGCGCTCCGCCTCAATGTCGGTGAGGCACTCCACTCCGGCGAGGACGACCACGCGATAGCCGGCCAGACTGGCAGCGTCAGCATCACGGTCCAGCAACACCCGGCTGAGGACGTTGGCCTCGGTGAGGGCCAGCAACGCGAATTCCCATGGCTTACGGATACGCCCTCGAGCAGCATCGCGCGCGCAACTGGCGCCCGAATAAAATACCCCGACGTCGCCAACCGACTCCAGGCCCACATACAGTTCGCGGTGACTGGCGAGGAAGCGCTGGTACTCACGTATCGCCTCCATAGCCTCCCGTGTCGCCGTATCCGCGAGGGCGAAGCGAACCGCGATGGCGTCACCGAGCATGGGGACGAAGGCGCCACCGAACGCGGCGCCCTCGGCGATCGCCAGGCGATACTCATCGGGCGAGCATACTCGCCAGTAGCCGCTGGCCGGCGCCGGTTGCAGCATGCAGAGGACCGCCTTGCGGCCCCGACCTTCCGCCTCTCCCCAGCGATACTGGGCCACGCCGCTGACGATGCCTTGCTGATCGCGGCGAGGCATGGTGTAGTTACCGTCCTCCGTCCAAATGACGTCGCATGCCGCGTCAACCCCCCTGGCCTTGTGGGCATTGGCGGAGGTGATTGCCAGCGGATTGCGCGATCGTGCCGTCTCCCGTAATGCGGCGATGGCCTGGGCCACGCTCTGGTCGACGAACGCCGTCCAGGCGGCGTAGACCGGGTCGTCGGCGGGAAGGAGCGCGACTGCCGTTTCGGTGGGCGCAAGGTCGCGTGACACGGCTGTGCTGGCTGGCCGCGGGATGGCGTGAGGCCGACCAAGCAGGCTGGCGCTATAGGTGGCAAAGGCGGCCTGGCAATGAGCGCAATGGCAGCGATTGAACAGGTTGTCCCAGAAGATGTCGTCGGCGCCCGTATCTGCCGCCAGGCGCGCTACCTGCCGTTTGGCGTCGAGCCAAGCCGGGTGGTTGATGCAGGCCAGGTAGCGCGATGGCTGTCCGCCATAGAGGTTCGGGGCGCCATCCGGGCCCTGTTGCAGCCAGTCGCGCGCCTCGGGCATCTCCCGCAGGTAGCTCTTCCAGAACACGTTGGTCAGCGAGCAGTAGGCGGTGACGCGCAGCCCATGCTCGTGCGCCACCTGGGCGAATCGCCGGACGTCCTCCTGATTGGGCGCTTCATCGCGTGGCGCATAGCCGGCGCTGAAGGTGACCCACAGGCAGGTATAGCCCAGGCTCGCCAGCCAGGCTACTTTACGCTCGGGAACATCGCGGTAGAGTCCACTCAGCACGGGCAATGCCTGAGGCAAGGGAACGAAGCCCGGGTCCGCCGAGTCGTTCAGGTAAGACCAGCTCCCCTCCAGTGCCTTGCCCAGTTGCAGAGGGCCACCGTCAAAACGTACCTGCCGCGGACAGCCTGGCCGTGCCCAGGAGGGGGCGGGAGCGTGCTCAGCGCGCACTGTTGCCGCCCCCTTCCAACGCCATCATCGCGGCGCGCAACACGGTGATTCCACACTGCATACAGCCGGAGCGGCCGTTCACCATGTTGGGCTCGTACAGCGCCGTGGGCGTCCCGTCGAGCAGAGCCAGTTGATGCGCAGCGTGCGTCGCCGGGATGATGGGAAACTGTTGATGCTGGCTCAGTGCCGCCGTGTTGAAGCGCAGAGCGTCGATCAGGGCCACCTGCCTGCCCCGGTCGCCGTCCGAATAGACACTGGAAGGAACGACATAGCAACCTTCGTATGGCGGGTCGCCGTGGCCGCGGGGACCGACATACCCGTGGAAGTTGAGATAGAGCGCGACCGGTTGCGCGCGCAGCCAGCGCCACAGCGCGGAGGCCTCCGCGACGCCCGGCGATGTACCGTTCGCCGCATCAGCATAGGACTGGATCAAGTTGGCGCCCTGTGCCGTGAAGCAAGGACGTCCCAGGACAGCGCCGTCCGGATTCGTCATCGGGATCAGCTCAAAGCGATAGCGTCTTCTCCACGCGCGTGCCTCAGGCACACTCGACAGCAGGTATTCGCCGATCCCGCGTACCGCCCAGGCGCCTGCCGCTTCAGTGGCATGCTCCCCGGCGGCAATGACCACCCGCGGACGCCGTTCCAGCCCTTCGCCTTCGGCGACGGAGAGGTAATGGAGGAGCCGCCCTTCCGCCGACTCGCCGAGGGTTCCGACACGGGCGTACGTGCCATAGCGTGCCGTCAGCTCCTCCAGATACCCACCCAGCTCCGAGTAGAAGATGGGCAAGACGTTGGAGAGGCGCAGCTCTTCACGCGGAGCCACAGATAGCGTGATCCGGTAGCCATCGGCCCCCGCCTCCAGAGTGTCCTCCCCGGCAAAGGAAGCATAGGGAACGGCGTGCCAGCTTTGGCCCCGCCGTACCCAGACAATGGCGGCAACGTCGCCGGCGAAGGTGCGTATGCCGCCGTCACTGATGTCTGGGTCCGGGTACACGTCAAGCTGGATACGATGTGGCCGGTCGTCGCCCACCAGACGAAGGTGGAAGTAGTAGCGATAACCTCCGGGTTGATCAGCGACCACATTCGCCGCCCAGTGGTCCTCTCCCACCTGGCGAATGTGCTTGCTGTTACCCCCCTCACAGTCGGCCGTGATGAGCATGCGTGCCCTACTTTACCGTGGCAATGTAGGCGTTGATCTGCTGCGTGATCGACTTGGCGCCATCCTCCGGCGAGACCTTTCCGGACAGGATATCGGCCTGCACGGTGCTCCAGGTCTTCCGGAAGACATTCTGGTCGAGTTGCGGCGGATTGGGGAAGGGAGTGGATTCCGACAGGGCCTTCACGAACCAACCCTTGGCGCCGTTGTGGTCCTGGGGCTGGATGTAGGCCGCCGACTCGGCAACCGCCTTGACGGCCGGCTGACGAGAGGCCTTGATCAGCAAGGGGCCGGATTGGGGGTTGAGGCCGAAATAGGTGGCGAAGCTCCATGCCTGATCCACCTGCTTGGTAGCTCGCGGGATGCACAGGCCTCGGCCACCCGCGGAGCTTGCCGCCTGCTTTCCATGCGGGAGCCGGCTGACCGACCAATCCGCCTTGACCTTGTCCGTCGCCCAGGCATAGGACCAGCTCCCCAGGGGCACCATGGCAATCTGCCCCGCGGCGAAGCGATCCAGGAAGTTTTGTTGCTTCTGCTCATCGGCTGTCGGCGAGTAGGGCTTGAGATCGGAGAAGTAGTAGCGGAAGCTCTGCACCGCCTCCGGACTGTCGAGCGTACACTTGACGCCGGTGTCGTCGAATGCCCGGCCACCGAAGGCGAAGAGAAAGTTCAGCCAGCCCGGCTCGTCCCCGGGGAACACGGCCGTACCCCATTGCTGCTTGCTGGTATTGCTCAGCTTGGCGGCCGCTTCCTTAAAGGTATCGGTGGTCCAGGTCTCATCCGGGGGCTGCATCCCAATATTGTCGAAGAGGTTCCGATTGTAGTAGAGGCCGACGCTGGATACGTCGTAGGGCACGGCGTAGAGGTCGTTCTTCACGGTGAACAGCTCGGTCGCGACCGGGAAGACGCCGTCGAAGAGCGCCGCGTTACGGGCCTTATATGGGGTGAGCTTGGTGAGGAGCGTGCGATAGCCGTAGCTCTGGATGGGCCCGAACCAGTTATCCAGCAGGTCCGGCCCGGAATCCGTCGTGAGCTGGGTCAGGATCTTGTCGTAGGGATACGCTCCGCTCACCGCCTCCAGGTTGACCTTCACCCCGGCGTTGGCCTTCTGGTAGCTGTCGATGATCTGCTGGTAGGACTTGGCGGTCTCGGGGTCGGCCGAGATCATCAGTCGCATCTCCCCGGGCGCGGCGGCCGGTTGCGCCGACGACGCGGCAACCGATGAGGAAACGCTGGTGGTCGCCGGTGTGGTCGCTGACGCGGACTGGCTGCTGGTAGGAGCAGACGGCGCCGCCGAACTGCTGGTTGTGGCCGGCGTCGCGGCGCTGCTGGCGCTGGTCGCGACCGCGGTCGGCTGCGGAGCGTTGCTGGCAGCCGTGCCTACTGCGCTGGACTGAGCACTACTGCCGCTGGTCGCGGCCGTTGTAGTTGCGGCGCCGCCGCCGCATGCGGCGAGGATCCCTGCCGCGACGGCGCCGGTGGCCGCCAACGCGGCCCTGCCGAGCGCCTGCCGTCGTGTTAGGCCCGAGTTCACTGCTTTCCTCCTAGCGCGGAATTACCCCGCGATTTCTCAACAGTGGCAAAGAGTGGCGCCACGGACCGTAGCGCCTCCGCCGGCGGGGCCATCGCCCGCTCCCATCTCGCCCAGCGAGTCCCTCCCTTCCGTGTGACGCTCACGACAAGAGGCTCCAGAGCTCCCCCCAGTCCTCCGCGTCCAAAGCAGCCGGGTCGAGCTCGTTCGCAACGGTGTACGAACGTCCCATCCGCCTGGCATAGTCTGGCAGCGCCCGGAGCGCGGTCTTCAAGGCGTCGGATGAGACACCCAGCTCGTCCGGGCGAAACCGGATGCCGGTTCGCCGCGCAATCCGCGCGATGCGTTCCGGCTCGTTCCGCTGCACCCAGGCCATGGTGATCGTCGCCAGACAGACGCCTTCGCCGTGCAGGAAGCGCGACCGTCCGTGGCTCTCCAGTACCTGGACCAGGAGATGCTCCGATCCGCTGACAAAGCGGCCGTGCCCGAACGCCCGCAGCAGGGCGCCTTCCCGTGCATGCAGCTCCATGAGCAGTCGCAGCCCATCGCCGGTTGGCGCGGCGAAGTCTTCGGCTCGCTGTTCGAGCGTGCGCACTAGCTCCTCGGCGAACTCGGCCGTGGCGTCGAAAGGCCGGTCTATACCGCGCATGGTTGCCAGCCGCCAATCGTGCAGAGCGGTGTGCGCGCAGAGTTTGTCGCCGACGCCGGCCCGGTTGAGCCGGGGCGGCGCCAGGCGAACCACGGCCAGGTCGATCAGGATGCGCCGAGGGTTGATGGGGCAGGATATGGATCGGTAGACACCGCCCTCGCGCGTGACGATGGTCGTCGAAAATGGGGCATCGGTAGCGGTCACGGTGGGGATCAGCTCCAAAGGCAGGCCGCACTGCCAGGCGACGTACTTCGCCGCGTCCATGGCGATGCCGCTGCCTACCCCCACCACGCAACGTGTGGTGTCCGGCAGGGACCGGCGGAGCGACTCCAGCGTGGCGATGTCGAGCTCGGTACCGGCCACGAACCGAACGTCCGCCGGTGGTTCTCCCATACGGGTCCCTACCAGCCTCCAGGGTGGATCGGTGGTAATCGCCACGTACGGCAGTAGGCCTCGAGTCGCCTTGTGCAGTATCTCGGTACCCATCACTACCGCGGCGTCGAAAGGCATGGTCTCGTCAATCGCGCGTCCGCTCACTGGCGGGTCGCCGGGGGCGCTGTCGCCCTCGATCAGCGGTCGTTGGCTCATGACAGGCCAGTCCACGGCGAGATAGGCGCTGTGACCTCGTTGCGCCGGTAGGCCCCTTGGCGGCGATGGAGATCGGCGTAGGCGCGTAGCCGGTCACGGTCGAGCTGGACACCCAGCCCGGGACCGCGTGGAACGCGGAGACAACCATCTTCGGCAGTCGGCAGGCCGCCCACGATCACGTCGTCGCTGAGTATCCCGTGGTAGCTCTGGTTGCCGGCATCCAGATTCGGACAGGAGGCGAGCACATGGAGTGCCGCGGCAGTACCGATGCCAAGCTCGCCGTGGCTGTGCCGACAGACCGGCAGGCCGGCCAGCTCGGCCAGGGCCGCGGCCCGGCGGAACGACAACAACCCCCCGGTGTTCTGCGGGCCGGTGACGATGACATCGGCTGCCTGCCGGCAGATCACCGCCAGAACCTCCGACTCCGTCCAGGCGCTTTCGTTGGCGGCCACACGGATGCCGGTAGCGGCTCGGACCTCACGCAGTCCGTCCAAGCCCATAACAGGCTGCTCGACAAAGTCGAGGTCAAATGGCGCCAGCCGGCGCAAGACGGCGATGGCTTGACCAACCGACCAAGCGCCATTCGCATCAATGCGCAACGCGGTGGACCCAATGCCGCGGCGCACCGCGGCGACCTGCCTCACCTCGCGCTCCGTATCCATCCCTACTTTGAAGTAGACGGCGCGGTAGCCGTTGTGAATGGCCTCTGCCGCCTCGGTAGCCATGGCATCAGGATCCGCCTGCTGCAGGTAAGCGAAGACCGGGATGCGGTCGGCCAGCGCTCCACCGAAAAGGTCCGAGACCGGCAACCCGGCTACTTGGCCGAGCAGGTCCCACATGGCCATCTCGATCCCGGCCAGGGCAAAATTCCCGCTGTGGCGGTAGGTATCCCAACCGGCAACGCGATAGAAGCGCTGCCTGACGCGCTCGATACCGGCAACCTGCTCGCCGACCACAAATGGCCGCGCCGTCTCCAGCGCCGCCAGCACCGCTTCAATGGAAGGACCGCGGGCGCACTCCCCCAAGCCGACCCGCCCGTCCGCCGTCTCCAACTCAACGATGATGTTGGTGAGTCCAAGCCGGTGGACGCGGCTACTGATCTCGGGATGCCGATAGGGAACGGAGACGACAGTCGTTCGCAGCGCGGCGATAGTGTCGCGGGCCGGCATCGGCAACCTCACTCGATCGTCAGGACCTTCTGGTCCGGCCATCCGGTTCTCCTCTCCTGCTCGGTCTTCGAGTCCGCCCCGTCGGTGGCAATTCGGTCGTTAAGCGAAGCGCGGCAGATACGCAGCCTGCACGTGGAGCAGCTCTTCCAGCACCGCCTCCGCCTGCTCAAGCGAGGGCACGAGCGGATCGGCGGCGAGCGCCTGCAAGGCCAGCCCACGGTCACCGGTGAGCGCTGCCTCCACCGTCAGCTCCTGCTGATCCAGCCGAGCCCGCAACGTCGCGGCGATGCCAGCCGGCAACTCCCCGGAGGGAATCGGATGCAGCCCGTCGGCATCTGCCCGTGCCAGCGCCTCGACGACTGCCCACGGCGGCAGGTCAGGCACCATCTCCCCATGTTGGCGGTTCGGTGTATTCACCGCGAAGAGCCCGCCCATCGGGTCGGGCCGCTTGTCGTGAGCTGGCGGGGCGGCCGCGCCGGAGAGAGCTGCGACCAGTGCCATGGCGTGCGCGGCAGCGCCGCCGTGGCCTTGCGCCGCCACCGGTACCTGCCCGTTCGCCTCGGCCTCCAATCGCTGCCAAGGTTCGGAGCGATCGGCGGAGGTAGGCAGCCCATAGGCCCGGCCACCCTCAGCTTCCGCGCGGTGAAAATATGGATAGAACTCAGCGATGTGCCGGTCACCCGGAGAAGGGAACAGCCCGAAGACCTCCATGAGCTTGAAGCTCACCGGCTGGCTGTCTGACCCACGCGCCTGGAAACGCCGTCGAAGGACGGGGTAGAGATCGATGCCATTCCGTTGGAGTGAGGTAAACCAGGTGAGATGGTTAACGCCGCCGTGGCGGAAAGCAAGCTCGTCTTCCGGCACGTCAAGGTAGTGGCCCAGCCAGCTCCGTCGCCCGAAGACACCGTCGCATAGGCCGACGCAACGCGTGTGGCCGGTACGGATGACGGCCCTACAGATCGCCGTCATTGGGTTGCTGAAGTTGAGCAGCCAAGCGTCAGGACAGGCCACGTGCATCGTTTGGGCGATCTCCGCGTGAATAGGGATCTGGCGCAGCGCGTAGGCGAAACCACCGGGCCCGACCGTGTCGCCGACAGCCTGTTCGATGCCGTGGCGCGCCGGCACTTCCAGGTCGGCCCGGGCGGCTTTGCCGCCACCGCCGCGGATAGTGGTAAACACGAAGTCCGCACCAGCCAGCGCTTCCTGCAGGACGCCAGCGGTCGTGATGGCAAAGGAGCTGTGCCGTTGCTCAATCAGGCGTTCGCCCCACCGTTGCAGGGTGGCGAGCGGTGCGGGATTGGGGTCGTACAGCACGACCTCAGCACCGCGCAGCCCAGGCTGCTCAGAGAGGCCGAGTAGAAGCCCTGTTGTAAAGTGGCCGCCGGCGCCGACGATGGCCACCTTTACCCGACGATTCGCCCCGTGTACGTCTGTCATACGATTTCTCTCTCTAGTGTCGCCGCGGTTCGCACGGATCATTCTTCACCGCCAGGAGGTCAGATGACGCCGATGCTGTCGTTCGTCTGCGCGAGCCGGGCGCCGCAGGAAGCGCGCACTTCCAGCACCGGCTCGATCACCAGCCGTCGCGGTCCGCGCGCGTGCCCCAGGATGAGGTCGAGGAGCAATTCGGCGGCGGACCGCCCGGTGTCGTAGTGGGAGGTTCGAATGCAGGTGAGGCCCGGCACCAACGCCCGCACCTCGGGCTGGGCATCGTAGCCCACGACGGCCAGGTCACGCGGGCTCTCCAGCCCGAGGTCCGCCGCGGCTTGGTACAGCCCGGACACCATGTCGGCGTCGGCATCCACAATCACCGCCGACGGGCGCGCCGGCAAGGACAGTAGCTGCACCGCGGCGCGGTAGCCCGAGCTCGATCCGAAATCGTCGGCGACCCGAACCAACTGTTGGTCATGCTCCAGTCCGTGCGCGATCACGGCAGCGGCATAGCCGCGGAGCCGGTCCTGGGTAAGGATCATGTCCGGCAGTGCAGAGATGAAGCCGATACGGCGATGCCCCAGTTTGGCCAGATGGTCCACCGCCAGGCGCACGCCGACATCGTCCGCCGGCACCACGCAGTTCATCGGTCGTTCGGCGAGGTAGCGACGAATGACAACATAAGGGAAGGCAGTCCGCTCCAGCGTCTCTATCTGATCGTCCATCACGTTCCCGGCAATCCGCAGCAGCAGCCCGTCGCTCCCGCCATCCCGCAGCAGGCCGGAGAGGAACGACGCCTCGAGTGGTCCATCGGTACGGACGAGGTGGAGTGCGCAGTTGTGCCGCCAGGCGACCTCGCTCACTCCACCGACGAGATCGCCCATGCCGCCAGCGGCACTGCTCCAGCGGGCCGGGTCGAAGCCGGCGAAGACCAGCGTGAGGCGCTGGCCGCGGGCGGGACCGGCCACGAAGGTGCCGATCCCTTGCTGCCGGTAGACCAACCCGTCGCGAGCTAACTCCAGCAACGCCCGCCGAGCGGTGATTGGGCTGACGCCGTAATGCTCGCACAGTTGCCGCTCCGACGGGACCATACTGCCGACGGAAAGCTCACCGCGCCGGATCCTGGCAGCTAGGTCATGCTCAATCTGCTGGTAGAGCGCTGAAACAGGACCACTCCCAGGGGTATGAAGTCTTCTTTGAGAGGCCGGCATCCGTAGGTGTCTCCCGATTGCATTCGTGGGTCGTGGCTAGGCAGCATGCCGGCCTACAGCGAACAGCGGCCCCAACCACGGTTGCTGCTTAGTATACTAAGCATGCATAGTGCTGTCAATTCCCGGCGCCACGTGAGTTTAGTGCGCGCTGGCAGGATGGCGGCAGTAAATCGGCTCTGGCATGCCTGACCGGGCCGCGGCAGCCTCAGCCACTTGAAGGGAAGCCTTACTCCCCAGGGGCCCCACCACTATAGAATATCCTTGTAATATGCCTCGGCCGCCTCACCTCCACCATGCCCGATCGCCACCGCGATGCGGACCGCCGAGCTCGCATGGTGGCAGACACTCGCGGCGCAGAACCTGGTCAAACCTGGACAGAGCTTACCAAGTAGCGCTCACCCTGCTCGTGGCACGCGTCGGTCCGAACCTAGCTCGGCGCTTACACGAGGCGGCCCGCGCAACCTGACCGCGGTTGTCTACGGTGCTACCGGCTCACTCTCCGTAGCGCTCGGGGGCGTAGCGCCGGGCGTACGAGCCCGTCGCCGCCCCGAGGTCGAGGTCGGCGACCAGCAGCGCTTCCTCGCCGTAGGCCGTGTGCGCGACGCACCGCCCGTCCGGCGCCACCAGGCTGGTCGCCGTCTCCGGGGAGCGAAGCGCATAGTTGACGCTGGCGAAGTAGATCGCGTTCTCCATGGCCCGCGCGATCATCGCCTGCTCGAAATAGGGGGCGGCGGGGACGCCCCAGCGGCGGGGGACGGCTCCGCTATGATCGCCCCCGGCGAGGTGGGGATGGAAGACCACGCGCGCGCCGCGTATTGCCGCCCAGCGGACCGTCTCCGGGTACCGCCAACCCTCGTGGCAGATGGCGACCCCGAACGGCACGCCGTCGACGACGAAGAGGCGCCGCGTGTCGCCGGGGACATACCGCGGCTCCTCCTCGATCGCCAGCTGGTTCTTGGTCTGGCAACCCTGGATCGTGCCATCCGCGTCCACGACGAAGGCAAGGTTGAGCAGCCCGGCGGGGCTCGCCCACTCCATCGGCATGATCGCCGCCACCCGATGCCGGCGCGCCAGTTCGCGGACGTCCCGCAGTGCGCGCTCCTGCGCGCCTTGGTCGGGTGGCGGCGTCGGGAAGTCGAGCCCGCGATAGCCCGGCAGGTAGGTCTCCGGGAAGCAGACGATGGCCGCGCCCCGCGACGCGGCCTCGGTCAGGAAGCGCCCCACCGTGGCCAGCCCTTCCTCGCGCGTCGTGGCCGCCCGCGGCGACGCCAGCCCGATCCGCCATTTTCCTGGCAGCATCTGCTGTCACCGCCTTCCCGCGCGGCGCTCCTGTGCATCCGCGTCCCGCCACTCTAGCACAGCGTGGCCATGCCCCACTTGCCCGGCGCCGACGTCGCTCGCGCCGCGCAGGCCGCGCTTCCGATCGAGCCCGCAACGACGGTGATCAGCCAGCCGCCCAGGTTCTCGACGCCGCTGGTGCCGGCGCGGCTGAGGCGCAGCCAGGCTTCCTGCACCGCGTCGTCCGCCTCGCTGGGCGAGCCGAGCAGCCGGGAGGCCACCGCTTGCAGGTGGGTCCGGTTGGCCTCAAATTGCTCCGCCAGCCAGTCCTGGTCGTCCATCGGTCACATTCCCTCGTCGCGTTCCGTCATGGTAGTGACGGACGAAACCCCGTCGATGTGACGAAAAGATGGAGCGCAAACATGCCAGCACGGATGAGCAACCCAGCGATGATCGTTCCCGGCGCCATGCAGGCCATACAGGCCTTGATTTCGGCCACGGAACAAGGCGGCGTGCTGTCGACGACGCTTGCGCTGGTCCACCTGCGCGCGAGCCAGATCAATGGCTGCAGCGTCTGTATGGACTCAGGCACATGCCAGGCCACGCAGGCAGGCGAATCTGACGAGCGCCTCTCCGCGGTGGCGGCCTGGCGGGAGGCGCCCTACTTCACGGACGCCGAACGCGCCGCGCTGGCGCTCACCGAGGCCGTCACCCGGCTCAGTGATCGGGCGGATCCGGTGCCGGACGAGGTCTGGGACGAGGCCGCTCGGCAGTACGATGAGCCGGCGCTGGCGTCCTTGATCCTCTCGATCGCCACGACCAACGTCTTCAACCGCCTCAACGTCACCACCAGGCAAGTGGCTGGCGAGTGGGGCTGAGCGGCAGCGGTCAGCGCGCCGCCGGTAGCCTGCCAGCAGACCCTCCAGGTGGAGGCTTTCGTCCTGCGCATCCCCCTACAGGATGTCCTTGTAATACGCCTCCGCGGCATCCACATCAACCGTCTCGTCCATCGGCTTGCCCAGGCGCTCGTAGAGCCGGCGGCGGCCCTTCTTGTCGTCGATGGCGATGAGGGCGGCGATAGCCAGCACCTCCTCGGCCACCTCTTGGGGCACGACGATCACGCCGTCCCAGTCGCAGCCGACGATATCGCCCGGCCGGACCATCACGCCGCCACAGCCTACCGGTACTTGCAGGTCTACCAGCTCGACCCGACCCGGAATGATCGTTCGGCCGATAGAGCGGCAGGCCACTGGGGTCTGTTGCATGATCACCTCGTCGGTGTCGCGGCATTGCCCTTCGGTGACCACGCCCACGGCGCCGGCCGCCTGCATCCCCATGGCGTTGTTGGATCCCCAGTAGCCGCACTCCTTGGCGCCGTTGGTCGAGGTCACCACCACGCAGCCGGGCTTGACGTGCTCTTGTAGGCGCAGGCCGCGGCCGGTCAGCTCGTTCCAGATGCCGTGGGAGCGTCGCGCTTCTTCGCGGCTCAGCACGGGCATGCGCTGGTTGGTGGGCACCACGCGCATGGTGACGGCCGGACCCCAGAAGCGCGCGCCAAACCACAACGGGCGGATGGCCGGGTCCAACAGCGTCAGGTCGGCGCGACCGACGGCGTCCAGCGCGTCGGTGACGTCGGTCACGCGCAGATACTTGGCGAAGCGCGGCGCCAGGGCATAGGTATCGACTAAGGACAACGTTGCTTCCTTTCCAGTACGGAACGTCCGTCGTTCCGCCACGGCCAACGGCGACCGTCCGCCGTTACTCCGCATCGAGCAAGTAGATGCCGCTGCCGTCCAAGTCGCGGCGGGTCAGCCGCAGAGTAGGCGTGCGGTGGATGGATATCTCCGAGAGCGTCAGCACCTCGCAGCCCTCCTCCAGGTGGCCGCCGTAGTAGCGGCCGGCCGTGTCCCACAGCGCGATGTGGATGTGCGGCTGATAGCCGGCGATGATGCCGCCGAACTGCACGATCTCCAGCGGCCCTTCCAGGTCGAAGAAGACATCGCCCGGCGGGTAGTTGTTGGTCTTGATGATGTGGATATGCCCCTTGGAGAGGCTGCCGATGCCGGTCGTGAGCACGCCGGTGTGGATCTGCGCCCGCTCCGCCAGCTCGCGCAACGATTCGAGGAGCAGATCGCCCCGACCGAGCGACGCGATGACGAAGCCGCTCCGCTGATCTTCCCAGTAGCGTAATGCCACCGACCTACCTGCCTCCCATGCCGCTCAAGACGATGCCCTTGACGAACAGCCGTTGGGCGAAGAAGAAGACCGCCAGTACCGGCAAGAGCGCGCTCACCGACGCGGCCATCATGAGGTTGTACTCGGCGGAGTAGATGCCGGTGAAAGCGGCCAGGCCCAGCGACACCGTCCGCTTATCCATGCTGTTGAGGTAGATCAGCGGCCCCATGAAGTCGTTCCAACTGTTGATGAAGGCGAACACCGCCACCGTCGTCACGGCGGGTACGGAGAGCGGGACGGCGATGGTCGCCCAGATTCGCCAGTTGGACGCGCCGTCGATGCGCGCCGCCTCGTCCATCTCTACCGGCAGCGTCAGGAAGAACTGGCGCAGCAGGAAGATGGAGAAGCTGCTGCCGAAGAAGTCCGGCACCCAGAGCGGTCGCAGCGTGTCGACCCAGCCAAGGTGCTTGAACAGGATGAAGCGGGGAATCATGGTCACGATACCGGGCAGCATCATCGTGGCGAGCACGAGCAGGAAGAGCGGCCCGCGCCCGGGGAAGCGCAGTCGCGCGAAGGCGAAGGCCACTAGTGACGAGCTGACCACGGTCCCGGCGGTTGCCAGGACGGCGATGAAGATCGTGTTGCGGAAGAAGGTGGCAAAGGGCAGGATAGTCAGCGCCTTGGGGTAGTTCTCCCACTGCACCGGACTGGGAAGCCAGACCGGCGGCCAGGCGAACACCTGCGCCTCGCTCTTGACAGAGCCGGTGATCAGCCAGAGGAACGGCAGCAGCATGCCGATGCCCAGGACCAGCAGGACCAGCTCGATCGCGATAGTCCTGAGGACGCGCCGGACTTCGGCGCGGCGGGCGCCCAGGCGTGTGCCATGCGCCGCGGCCGAGCCAAATGTCACGACGCGACGGTCAAGCACCTGATTCGCCAACGCTTTATCCCCCCGTCTGCCCTGCCAGGTCCGTAAGCAAGTCGCTCAACGATATCGCTCTACCCCAGCCCGCCACGATCGACCTCGTAGTACACCCAACGCTTGGAGAGCCAGAGCTGCAGGAGCGTGAAGGCCATGATAACGAGGAAGAGCAACCAAGCCAGTGCCGAGGCGTAGCCCATGCGGAAGAACTGGAAGCCATTGCGGAACAGGTACAGCACGAAGAAGAGCGTCGAGTCGGCCGGACCGCCCTGGCCGTTGGTGATGACGTAGGCGGAGCTGAAGATCTGGAAGGAGCCGATGATGCCGAGCACCAGGTTGAAGAAGACCATGGGGGTGATCATCGGCAGCGTCACGTGCCAGAACCGCGCCCAGCGGCCGGCGCCGTCGAGGCCGGCCGCCTCGTAGAGCGATTCGGGAATTCCCTGCAGTCCGGCCAGGAAGATAACCATGCCCGAGCCGAAGCCCCAGAGCCCCATGATGACGAAGGAGAGCTTGGATGTGGCCGGATCGTTGAGCCAGCGCAGCGGCTCGATCCCGAACCAGCCCAGCACGGCGTTGGCGAGGCCGAACTGGGGGTTGAAGACGTAGCCCCAGAGCAGCGCCGTGGCGACGATGGGCGTCACCGTCGGCAAGTAGAAGATGGTTCGATGGATCCCCATGAAGGGGACACGCGCATTCAGGAGCAGGGCGACAGCGAGCGCAATGGCCACGTGCAGCGGCACTTCCAGGAACGTGTAGTAGGCCGTGTTACCCAGGGCCAACGGCACGTAGTAGTCGTGAACCAAGAACTGCAGGTTCTGCAAACCGGCCCAGGTCGGCGGGGTGAGCAGGCTCCAGTTCATGAAGATCATGACAAACGAAGCGACCATCGGCCCCGCCGTGAAGATGAGGAAGCCGACGATCCAGGGCAGCAGCATGAGGTAGGCATCCCGGCGCTCTGATCGCAGCAACTTTGAGCTCGCCATACCTCATCTCCAGTGTGGATGCTGCATCTAGATCGGTGTTTTCTGCTGCAGCATCTGGTCCATCTGCTGCTTCAGTGGCGCTACCACATCCTTCGCTTGCTGCTTGCCGAGCCAGACGGGGTCGAGCATCGTGCCCCAGGCCTGCTCAATCTGAGCGAGCGCCGCCGGGGAGGGGGCGGCTACCGCCTGCGGGCCGTTGCCGGTCAGCGGGTCCACGTGGCACTTGATGTAGTTCGGCGTGTTGTAGCCCTCGCTGTACTGTGTCGGCACCAGCTTGCGCAGGCCGGCCGCCCAGCGGTGCTGACCGACGATTACCTTCTGCTGCTCCTCGCCCGTCATGAAGGTGGTGAGCGTCCAGGCCTGATCCTGGTGCTTGCTCTGCTTGGGGATGGCGAAGCCGGTTGTGCCGCCGCTGATCACCAGCGTGCCGCCCGGTCCCTGGGGGTAGTACACCTCGTCGTAGGGGAAGTCGCTCTTCTGGTCGTGGTAGAAGAACTCCTCGGCGTGGTGCGCCCAGGTGGTGGCGATGAGCTTGTTCAGCCAGGGATCGCCGGGCTGGCTGATCGCGCCGGCCTGGGGGGCCACGTGGTACTTCGTGATCGTGTCGGCCATGAACTGCAGCGCGTTGATCGCCTCCGGCTGGTCGACCAGCGTCGTGGTCATGTCCGCGTTGTAGAGCTTGCCGCCCGTCGCGGCGAACCAGGTCCAGAAGCCTTCGCCGCGCGGGCTGTTGGTCTGCGGCTGCGTCGTACCCCACTGGACCGTGCTGCCGGCGGAAAAGCCGGGATCGGATGCCATCTTGCCGGCCTTGTCCAGCGTGGCCTTCTGCACATCGGCCAGCCAGTCGGTCCAGGAGTACTTGAAGGTGGGATCGCTGGCGCCGGCTTTCTGGTACATGGTCTTGTTGAACCACATGGCATTGACGCCGTTGTCCTTGGGGATGGCGTACATCTTGCCCTTGTAGACCATGGCGTCGTTGAAGACGTACTGCTTTGGATCGAGCTTGTCGGTCGACAGCAACGAGTCAAGGGGGACCAGCACATCCTTGGACGCCCATTCGGCCAGCCGGGTGTAGTGCAGCCAGATTACGTCGGGGATGGCGCCGCCGGCCATCACCGTGGTCAGCTTGGTCCAGTAGTTGCCCCAGGCTTCATACGACCCGTTGATCTTGATGCCCGGGTGCGCCTGCTGGAAGCGCGTGACGAACTGGGTCCAGATGGCAATCTCCGGCGCGGCCGAGAGCGGCAGGAACCAGTTCAGCACCGTCTGCTGCCCGGTCGCGGCGGGAGCCGATTGGGCAGGCGACGCCGAGGTCGCCGCTGCCGCGCTGCTGGCCGCTGCCGCGCTGTTGGCCGCTGCCGTCGTGGCGGCGGCGGTTGCCGCGGCGGCGCTGGCTGAGCTCGCCGCGGCGCTGGACGGAGCGGCCGCGGTCGACGCCGTCTGGGTGGAGATCGAAGCGGATCCGCCACAGGCGCTCAAGGCGGCTGCCAGACCCAGCATGCCAAACGCGGCGAGCGCCCGGCGTCGGGTCACGCCGGCGCGAGACTGAGAAAGGGACTGCTCCATGGTGCTGCTGACCTCCTAGCTCCTCGTCCTATCGACACGTCCGGCCGCCCGATGCGGACCTGGACCCCTGGGCGCGTCGAGTATCGCCATACCACCAGAACTAACCGCCTCCGGCCAAAGCTCGAGACCAGCGCGCGTTCTCTTGCGCCAGGCACGACTCGCGCACGACCAGCCGCGTTGGCAGCCGGATGCCGGCGACCGGCTCACCGTCGAGTTGGCGCAGCACGAGCTCGGTCGCGGCCTGACCGATCTCGTAGGTTGGCTGCGCCACAACCGTCAGCGCCGGCGTCACGGCGCGCGCGGAACGGAAGTCGTCGAACCCGACCAGGCTGACGGCGGTAGGGCAGGCGATACCGGCCTGCCGGATCGCCAGCAGGGCGCCCTCGGTCATCAGGTTATTGAAAGCGTAGATGCAGGTGGGCCGGGGGAACGTCGCGAGCACCCGCTGAGTCGCCTGGTAGGCCGGCTCGGTCTTGGAGCCGGCCGCGACGAGGAGCGCCGGGTCTTCCCCGATGCCAGCCTCGGCCAGCGCGCATCGGTAGCCTGCCAGGCGTTCCTGGGTGGTGCTGGTGTCGAGCCGCCCGTGCAACACGGCGATACGACGATGCCCCTGGCTGAGGACGTAGCGCGTCAGGTCGTAGGAGCCTCCGGCATTGTCCGCCACGACCGCGGGGACATCGAGCCCCGGTAGGTGGCGATTGAGCAGGATCAGCGGTACGCCGCGCTCGCGCAGCTCGCGGATGTGCTCCATCTCCGTCTCGCCGGCGACAGGGGCCAGCAAAACCCCGTCGACGCGCTGCGCCAGCAACGCGCGGAGCACGGTCCGCTCGCGCGCCAGCTCCTCGTCCGTGTTGCCCAGCACGACCGTATAGCCGGCCTCCGCGGCGCGCCGCTCGACCGCCCGCGCCACTTCCGTGAAGAAGGGGTTCTCGATGTCGGAGACGACCAGAGCCAGCGTTCGTGTCCGCCGGCTGCGCAAGCTGCGTGCGGCGGCGCTGGGGATGTAGCCGAGCTCCTCGACGGCGGCGTGTACGCGCGCCCGCGTCCCCTCACTCACGAAACGGGTGGCGTTGAGCACGTGCGACACCGTCGCGGCGGACACGCCAGCCTGCTGCGCCACGTCGTGGATGCTGAACGCTCGCTGCATCGGCGCGTAGATCACCCTTCGTAACCGATTGCGCAATCGGTTACAAGATCGTAGGTAAAGACGACCCTGGTGTCAAGCGTGGCATGACCCTTGCCTACGACCTACCTCATGCCACCGCTCTGTCGCCCGCGCCGCAAGCCCGCTGCCGACAGAGCGGTCACGAAGGTCGGACTACCTGGGAAGCGCCCTGTCGCGCTAGAATAGTGGTGAACCGACGGGAGGCGTGACGACCATGGGCGACAGGCGTAGGGTTGCCATCGCGGCGCGGCCGGTGGAGCTGTGGCCGCCGGACGACACCGAGGAGAGCGTCATGGGCACGGACCTCCACCAGACCACCATCACCAACCTGCGCTGGGGCCTCAACGACCTTGCCGCCGCGACGCCCGGCGATTCTGTCCCCTGGCATGCCCTCGGTCAGACGCTGCTCACCGGCTTGCGGCGGCCTGACGACTCACCGTATCAGGTGCTCCCCGACATCTTCGTCTACCTCCGATCCATGGACCCGCGCCGGCCATCCTTGTCCCTCGCCGGCGACGGGGCGCCGGCGCTCATCGTCGAGGTGCTCAGTCCTACCACCTACCGGAGCGATCTGGACTTGGCGAAGGGGAAGGGCTATAGCTACGCGCGAGCAGGGGTGCGGGAGTACATGCTGATCGATCCGATCGGGGAGTACCTTGAGGACTATGTGCAGGCTTGGCGGCTGACGGGCGGCGTCTACGCCCCCTGGCTCCCGGATGAATCGGGGCGGTGGTGGAGCGAGGAAATCCAGGCGGGGATTGGGCTGGAGGGGTTGCAAGCGGCCGTGTATGCACCGGACGGACGACGACAACTGCGCCAGGGCGAAGTCACGCGCGAGCTGCTGCGCCAGGAGGCGCAGCTGGCGCGGGAGCGCAGCGCCCACGCCGAAGAGTTGGCACGTCAAGATCGCCAGTATACGGAAGAGCTAGCGCGCCGGGATCGCCAGCACGCGGAAGAGCTGGAGGCGCTGCGCCGCCGCCTCGACGAGCGCTCAGCGGGAAAATGAGGGAGCGGGGGCGACACGGCGACGGCGGCGCGAAGTGGCGCCCGACGTGAGCCGCCGCTGGCGGCCAAGGAGACCGGCGGCGAACGACCGACACGCGAGCTCACCTGGGAGGAACAGGCAGTGGTCGATTCCGATGCCCGGCCGGCCCGACACTGGCTGATGTCTTTCCAGGAGTGCGTCCGCGCTCAGGACTTCGTTCGGGCCCGAACCATGTTCGCGGCCAACGTGATCGGCTTTGGGACACGAGCAGACATTGCCGTCGGGTTGGATGCGTTGGAACGCGACCAGTGGCGCCAGGTCTGGCCGCGCATCCGCGACTTCGCCTTCCAGGTGGACGCGCTCCACTGCTTCGGCGGCGACAGGGGTCTCTGTATCATGGTTCCGTGGGCTTCGCTGGGCGTCGGTGGGGATGGCAGCACATTTCCCCGCGCCGGACGCGCCACCATCATGCTGGCGCCCCCCGGCAGCGCCTGGGTGGCCGTCCACACGCACTTCTCGCTGGAGCCGGATAGGTCGCAGGGGTCTTCCCTGCCGTGACGCGCCTGAACGCGAGGATCTCCCCTATCACCGTGGTGGACGCCGCACGTATCGATACCGTGGAGACGGCGCGTCGGCTCCTCTCCGCGTCCGGTTTTCCAACGGACGAGTTGGAGCCTGTGGAAAGCGTGGCCAACCGGGTATGGATGACCCACAAGCACGTGGTGCGCATCAGCTCGGGGCGCTTCCGAAACTCCCTAGTCCACGAGCAACGAGTGCTCGCCTTGCTGCCCGAGAGTGTGCCCCATGCGAACGTCGCCGCCGCCGGCCAAATGGACGACCGCGAGTGGCAGATCCTGGAGCGGATCCCCGGCGTACCGCTCCTCCATACCTGGCTCCGCCTCGACCAGAGCCGGCGTCGGCGTGCCATCGCTCAGCTGGCCGAGATCATGCGTGCGCTGCATCGGGCGCCGCTTCCCGAGGGCTTTCACAATCCATGGCTGGAGGACGCATTGCGGGCGGATGGGCATCCCGAGAACGCCTTACACGCTCCCCCTCATCAGTACCGGCTGCTCATTGAGGCAGCGCGGCGCTTACCCTGGACGGATGCAGAGCTCGTGTCAAGTGTCGAGTCCTTCATCGCCGAGCGGCTCGATGCCTTCGCTGGTGATGTACCGGTGCTGGTGCATACCGACCTGCACTTCGCCAATCTGCTCTGGCATGAGGACGGGATCAGTGGGGTGATCGACTTCGAGGGTGCGCAACCCCAGGCAGCCGACATGGAGCTCGACACCATCCTCCGTTTCACCAGCGACCCCCGTCAGTCTCTCACGCTGGGCCAGCACACTGCCCCAACGGCGGCCCCAACGGCGGCGTCGCTAGCCGAAGTGCCGGTTTGGCTGGACACGGAGTATCCCGAGCTCGTCGCACACCCTCACTTCGCGGAGCGGTTGGATGTATACGAAGCTCTCTGGCATCTCGTGCAGCTCCACCACGCCCATGTCGACTCCTCTCGCGAGGGCCGGCAGGATCGGCTTGCCCATCTCATCGAGAGACCAGGCAGACGTTTCCAGCGTCTTTCGTCGCGGGCATAGCCCAGTTTGATAACTGCCTGACAGCGTACGCTCGGTTAGAAACCTGCCGGATTCGAGCATACCTTCGCCTGATCGATACATCGTAGCCCTGCCGTTGAAGCTGGCTAGCGACGTCAACATCCACGTGCTCATCATCAATAGCGACGGAAGCCTGCGGTGATGCTCAGAGCGCGCTCCCGTGATTGTAGCGGGGAAGCAGAGCATAATTGCGCCCGGCTCACTGCCGCCTTGAACGTCTGTTGATCGTCGCTAGGTGGCTTTGGGGCTGCTGGCCGTGAGCGACAGCGACTGACGATAGGTGGGGAGCTCACTGTCCAACACGCGGCGCACCTGGGCGATCTTCCAGCGCAGGTGCGCCGCGTCGGTCATGTACTCCATGCTGGGCTCCCAGCCGAGGCGGGAGTCGGACTCGACCAGCGGGATCGTCGCGTCGGCGTTGGCGATCTCCTGCTCGGCCAGGGCCGCCATCTGGTCCAGGACGGCATTCGCCTCCGCCGGGCGGGCTTCGCCCAACAGTTGCTGCTTGAGCAGCCACCACTGCTTGAGGTGGATAGTGGTGCGCACGGAATGGAGGATGAAGCGGCCCAAGCTCAGCATTGACTGACCAACTAGACGCTTGCGCTCCGACGCCTGCGCCGTGGCCTGCTCAAGGGCGATGATGCCTTGTTGCCATTGCTCGGCCATCCGCTCGAGGCTGCGAATCTCGACCGGGAAGCGCGCCGCGCCGAGCGATTGGCGCCCGCCCTCGTGCGGCTGGTAGGTGGTGGTGATGATGGCGTTGCCGAACATGGCGTGGCTCGCCTGGGGCAGGTTGATGCCGCGGCGGAACACCATCGGGTAGGAGGGGCCGACGCGGAAGGGGCCGTACTGGTCCTCGTTGGTCGGGATGTAGTCGCTGATGGCGTCACTCCAGTGTCGCCACGCTGCCAGGGCCTGGCGGGCGCCGGCGCCGAAGTCGCGGCGGGCGATGGCTGCCAGCACCTCCTCGGGCGATGGGCTCGGTGTCCAGTAGGCCCATTTGGCCAGCTCGCTCACGAAGGACGGCCACCAGCCGAAGTGGTGCGACTCCATCAGGCCGGACAGCCCCCACGTCTGGTGAGCCTGGAGGAGCGCGGCGTGTCGCCGGGACCACTGGTAGGGGATAGGCTCATAGGGAATGACGCCGAAGTCCCAGGTGAGGCCGCCGGTGTTGCACATGGTGTAGAGTCGGATGCCTCGCTCGTGGGCTGCCTCGGCTTCGCTCTGGAAGTACTGGCCGGGTCCCTCGAAGGACGCCGTGTAGTCGACACAGACGCTGGTGATGCCGTCGCGATGGCGCTGCTCGAACATCTCGAAAGTCACCTGCAGGGTGACGTCGGTCGGCAAGCCGCGAATCAGCGCGAGGCGGTCCTCCTCCGGGGCGTAGCCCCAGTTGTAGGTCCAGAAGACGATGTCGGCGGCCGGCTGGTGCTTGCGGATGACCTTCTTGAGCATGTTCAGCCATTGGGGATAGTCGTAGCAGGGCCACCAGCCGGGGCTGGGCTTGGCGGGCGGCAGTCCATCGGCCGGCGTGGTCAAGCGCAGCTTGCCGGTGGTGTGCGCGTCCTTGCTGGGGAACTCGCAGGACTCGCCAACCAATATCACGCCCTTTGCCTCTGGGCAGGCGGCGAAGATGGCGCCGTAGGTGCTGTCGTAGTAGGCCTCGGCATCCGGATCGTCGGGATGCTTGACGCTCTTGAGGTAGCTGTAGAAGTAGATGTCCACTCCGTGTTGGGCGGCGCGGTGGACCAGATGGCGGACATCCTGGTAGCGTCCGTCGCCGGATCGGTCCCCGCGATGGGAGTGTTCGTCCGGGGTCCGGTCCACCCCTTCTACGAACAGCAAGATGGCGTCCATGCCGGCGTGGGCGATGGCGTTCAGGTGTGCATCGGGGAAGGCGTCGAGCCCCCAACCGGAATGGGTCATCCGCGGCGAGAAGATGGGCTGCCGCGTCAGGTCGCCGAGGCGGAGGATCGGCGCTTCCCGCAGGTTCATCAGGTCTTCCAGGTAGTAGCTGCCTTGCCCGACCCCGCGCTCGTCGTTGCCGCAGACTATTACCGCCTCAGATGAGCAGATCAGTCGGTAGCTTCTTGGGACCGACAGGTCCGCTCCGACCAGCGGCAACTCCGCCTTGGTTGCCAGGACGACGGCTCGCCTGCCATGCGGCGGTTCCGCGGCAACGTCGTCACTCCGCCGGACGGCGACCGACACGCCCATGCTCACCATCAGATAGTCCTGCAAGTCTTTGGCGACGGCCAGGATGAGCGGGCTCACCTGTCGGCCCACCACGATGCTCCAGGCGTCGTCGATGAGGACTTTATCTTGTGCCGGCTTCGCCTCGGGATCGCGGCGGTCGTGCTGATGGACGATGTCCAGCCGCTTGCGGAAGTCGTAGGCGCGTTCGGTCATGGGCTTCCTTCTGTCACTCTCCCCTTGACGACACCACCGTTCGCACGCTATGCTGCGCGCAGCCCAGTATACGCATACCCGACCTCTGATGTGGGTAATAGCGTATACCATAGCGCATACGTTCGAGCGAGGAGGCGAGGTCGATGCAGGCCCAGAGGACTGGGGCGCCGGGCTTGTCGCCGGCAACCGGTCGGTCGGGGAATGACCTGGCCGGCACGGCCTACCGGCAGATCCGCGAGGCAATCCTGCGCATGGACCTGCAACCGGGCCAGAAGCTGCAGGAGGTCGCGCTCGCCGAGTGGCTCGGCACCAGCCGCACGCCGGTGCGTGAGGCGCTGCGCCGGCTGCAAACGGAGGGGCTGATCGAGAGTTACTCCGCCCGCGGTCTGGTGGTCGCCGAAGTCTCCATCGAGGACATTGATAATGCCTATCTCGTGATCGAGGCATTGGAGGCGCTCTCCTGCCGGCTGGCCGCGCAACGCCTGAGCGACGAGGGCGCCGCTACGATTCGGGCGCTCCTCATCCAGATGCAGGAAGCCGCCGCCGCCGCGGCGGTGGAGCGCTGGGCTAAGCTGGACCACGAGTTCCACGACGTTATCCGCGACCTGTCCGGTAATCCCAAGCTCCAGCAGGTTGCCAATCTCGTCTATCCGGTGATCGAGCGCGTTCGTGACACCTGGCTGCGCGAAGGTCCCGAACCCGACCGGCTCGCCGGGACGACCGACGACCACATAGCGGTTGGTGAGGCTATCCTGGCCGGCGATGCCGAGCGGGCGGAGGCGCTGGGCAAAGAGCTGTTCGTGAAGGCGCGATTAAACAATGTCCGGCTGCTACGCCACTGGATCGCTCCGTTGCGCCGCAGCTTTTGACCGGCGTCAGTAGCGCAAGATGACGGAGGTGGACGTGCAGTAACCACGTCACCTGGGTCGCGTTGGGGGCTGTGGCGGCCACTGGGCTGCCCGCCTGGAGATGTGGAGGGTTCCGCCAGGAACGCCGACTATGGGAGATGGAGATCACCGCATGGACGCAGCACAACAATTGGCCCCACGCCCGGCACGCCCGGCACGCCTGGCGCGTCGCCGGTTCCTTGGCGCCCTGCTTCTGGCCGGGAGCGGCGTGACCTTGCTGGCGGCCTGCGGCGGCACGGCCGCCTCGACGAGCAGTGCTTCGGCTGCCGCCAGCACCTCGGCGAGCGCCGCTTCCTCCGCGGCCACGAGCGCGGCGGCGACTGCTTCCTCGGCGGCAACGAGCTCCGTGGCGCCGAGCGTCTCGTCGGTTGCGTCGATCAGCGCGCCGACCTCGTCGTCGGCGGCTTCGTCGTCCGCCGCCGCATCGATCTCGGCCGCAAGCTCCGCGGCAACGAGCTCGACGGCGCCCAGCTCGGCAGCCAGCGCGGCGGGGACGCCGCGAACGTTGACGCTGTGGCTGCAGGATGTCTATTACAAGTCCGGCACGCTGGGCGACACGCTCATCAAGGAGTTCGCGCAGCAGAACCCCGACGTCAAAGTGGTCAGCGAGCCGATGCCCTACAGCGTCACCAAGCTGCCGCAGACCGTCGCCGCCGGACAGGGGCCGGACCTCGCCCACATGGACCGCTACCTGGCCGCCGAGTGGGGCATCAAGAGCATCATCCAGCCACTCAACTCCTTCCTCGATCAATCGAAGATCCTGACGCCCTCCGACTGGCGCGACGGCTTGCGCGACGACGTCACCTGGAAGGCCAAGATCTTCGCCGTGCCCCAGGGCTCCGACGTCTGGCTGTTCTACTGGAACAAGCAGTCCTATCAGGAAGTCGGCCTACCAACCGACCAGCCACCGACGTCGTGGGACGACCTGAAGACGTCGGCCCAGAAGCTCTACAAGGCCGACGCCAACGGCGCGATCCAGCGCTACGGCTTCGCTCCACAGTTCGGCAACGGTGGCGCCCAGGCGGCCTGGCTCATCTTCATGTGGCAGCAGGGCCAGGACGAGCTTAGTCCCGATCGTACCAAGGCCATCTTCAACACCGATCTCGGGCTCAACGCACTCAACCTGGTGGTCGACCTCGTGAAACTTCAGGGAGGCATGGCGCGCTTCAACGATTTCGTGAAGGGCCTATCGACCAACGCGCGCTCCGCGGCGCTGCCGGCCGGCAAGATCGTCTCCCACCTGGACTATCAGGGGGAGCCGGCCAACATCTGGAAGCCGGCCTGGCCGAGCCTAACCACCGACAACTACGGCAACGGGCTCATCCCCAAGCCGCCGAATGGCAAGGACACCACCTACCAGGGCGGCCCCACGGAGGTCATCCCCACGCCGTCCAAGAATCCGCAGGATGCGATCCGCTTCCTGGAGTATCTCAACACGCCGGCGAATCAGGTGCGCTGGGCCGACGGCATCGGCGCCGTTCCCACGTCCAAGTCGGTGCTGGCCAGCGACGCCTACCTGAGCAAGGACCCCGCGCGCAAGATCTACGCCCAGCTCGGCCTGGGCGGCAAGTGGGTGCCCGTCGTCCCCGGCGCCGCCGACATCCTGAAGCTGCACTCCCAGCTCATGACGGACGCACTGATGGAGACCAAGACGCCGCACGACGCCCTGACCGCGGCGCAGACGGCGATCCAGGTCGTGCTGGACAAGAACCTGGCGGGCACGTAGGCGTCCGCGGGCAGGGCTCACCGTACGGGCGCCGAGCTACGAACCGAAGTAGACCTCGCCCCATGCCCCATCGATTTCTCTCCTGATGTCATACTGTCTGGGGGGATCGGGTTGTGGCCACAAGCGCGAAGGGGAAGCCGGCATGGCAATCGAGGTAATCCAGCGGGCGACCGTCAGGCCCTACCGCTTCACGGTCGAGGAATTTCGCCGGATGGCGGAGGCCGGCATCTTTCACGAGGATTCGCACGTCGAGTTGATCGAGGGAGAATGTATCCAGATGGCCGCGATCGGCGGGAATCACCGCGGGTGCGTCAACACGCTGACTGCCAAGCTGGTTCCTCCCCTCATCGGTATCGCAACGGTCAGTATCCAGAACCCGATCCGCCTGTCTGGCAACAGCGAGCCGGAGCCGGATGTCGTGGTGCAGCGGCTGAACGTGCCAAGGGATGTCACGCCCGGTCCGGAGGATGTCCTGCTGCTGATCGAGGTGGCCGACTCCTCCCTCTTGTACGATCGCAGCCGCAAGATGCCCCTCTACGCCCGCACCGGCATCGTCGAAGCCTGGCTGGTAGATCTTGTCGCTGGAACGATCACGCGGCACACCGAGCCCACCGATGAAGGCTATCGCCAGATCACGGTGCATCGGCGGGGAGACATCATCTCGCCGGCGGGGCCGCCGTTCCTGCGTCTGGACGTCAGCGAGGTGCTCGGCTAGCGCCGCGGCCCGCGCTACGGCGCCGCCTGCCGGCACAGGAAGGCGAAATCCGCGCCCGTTTGCTTGAGTAGCTCGGGCAGCTCCAGGCTGCGCCAGCTCCCGCGGCCCTGGTATTCGCTGTGGATGGAGACGAGGGCGCGACCGTCGGTGTCCCAGCCGACCTGGCGCAGGAGCGCAAAGGCACGCGCCCACTGCACCTGGCCGTCCTGGAGTGGCACGAGCCTGGGCGTCCAGCGCGTGCCGCCGGTCTGCTCATCCGGCTCGGAGAACCAGCCGTAGCTCTTCACCGCCAGGATGCCGACGCGCTCCTGGAGCAGGTCGATGCTCTGCACCCAGCCGCCGATGCCGCCTTCCACGGTAAGGTGGCCCAGGTCGAAGGAGGCGGCGACGTAGCGCGGATCGGTGTCGGCGATGATCTGCGCCAGCAGCGCGCCGTGCGCCGTGAGGCTATTGCCGGAGTGGCAGTGGACACAGAAGCGCAGGCCGTATTCTCGCCCCAGCGACTCTAATTCATGCGCATTGTGCGTGGCCGCGGCCACCTGCTCGCGAACGGTTCCGAACGGACGATAGGGCCAGGCGGTGTTGCGGAAATAGGTAGCCCCCACCTTCGCGGCGGTGGCGCAGAGCTCGCGCGTGAAGGGGGCGTCCTTGCCCTTGACGTCGGTCACGAGCGCGGGAACCGCCAGGCCGATCTCGCGCAGCGTCTCCACGGCTCGCGGCAAGTCCTCGGTTACGCGCTCGGGCACGATGTGCCCGTTCGGGCGAACCGTGAGCTCGACGCCGTCGAAGCCGAGCTCCTTGATAGCGCGCCCGGCTGCCGGGATGTCCAGCTCTTGCAAGTGCTTGGAGAACATGAGGTAGCGCATGTGAACCTGCCCTTCGCTCTGTGCCGGACGGCGTCCGATCCGGGCGTCCGGCCGATGGCCATGGCTGCCGGCGCAAGGGCACTATAGCAGGTGGGGTGAGATGAAGCGACGGGCCCCACCCCCGGCCCCTCCCCAGCAAGCTGGGGAGGGGAGACCACGAAGGGAAGCGGATGTCCCCACCGATGCCGTACGGTTCTCCCCTCCCCAGCTTGCTGGGGAGGGGCCGGGGGTGGGGCCTCGCTCACCGCGTCACCTCCACCAGACCTAGCTGAATGGCGTTGCTGCCGTCGGGCAGCGCCAGACGCTGCCCGCCCACTTGGTACATGCCGACATCGAGCCGGTAGTCGCCCGGCGGCGTGTCGGCGGGAACGAGCACGCCGTGCCGGTCATCGATTATGTCGCCCGGCTGCCAGTCTTGCGTCGGGTGAAGCCCCGCCGCGGGCGCCCCGTCGTGCTGGGCGATCAACTGGCCGGATACTGCGTCCAGGTGTACGAACACGCTGTACGGCGACTGCAAGGCCTGGTTGGCCTGCCACACCAACCTCACGGCGATGCCGCCGCCGGGGGTGACCTTCGCGGTGAACGCCGCCGTCTGGAGCGTGACGAGGCGCCCCAACATCACGTGGATAGGCTGTTGCCGATCAGGAGAGTCCGTGAGAAAGAGATAGATGTCGCTGGCCCCCGCGCGTTGCTGGGAAACAATGTAGGCGCGCTTGGCGAGCGCCTCCAGCCCAAGCTGTCGCCGACCCGGCCGCGGCTCGGTGTTGAGATACCAGATGCGCCGGCTCCGCGCGGCCAGCGCATCAACCTGCACGGCAGCGTGGTCGGGCGTCGTACCGAGGTAGCTGTCCCCACTCGTCTGCACGACTGCCGTCGGCAGGTGGGGCCTCAATTGCCGGTTTAGCAGGTAGCCGGCGCGCATGGCGTGGTCCGAGAAGAGCAGGCCATCGCCCGACGACCGGTGGGTCGCGAGGAAGCTCGCCTCGGGGATGTGCTCATAGTCGTAGGGCGGGATCGTCAGCAGGGGGAGAAACCAGGAAAGCTGGCCGACAAGCAGCACTGCCAGCGCCATTATCGCCGGCAACCGCAGCGACCAGAGGGGCGCGGTCAGCGCCATGGCTTGCAGCAGCGCCACAAACGGCAGGATACCGAGCAGGTAGCGTCCGGCGGCGTCGGGGTGCTGCCAGCGGAGCAGGATCAGCGTCACCTCCAGCCCACCCAGGAGCAAGCCCAGCGTCAACGCTCGTGGAGAGGACGGGAATGCCGTAGCCGGGCGGGATCTCGCCAGGCATGGCCCTGCCGCCGGCCGGCGGCGATCCTGCCGGACGCAGCACCAGATGCCGACAGCGAGCGAGACGCACCAGCCCAGGAGGGCAGCCATAGTAAGCAAGCCGTGATCGCGCCCCAGCAGCGCCTGCATGAGTCCAGCGATGGCTTCATCCGGGCTGGGGAGCGTCGGCGTGCCTTCCGTGACGGTGGCGCCCTGACGCAACTTGGCGGCGAGTGGCGGCGCGGCATAGGCGTACCAGGGCAAGGCCAGCGCAACGCCGCTGGCCAGCGCCCACAAGCCTGCCTGACCAACCGACTCTTTCAGCGTCGCCTTGGGAGTGAGCTCGCCGCTAGGCTGGTATTGTGGTTGGGCTGTCCAGAGCAGCAGCACTTCCAGGGCAAGAAAGAAGCATTGCAGGTACCAGGTAAGCAGCGCCGCGGCGGTAGTCAGGACGAGGAGCACGATCGTCACCCGGCGTCCCGGCGCCGCCTGGAGGAGACGCAGTGTCAGCAGGAGCGTACTCAGCGAGCAAGCCAATCCCAGCGTGAACGGCCGGACCGTGGGGGCCAGGAAGAGGTCGGGAACGGTGAGGAGCAACAAGGCCGCCCCGGCGAGCGCCGCCAACGGCCCGATCAGGCGAACGCCGATGCAATAGGTGAGGACCAGCGAGAGCACACTGCCGGTGATGGGGAGCAGCTTGGCGACCAGATAGGTCGCCCCCGCCGCCGCGAACATCCAGTGGAGCAGGGCAAAGAACAACGGCGGATGGACGTCGCGGGCGGTAAAGGAGAGCATATCCGCCCAGGAGCTCAGGCCGAGATCCACGGACAGGTAGCCGTCCTGGCCGAGCTCCGCGGTACCGAAGGTGATCCAGTGCAGCAGCCAGGCGATGGCAACAAGGCCGAAGAGCATAGAAGCGGACAGGGAGAGCCGTCGTTTGGCAGGCAGGGCGATTGAGCGAGCGGCGTGCGTCGGCGCCTCGGCTGGAGCAAGTGTGCTCCGTCCCAAACCGCTCACCTCGCCCCTGCCGCGCCGTTCACGCCCGAGCGTAGCGAACGCGCGCGCCAGCCGCAACCGCGGCACACCCGGGCGCTGCGATAGCTTGCTGCATTACTTTGCGGCACCCCGGCGCCTGCGCGCCGCCTTATCTTGCGGTCTTGTTGTCGGGGGTGTACAGTTCCTCGGGGCTTCCGCGGTTTCGAGCGGCACGCGGCGTTCCCCAATGCACGGTCGCGTGGATGGCGTCCGACTCGTGGTGCCGGCAAGAACCTTGGGGTCGTCAATCGCGAGAGAAACGAGGGGAGGAATCGTGCATGTCAGCAGGGAAAATGCGTTCCATCAGCCGCCGGCGGCTGCTCAGTGGCGCGGCAGGGCTGGCCGCAAGTGTGGGTATGGGTGTCGCGCTGGCCAGCTGCGGCGGCGCCACCGGCGCTGCGACGGCAAGTAGCGCGGCCGCGCCGGCAGCTTCTTCAGCCACGTCAGCCGCGCCAGCGGTTAGCTCCTCGGCCGCGCTGTCGTCCTCGGCCAGCTCCTCGGCTGCGCCGTCGAGCGCGGCCTCGTCCGCGGCTTCCTCGACTGTCAGCTCCGCCGTTCCGTCCTCGTCCGCTTCCGGTCAGGTCTCGGCGGCGACCAGCTCAGCGGCTGCCAAAGCGCCCGCCGGCCAGGGCGTCAGCATCGACTTCGTGACCCGGTCCGGACCGTTCGGCCACACCGGCTGGTACAAGGACACGGCGCCCAACTTCGAAAAGGCGCACCCCGGCTGGACCATGAACTTCATCGAGGCGGCGGACGTGTCCGTGGCCGAGAAGTTCACCGTGCTGGCCGCCGGCGGGAGTCCGCCGGATGTCGCCTGGTTCGGCGTGATCAGCGACGGAGGGCGCGGGCCGATGTTCCAGGGCCTGTTCCGGGCGATCGACGACTATATCGCCAAAGACAAGGTCGACATCAGCGCCTACTTCCCCGCTTCCATCATTCTCTTCCAGAACAACGGCAAGCAGTACGGCCTGCCAACCCACGCCCACTTCGGCTGCAACATCCTCTATATCAACCAGGACATGGCCGACCGAATGCAGGTCCAGATCCCGACCGACACGGCGGAGTGGGATACGACCGCCTTCATCACGGCCGCGCAGAAAATGACCAAGACCGAGTCCGACCAGTGGGGATGGTGGCCCAGCGTGGCGCTGGAAGAGTGCGGCACGGCCTGGCTACGGACATTCGGCGGTGACTTCTTTAATGCCGACGGCACCAAGACGGTGATCGACGGCGCCGGCGCCATCGATGGCTTACAGTTCATGGCGGACGCCGCCCTCAAGTACAAGACCATCAACGACATCAACCGGAAGGGCGGCTCGGGCGGGCTCTTCGAGGCCGGCAAGCTGGGGATTCTCCAGTCGACGCCGGGCCTGACCGCGGAATACAGCAAGCCCGGACAGACGCGGGTCAAGTTCAAATGGACCAACACGGTGATGCCCACCGGCCCCGGCGGCAAGCGCGGCACCCAGGATTCCGGCGCCGGACAGGGCGTTGCCACCGGGGCCAAGCACGCCGATGCCGCCTGGGAGTGGGTGAAGTTCATCACCGACAAAGATAACGGCGTGCTGCAGGTGCAAGGCGGGGCCGGCAGTCCCGGCGCGCGGCCGGACGTCTGGGCCGATCCCCGCCTCACCAGCTTCAATCACATCTACACGTTGCTGGTCAAGCTCTTCAACAACACGCCCGGACCGCTCATCCTGCCCAAGAACAACCGCTACTTCGACGTGATGAAGGAAGCGAACAAGGATGTCGGCGACGTCTACACGGGCAAGGCCGCGGCCCGCGATGTCGCGACCAACACCGCGTCAGCGGTGAACGGCATCCTGGCGCAGCCGGCGCTGTGACCCCGCCGGGGGGCCGGTGGGCAGGGGAGATTGGCAACCGGTCGGACGGATGGCCGGTCGGGGTCGTTCCCTCCCACTGCCGACCGCGCGCCCAACGCACCGCGAGGACGTACGGCGGGCTGACCGCCAGGTGCGCGA
>CALBSQ010000026.1 GCA_937967325.1 uncultured Chloroflexota bacterium
ATAAGAGACAGTCACGCCACTGTACGGCGCTCCCTAGGAATATAGACGCTCGCGCCGTCGGAAGGTTCCACCGGGGTGTCGGGTGCTGGGTGTCGGGAGACGAAGTGCCTCGTCCTTTGCTTCCATGTTGCGTAGAGCGCCACCCGAAGACATGAGATCGGCCAACTCGTCCCCCGACACCCGACACCCAGCACCCGACACCTAGGTCAGCCAGCTCATGCCCTCGCCGCGGACGAGGAAGGAGCGGATGTCGTAGGCGCCGGGGTGTTCAACCGGCAGTTGGCCGCTCTCGACCATCATGTCTAGGGGGGCAAGGCGGGTCTGCAGTGGCATCGGGATCACGCGATGCGTGCGGACGGACTCGTACACGGCCATTAGGATCTCCAGAGTTGCGCGTGCCTGCGTCGCCTCACCGCGGTACTGCTCCACCTTGCCGTCCAGCCAGTCGAGCAACCCCTGGGCCTGGCCGGCGAACGGGTCGTTCTGCTGATTGTCCTCCTGGCGCCAACCCTTGGCGGCGGTGATCATGTGAGCGCGGCGGAACAGTCGTGACCAGGTTCGGGTATCATGACGTCGACGCTGTCGCGTCACTATATGCCGGATGTGAGGCTGTCTATGTTCGTTGGGCGCATACCTGAGTTGCTCATTGGGCTAGTCATCGTGTTGCTGATCTTCGGTCCGGGCAAGCTGCCCGGGTTGGGGCGAGGCCTGGGTGAAATGATCAAGGGTTTCCGGCACGAGGCTGCCACGACTAAGGCGGAGGAAGAGGCGGCCGCGCAGGAGGCTGCGCACAAGGCTTAGCGCCTGTCGGTCGTCGAGCTCGGCCCAGTTGATGTCGCCTGGTATACTATTGTGTGCCCGAAAAGGGCGACTGTCCACGAAAGGTCCACGTTGAAGCCCAAGATTCATCCCAACTACGGTGAGGCGACCGTTACCTGCGCCTGCGGGAATAGCTGGAAGACCAGCTCGACGCGCAAAGATATCCGCGTCGAAGTCTGTTCCGCCTGCCACCCGTTCTACACAGGTACCCAGCGGATCGTCGACACCGCCGGCCAGGTGGAGCGCTTCCGCCGCCGCTATGGTATCGCTCAGGAAGCCAACGCCTCCTAGTTCTATCGGCGCACGCTGGTGCGCTGCCGAGAGGAGCCGGACACCACGGGCGTGTTCGGCTCCTCTCCGTCATCTCTCGCATCGCTGGGTCGGCCTGCGCCAATGCCCAGCGTCGTTCAGCCGTACGCTAGTATAGTGGCTGGCGGCGCAGCCGATCATGACCTTGCTGGCGCCAGGCAGCCCGTGAAAGACGACGGGTTGCGTGTCCGGCTTACCTCGCTGGGAGGATTAATGGCGCGGTTCTACTACGGCGGTCAGGCGGTGATCGAGGGCGTCATGATGCGTGGTCGCCGTATGGTCGCGGTGGCCGTGCGCGCGCCTTCTGGGCAGGTCGTGGTGTACCAGGAATCCCTACCACGCCACGTCGGCGCTCGACTCCTGGCCTGGCCGTTCGTCCGTGGTCTGGTGGCCCTCTACGACATGCTGTTTCTGGGCACGCGGATGCTGGTGTTCTCCGCGGAGATAGCTGCCGCCGATCCCAGCACAGATTTCAGCGATGGGGCGCCGCCGCCATCGGGCGGCATGGGCATCGGCACGGTCTTCGGCATGGTGGTAGCGGTCTCGATCTTTCTGATGGCCCCGGTCCTGCTTACCCGCCCGGTCGACCGGCTCGGCGTCAACGCGTTGACCAGCAACGTGGTCGAGGGAGTCATCCGGCTGGTCATGTTCCTGGCCTATTTGTTGCTGATCAGCCGGCTGCCCGAGATTCAGCGAGTCTTTGCCTATCATGGCGCGGAGCACAAGACCATTAACGCCTTCGAGTCGGGGGCGACGATGACCGTCGAGGGGGTGCGCCCGTGCTCGGTCCAGCATCCGCGTTGCGGCACCGGCTTTCTCCTGGTGGTCGCGGTGTTGTGCATCGTCGTGTTCGCGTTTCTAGGACGCCCGCCCTTGCCGATCCGTCTTGCCACGCGGCTCCTGCTGATCCCGGTGGTGACGGCCATCGCCTATGAGCTGCTGCGACTCGGAGCCAACAATTATCACCGCGCCTGGGTTCGAGTCCTGCTGCGACCAAGCCTGGCCCTCCAGCGTCTCACGACGCGGGAGCCTGACGACAGCCAGATCGAGGTTGCTGTCCGCGCCTTCACGGTGGTTCGCACTGCCGATCTGGACGCTGTTGCCGTGCCTGCCGCCAACCTTTTGGCAGCGGAACCTCTCCCCACCCTCCCCAGTCCCCACCGATAAGGGAGGAAGGGAGGGGAGATCAGGTGGCGAGATTGGTCAGACATCCGTGACGCACCAGTCTTGGTTGCAGTACTGATCGCGAGTTTCCCCGGTCAAGCTCCCCTCCCTTCCTCCCTTATCGGTGGGGACTGGGGAGGGTGGGGAGAGGTTCAGAAGACAGGAGTAATGGCAGGATGTTTGACAAGCTTGAGGCCGTGGACGAACGATTTCAGACGCTGGAGCAACTGCTGTCGCAGCCCGAAGTAGTGAGCAATCCGGCGCTGCTCCAACGCTACGGCCAGGAACGCTCCGATCTGGAGGAGCTCGTTGGGACGTATCGCGCCTACCGCGACGCGGAGACGTCCACCCAGACCTACGAGGCAGTGCTCGATGAGGGCAAACTCGAGCCCGAGTATCTGGAGCTCGCGAAGGAAGAGCTACTGACGAGTAGGGCACGAGCCGATGAGCTTGCCCAGGAGCTGAAGCTGCTCCTGATTCCCCGCGACCCCAATGACGAGAAGAATGTCATCGTGGAGATTCGGGCAGGCGCCGGCGGCGACGAAGCCGGCCTCTTTGCCGCCGATCTCTTTCGCATGTATGGCCGCTACGCCGAGCGACACCGCTGGTCCGTCGAGTTGATGAGCGCGAATGAGTCCGGCATCGGCTCGTTCCGCGAAGTCATCTTTCGTGTTAACGGGCGTAACGCCTTCAGCCGGATGAAGTACGAGAGTGGCGTCCATCGCGTTCAGCGCATCCCCGTCACGGAGGCCTCTGGCCGCATCCACACCTCCACCGCTACCGTGGCGGTGCTGCCCGAGGCGGAGGAATTCGACGTACAGATTGCCCCGGAGGATCTGCGCATCGATGTCTACCGCTCCACCGGTCACGGCGGCCAGAGCGTCAACACGACGGACTCGGCCGTGCGCATCACGCACCTGCCCAGCGGCCTCGTCGTCACCTGTCAGGACGAGAAGTCGCAGCTCAAAAACAAGAACAAGGCCCTCACCGTGCTGCGCTCTCGCCTGCTCGACCTCGAGACGCACCGGCGCCAGAGCGCGGAGGACGCCGCGCGCCGTTCTCAGGTGGGCAGCGGCGACCGTAGTGAGAAGATCCGCACGTATAACTTTCCTCAGGACCGCGTGACCGACCACCGGATCAACATGACCATCCATCGCCTCCCCGACGTGTTGGACGGCAATCTGGACGTGTTGATCGACGCCCTCATCGCCTCGGATCAAGCCGAGCGTCTGCAGACGGAGGGACTGCCGACCGAGCGACTGGAGCCGGCGCCGCGGTGAAAGCAGGAAATAACCAAGGTGGCGGGGATACCGGAGCCGCGACTGCCCATCCACAAGTGGGTACCCGGGGCCAACCAACTTGGGCGATCCCTGTGAAAGTAGGAAATAACCGCGGGGCTGGGGTGCCGGGGCCGCGATTGCGATCGGCGGCCAAGCGACCGGGGCGACTGAGGTCGCTTTCATATTGCGAGGCTCGTCTGAAGGACGGGGATAACGCGGTGAGGGAAACCTCACCATCGGTGCAACATGTCGTCTCCATTCGGCAGGGCGTCGCGCGACGCAAACTGCCCACCAGGCGATCTGCGCTGTCCATTGCGCAACGGGATCTGTCCGGGGCTGGCATTGAAACGGCGGCCCTCGATGGGCGTGTCCTCCTCAGTCATGTGCTCGGCGTTTCCGCTGCCGAGCTCTACAGCTCCCTGTACGACGCGTTGAACGACAGCGCCTACCTGGTCTTCCGCCAGCTCGTCGAGCGTCGGATGGCCGGTGAGCCGGTTGCCTACCTGACAGGGCGCCGCGAGTTCTACGGCATCGACCTAGAGGTCTGCAAGGATGTGCTCGTCCCCCGTCCGGAGACGGAGCTGCTGGTGGAACGGGCGCTGGCGCTGCTGCCCCCACGAGCGCTCGTCGCCGACGTCGGTTGTGGCTCCGGCGCCATCGGCGTTGCCGTGGCCTGGCACCGTCCCGACGTTCGGGTACTAGCCATAGATACGTCGCCCGCCGCTTGTCGCGCTGCCGCCGGCAACGTCGAACGTCTCGGCCTGACATCGAGGGTGGGCGTAATCTGTGGAGACCTCCTCGCTCCGGCGCGCTCGCCATTGGATGCCGTGCTCGCCAATCTGCCCTATCTCAGCGAAGCGGATTTGGCAGCGCTGTCGCGCGACGTTCGCCACGAGCCACGAAGCGCGCTCGATGGCGGCACGGACGGCCTTGATCTGTATCGCAGACTCTTTGAAGATCTCGCTGGCCGCCGTCCACAACCGGCTGTCGTCCTGTGTGAGATTGGGCCGCTGCAGGCCGAGGCGATGTCTGGTATGGCAAGTGCGGCGCTCCCGGAGCATCGCGTGCGGGTGCTTGACGACCTAGCCGGTCACCCGCGGCTGGTGGAGACGGTCAGTTCGACGCGCGCCTAAGACATGTGTCAGTTCCGGTGGGCTCACCTGTGGCCGTTTTCCCGTCGCTACCAGAGGCGACGCGGTCCAAACTGTCATGTCGCGTTGAACTATGTCTGACCAGTAAATGCGGCACAGCAGAGGCCGTGCTCGTCCTAACCAGTGGATTGTCGCGGTGCGGAGACGCCAATCTCAAGCGGTGATGCCGGGGGTCCTTCGCTGCGCTCAGGATGACAAATGATGTGCGCGCTT
>CALBSQ010000027.1 GCA_937967325.1 uncultured Chloroflexota bacterium
GTCGGCAGCGTCAGATGTGTATAAGAGACAGCCTCAGTCCCCGCCGTGGCGGAGCGCCGCCGGGATGGTTCGCCACAGGATCTTGAGGTCGAGCCAGAACGAATAGGTGCGGATGTATTCCAGGTCCAGCCGGACCCACTCGTCAAAGTCCGCGCTCTGACGAGCAGCAACCTGCCACAAGCCGGTAATGCCTGGGGTCGCTTCCAGGCGCTGGCGCTGATAGTCACTATAATACGCCACCTCTCCGGGATACTGCGGCCGCGGCCCGACCAGGCTCATGTCGCCGCGCAGCACGTTGAGCAGTTGGGGGAGCTCGTCCAGACTCGTCTTGCGGAGCATCCGGCCGACGCGCGTCACGCGAGGATCATGAGGGATCCGGATGAGCATCACGCCGCCAAGGTTCCGCGACTGCAGCTCCTTGAGGCGCTCCTCGGCATCCACCACCATGGTCCGAAACTTGTACATCAGGAAGGGCTTCCCGAGGCGACCAACGCGGACAGCATTGAATAGCGCCGGTCCGCGCGTATCGCAGCAGATCGCCACCGCGGCGACGAGCATCACCGGTGACGTCAGGACGAGGCCGGTCAAGCTCAACGTCACGTCGAGCACACGCTTGGCGCGCATGTGCAGACCGTAACGCTGGGCCGGGTCCCGCTCATCTTTGCTGCATGGGTCAATCATGGTCCGCCAACGATGGGTCAGTGCAAGACACTCACGTGTTGATTGCTTATACCAAGCCCACCTGAACATGTGGTGACGGGTCGCCCGCCAGAAATGACATCGCGTGAGTTTACCAGAGAACCCGAGAGACTCGATATTCGACCTGGCCCGATTCGGCAGCCAGGGTCGATGCCCAAAGGTACTACAATCCATGCATTATGCGGCGTGCTGTCTTCTTCGCTGGCCTGCTCATGTTGGCTCTAGAACTTGTCGGCGCCGGGTGGGCAATCCATGAGGGCCTGCGCCTCCGGCAGGTTGCACTAGCCCTGCGGCAGGAGACCCGGACGGACAGCCACGCGCTCGATGGGCTGTCCGTCACGCACCCCGACCTGGCACGACTGGAGGCGTTGCGCAGCCACGCTCAGGCGGCCGGGGTGGAGACACAACAACTACTTGCCGCCGGCCGGCGCTGGCGCTGGCTCCTGGCGCCTGCTGAGCGCTGGCCGGCGGCCGGCTTGGAGGTTCGCCAGGGCCTGGCCGCCCTGGCCGCCGCGCATGCCGGGAGCGCGCTGGCGGCGACGCTCCTGGACACCGCCCCGAAGCTCCTTCCCGCCAGTCCTAATGCAGCACACCCCTCCCAGGTACTCCTGGAGCTTCGCGCCGCTCAGCCCGAGCTGGCCGACGCGCTCCTCGACAGCGCCAGCCTGGATCGGTCGCTCACGCAAGTACGGGGCGGCCGGCTCTTTCATCTCGCGCAGCCGTTCCTCCCCCTGGAGCAGAGTGCGTTGCCGCTGGCCCAGCAGGTGCTCCGGGGAGCGCTGCTCGCGCCGGCCGCGCTGGGCATCGACGGTCCCGTCTCTTACCTGCTGGTGGCGCAGAACCCCTCCGACCTCCGCCCGACGGGCGGCTTTATGGGATCGTGGGGCGTGATCACCGTGAACCAAGGGAGCATCACCCGCCTGGACTATCGCGGCTACGCCCAGTGGGAGGACGTCAGCGACCGGCGACGCGGCTGGCCGCTGCAGCCGGCGCCGGTCCAGCGCTATCTGCACCACTGCTGTATTGCCATGCAGGACGCCAACTGGTACGCCGACTTCCCGACCACCGCGCTGGTACTGCAGCAGTTCTTTCAGGCAGACCAGCCGACGCACCCGGCCGGCGTCATCGCCGTCGATCCAGCCGTGGTGCTCGCGCTGCTCCGTCTCACCGGACCGGTAGAGCTGTCGGCGCCCAAGCAGACCGTGACGGCGGACAACTTTGTCGAGCTGGCCACCTACTATGAAGGCAACGGACCCACCCAACCGCCGCCGAATGTGGGCGTGAACAAGGAGTTCCTTGTAGCGGTGGCGGAGGCCCTGGCCGGGCGACTCGCGCAGTCGCCCCAGCTCCACTTGACGTCACTCGCCCAGGCTATGCTACCGCTCCTTGCGGAAAAGCACGTGCTTATCGCTTTCAACAACTCAGACCTGGCGGCGTTGACGCACGACCGCGGCTGGGATGGAGCGGTGACCACACCCGCTGGCGACTACCTGTTGCTGGACGAGATGAGCATGAGCGACAACAAGGTGGATGAGGACATCGCGCGCGCCGTGACTGATCAGGTCCAGGTTACCGCGGACGGCGGCGCCGACGTTACGCTACAGATTACCTGGCGGAACAACTATCCGCGCCCCCAGGAGCCGGACGCGGGGCTCGGGGCGGGCATTCCACCGACGACAGCGTTCCGCGACTACTTCCGGCTCTATCTGCCCCCAGGATCCACGCCCCGCGGCCTCGCTGGAGTAGACGACGTCTGGCCGGCGACGAGCGAGAGCGGTCACACCGTCATTCCCGGGTTCGTATCCATCCCTCAGGCCGGATCGCGGACCGTCACGGTGCAGTACCACGTCCCCGCGGCGGTCCTCCCTGGCGGTAGCGGGCAACAGTATGTCTTGCACATGCAGGTGCAGCCGGGCACACCAGCGCTCCAGTTTCACGTGCGCATCCTCGGACCAACCGGCGCCGTTGTCGGGGACACCAGCTCGAGCTTGACCTATGATCAGTCATGGCGATTCCCGGTGACGGGAGCGGCGGTACACGCATTGGTCCCATCCGCTCCGTGGGACCAGAGTTGCGTGGCGCTGAAGCTAGTCGCGGGCCTGCTCGGTCCCTACTCGAAGCAACCAGCCAGCGTCCCCACGTATTGCGTCGTTCCCTCGCCGCGGTCATAGCCGCCGCACGATTCAGGCAAGGCAGCCCATCCGAGCGGAGGACTCCCAGGTCAGACTCGTGGCTACACCTGCCCGGCTTCCCCGCCCGCGCCAGTGTGAGGTAGCTGCGTAGGCAGAGTCGTCGAGGGGAGCGCCGGCGTCTGAGCGGGTAGCGCTGGCGTCTGCGCTGGTACCTGAGCAGGCGCCGTTGTTGCCGCCGCCGTCTGGCTCGAACTGATCGTACTCGCCGACGACGTCTCCGTGGGCGTGGTGATCACGCTCACGGATGTGCTGCCCGAGCTGACGACTGTGGTCGTCCCGGTCGTTTGGGATTGGGCGACCGAGGTCTGCGGACTCGGCTGTTGCGGCGTGGTGTCGAGATTCGGCGACCCCTGCGGATCGGCGATGGCGATCGGCACGCACATGGCCGCCGTCAGCCCCGCCAGCAATAAGGCAGATTGCAACTTCCCGAGCCGGTTGCCGAACGACGTCCATTTCCCTCGTAGGTTGCCCATGCTGTTCACGGCCTTCCCAAAATCTCACGGGAGTCAGCGAACGCCGACATCACCGGTTGAGCACACGGTGGCTACCTACGCTATAGCGCACATTGCCTCCGGCTGTCAAATGAACAGTAGCTAGATGAGGCCTGGTCATAAATCGCCAGGAGGTGCGCAGTCCGGCGGGACCGCCAACGGGCGGCTGTCCGAGGCTGCCGGTCTTGCGAGGATGAATGCACCAGATCACCAGAGGCGAACCATTTATGACCAGGCCTCAGCTAGATAGCGCGTTCGTACTGATGCCAACTCATCGCCTTCCATGGAAAAGGCAGGCGGCGACGAACGGACTACTAAGCGCCGGACGAAATATTGGCCACCGCCGATGGCAGCACCCACCGCCGGATAGCGTGGGCAACTCCGTCCTCGGCGTTGGAAAGTGTCATTGCCGCCACAACCTCGCGGGCCGGCGGCTTGGCATTGCCCATAGCGATGCCTAGTCCGGCCCAGCCCAGCATGGGCACGTCGTTGAGCTCATCGCCAATCGCCAGCACCTCCGATTGTGCAATGCCAAGCTGCTCCGCGACCCAGGCCACCGCGGTCGCCTTGGAGACGCCGGTCGACAAGATAGTCAGCGTCACGTCGTCGAAGGCCAGCGTGGCAATATCGTCCTGCACTTCTTCCATAAGCCGTCGCTTGATCTCGACCATCGAACCGGCCTCGGCGTAGAACCACAGCTTGCTGATGCGCGTCGCCTCATCGGCCAGCAGGGCCTGAACGTCGCCAACCGAGTCGGGCGGCTCAACCTGCCAGCGCAGCAACGAGTCCATTAGCCGCTCATCCATCGCCTCGACGCTCCAGCGGTCGCGCGGTCCCTCCTGGAACTCAACGTGGAGGTTGATGGCCGGATCGTGCTCCTTGAGGACTAGGGCGATACGCCGCGCCACGTCAAGGTCGATCGGCTCGTGACGAATCGCACGCCGCCGAGCTACGTCATAGACCACCGCACCGTTGTAGGCGACGATCGGCGTGGGCAGACGCAGCGCCCGGTGAAACTCCACCATGTGGCGCGGCGCCCGGCCGGAGGCCAGCACCACCTGAACGCCTGCCCGCATGGCTTCCGTCACCGCCGCGGCATTCGCTGGACTCACCTGGCCTCGCGGGTCGAGCAACGTCCCGTCAAGGTCCAGAGCCAGCAAACGGTAACAGGGCGCCATCACGGCCAGTATACCGGCGTCGGGGACTCCACCGGCCTCGCCTCTCATGCACGGTCCCGGACCAATGTGGATGTTCTCGGCAAGGACGATACTATCGTCCAGCGAGCGTTGTCTCCGTCGCCGTTCCCCCTCTCCGCGCCGGAGAGGGGGCCAGGGGGTGAGGTTCCCGGCGCAGCAATCGCTGCGAATCTCCCCATCGTTGCGAAGGATATGCCAATGACCAACGACGAACCCTTCCAGATCGGCCTTGTCAGCTCCCCTCACCCCCACACGCGACTCCACCTCAAAACGCTGGACGCACTCCCTATCGTGGAAGCAATCCACCTCTGCGGACTAGCTGACGAAGATATCCCTGGACTGTCCGGCAGCTCGTCGAAGGTGCGATCAGCAACCGACAACCTGCCGTCGCTGCTGGCACGACCGGAGTTGGACGCCTTGCTGGTCTGCGTGCGCAACGACCTCTGCCCGGCCATCTTGGAGGCGGCGATCGAGGCGGGCAAGCCGGTCCTGTTCGAGAAGCCCGGAGCGCTACGGGCAGCCGACCTGCGCCGTGTGTCCGGACTGGCGCGGGAACGCGGTTTGACCTTGGGTGCGATGCTGCAATGGCGGGGCCATCCGATCATCCAGGAGGTTCGCCAGGTTCGACGGGACGGCGCGCTGGGCCGGGTGATGGCGGTGGAGGGGCGGATGGTGACCTCCCAGGTGCGCTACCGTGACCCGTCCCACTGGCTTTTCGACCGCTCCACGGCCGGCGGCGGCATCCTCTCCTGGTTGGGCATCCACTACCTCGATGCGCTCTGCTTCCTGCTCGACGACCGGGTTACGGAGGTGACGGCCATCGCCGACAAGCTGAACCCCGAGCCGATCGACGTTGAAGACACCGCCGGCCTGGTGCTGCGATTTGCGGGCGGCGCCATCGGCACCTTCCACGCCGGCTACCATCTGGTCGACGGACGGGCCGGCTACGTCGGTCCCAGCTACGACACCTTCCTGGCCCTGCGCGGCACGCTGGGCTATGCGCGCCTGCCGCTCTCCGAGGGAAACGCCTACGTGCTCCTGAGCGACGCACCCGGCTGGGCGGCGGGCGGCCGACGCGAGCGTCGCTTCGAGTTCCCGCCGTCCGACTCCTATGGCGGAGTCGCGGGCGAGGAGTTTGTCGCCCAGTTCCTGTATGCCGCTCGCGCCGGCCAGCCGGCGCTCTGTCCGATCGAGGCGGTCGTCCACGTCCTGGAGGTGATCGAGGCGGCGCTGGAGTCGTCCCAGACGGGGCGGACAGTACGCGTTGGCGGTCCCCGTTAGGTGGACTAGGCTAGGCGCCGTCCGGTACCCGCGCCGCTGCTGTGGACCGATGCTAGGTCAACGCCGCTGCCGTCGGCCGCCGTGCTACCGCCAACGGAACGGCGCCTTGCCGTTCCAGGAAGAGCGCCACGGCGCCGATCGCCCCGGCATCCTCTCCCAACGCGGAAGGAACGATCTGCAGGACCGCGGCAGACTGTATGGCAGCGCGTAGGCGCACCTCGCGCCGGATGGGCTCCAGAATGGCCGTGCCCACGCGGCCTACCGGCCCGCCCAAGACGACCATCTGCGGATTAACCAGATTGACCAGGTTAGCAATGGCAATGCCAAGGTACTGCCCGGCCTCGACCAGCGCCTCGCGGGCTACACCGTCTCCTTCACGCGCGGCGTCGAGCACCATGTGCAGCGTGACACGCTCCAGGATGCCTCCGGTCATGGTCGGGAGCAGTGACGCGTCGCCACGGCGTGCCTTGGCCCGAGCCATCTGGACGATCGCCGCGCCGCCAGCGAGCGCTTGCAGGCAACCGCGATTGCCGCAGCTACAGATGGGGCCGTCCGGCAGCATCGTGACGTGGCCCAGCTCGCCTGCTCCGCCGGCGCTGCCGACGTATAGCGCCTCGTTGATGACCAGACCCGCGACGATCACGTCCCCGATGAATACGTAGGCGAGGTGCTCGACCCCCTTCGCCGCGCCATACCACTTTTCGCCCAGCGCCGCGACCTTGGCTCGATTGGCGACGACGACCGGCATTCCCAACCGAGCCTCCAGGAGGTCGGCGATCGGTACGTCTCGCCAACCGTAGGTCGTTGAGATCTTGATGCGGCGACCGGCAGGGTCCAGCAACCCCGGCGCGCCAACGCCTAGCCCGAGGATCGGCAGCCCGGCTTGACCATGCAGCTCCTCAACTCCTCGGCACACTGCCTCCACAAAATCGTCGGCGGTTTGGCCGCGCACCGGGACGACGAGCCGCCGGAGCGGGCGCGCGCACAGGTCCGCGAGGACAACAATGCAACCTTCGTCCTCGAGTTGTGCCCCCAGTACCAGTCGGGCCGTTGGATCGAACTCCAGGAGTATCTGGCTGCGGCCACGGCCACGCTGGTGCTTACCGACCTCACGTAGAAAGCCGCCGTCAAGGAGCTCAGCTACGCTCTCCGAAACGGTGGCCTTGCTCAAGCCGGACAGGTGAGTCAGCTCGGTCCGAGTCGTCTGTCGCCGGCCGGCATTCACTTCAAGTTCCTGGATGAGATCGAAGACGATGTCCCGACCAAGATGGCGAAGCAAACTGGCACGGTTTGTTCCGGACGACGGCGCGTCGCGCGCTAGTCCCATCGGAAGCGCCCGACTGGCTGGGGAGGAGCGCAAGATACCCTAACTCCCTCGCTGCTCTTTGCCTGGCCGCCTGGACCGTACCACGCTACAGTATTACCGATTTGATTCGTCTGGTGAACGATTGGCTACACGGAAGCTACGGCGGTGGTCGAACGATGCCCCCGCCGATGACAGAGCAGCGCCGAGCGTGTCATCATCCAGTCAGCGCGAGCACACCGACGGAGAAAGGGCAAGAATGACTGGACCACGGCTCACCAATAAGACTGCCATTGTTACGGGGGGCGCCGCGGACAGCCGTGGGGCCGGCATGGGATGCGCCATCGCCGAGCTCTTCGGCCAGGAAAGCGCGCGCGTGGTCGTCGTGGACATCGCTCCCGGCGGCCAGATCACCGCCGATCGGATCGTCGCGTCGGGTGGCGAGTCCATCTTCGTGCAGGCCAATCTCACGCGGCGAAGCGAAGTGGTGCGTGTCGTCCAGACAGCGCTCGCACGCTTCGGCCAGATCAACCTCCTGGTGAACGTTGTCGGCGGCTCCCTGGGCGAGCGCGAGTTCCTCGACGTGAGCGACGACCTGTGGCAAGAAATCGTCGACCTCAATTTGCGGACGACCCACCTGTGCTGTCAGCTAGTCGTGCCCGAGATGACCAAGACGGGCGGCGGATCGATCGTTCATATTTCCTCGACGAATGGCCTCATGGGGTGTCCAGGGCTTGCCGTCTACAGCGGCGTCAAGGCCGGCCTGTTGGGATTCAGCCGCGTCATCGCCACCGGTTTCGGTCCCCAGGGCGTTCGCTCCAACGTCATCTGCCCCGGCATCATGGGCAGCGGCGAGCCCGATCGCCGGCAGCCACTCGGGCGAACGGCGCGCGCGACGGACATCGCCTACGCCGCTCTCTTTCTGGCTTCCGATGAAGCGTCCTTCGTCACCGGCCAGGTCCTCGCCGTCGATGGCGGCCATACCACGACCTATCCCGCCGTCTTCTGAAAACAGCGACCGGGACGAAGCGACGAGTAGGTCTTGACGAGCAAGGCGACTGGCGATATAGTGCCGTATTCGTTCGGTAGGTGAACAAGATCGACTCGGGTCCGCCGTCTGACACAGCGCACCTAGCGCAGAAGGGATCCAGTCCATGTGGTCAGCTTCTCGGCAACCTGTCACTCGTCGCCGGATGATCGCCGTAAGCACGACGGTAGCGGTGACGGCCCTGCTGGCGGCCTGCGGCGGCCAGGCAGCGACAAGCCAATCCGCCGCTTCGTCGTCACCGGTGGCCACCAGCGCGGCGCCAGCCACGTCGAGCGCAGTATCGTCGGCAGCCGTTTCAACGACGGCCGCCAGCAGCGCCAGCGCCTCGGCGGCGCCAACCGCGGCCGCCTCGACCACGACCGCGAGTGCAACGGCCGCGACCTCGGCAACGAGCGCGAGCGCAGCGGCCATCTCCAGTACGTCGGCGTCCACCTCCTCCACAGCCTCAGTTGCCGCGTCGACCTCTGCACGCGCCGCCGGAGCACAGGAGATTACCTGGTCCTGTTACAACCTGGGAACAAGCCGTATAGACGCGCTCAACAAGACGTTCCAAGCGGCACAACAGGCCACCGGGGTTAAGGTCAATGTCGTCTGGGCAGGAGGTTCGGACTATTGGGACAAGGCGCAGGCGGCATTCGCTGGTGGAGTTGCCTCCGCGGACATTATCGTCAATCAGGACAACTGGGTCATTGCCGGCGGCCTCAGCGGCATGTTTGTCGACGTCTCCGACTACATGCGGGCAAACAAGATGGATCCGAGCCAGTTTTACAAGAGCGGCCTTGAGGAATGGTCCTGGAAGGGTAAGCAATGGGCCTTGCCATTTCAAGAAGAGGGCGAAGTGGTGTTCTACAACAAGTCCATCTTCGACAGAAAGGGTGTGGCTTACCCGAAGAAGGACTGGACGTACGATGACCTGCTGGCAACCGCTCAAAAGCTGAATGACCCGACAAACAAGTCCTTCGGTATAGATATCGGCGACGGTCGCTCCGTGCCGGAGGGCATGTCGTCGTACATGTTGGCATGGGGAGGCCAGATCCTGAACCAAGCCAAGGATCAGGCACTCTATGGCAGCGACCCCAAATCCATCGCCGGCGCCCAATTCGATGTCGAGTTCGTGGTGAAGTGGCAGCTTGGTCCGACTGCCGCGGCGCTCCAGACGCTTCCGAAGGGCAAGACTCCCTTCGACGTCTCGATGGTCGCCTTGGAGATCAACGATTTCTACCGCCGGGCTGACATCGTTGCGACCATCGGAGCCGCGAATGTGGGCTACGCGCCGATGCCGAAGGGGCCTTCCGGCGTGCAGTCGGCAGAGGTGGCCGGGAACGCCTGGTCGATCATGTCCCTATCGAAGGTCAAGGACAGCGCCTGGTCGGCGCTGGCCTGGACGCTGGGCAAGGAAGGCCTCCTCTCCACACCGCAGCTTCAGGCGCTCGGTTGGCCGTCGATCATCTGGGCGGCCGAATCTCCGCAGTGGATGGAGCAGTTCAAAGGCAGCACCATCAAGGATGTTTCGGATGTCTGGGCATCGGCGGGTCACAGTATCTTGCCCCTACCCGAGGGTGACAAGGCCTGGAAAGTGATGCAGCAGCCCCTTACCGATGCCTTCAGCAACAAGATCAGTGTTGCCGACGCGATGCAGCAATCGGCGGCTAGTCTCAACAACCTCTTTGCGCAGCGTCCCGCAGCCTGGAAGTAAGGGACCCGCCGTTATCAGGTGACGTCCTCCCTAAGGCGCCGGGTACCCTGCTGTGGGACTGTCAACCACTCTGAATCGGAAGTGAAGGAAGCAGTGGAAGAGATTCGCATGGCGGTAGTGGGGCTGGGCAACAGAGGCGTGTTCTCCTGGCTGAGCATGCTGCAACAGATTCCGGGGTACCGCGTCACCGCCGTCTGCGATCCGATCGTCGCGCTGCACGACCGCGCCGTGTCTCGCCTGCAGCGGCCGGCTGAGGTCAGAGTGTATCGCGACTACGGGGACGTCCTGGCCGACCCGAACGTCGATGCCGTCGCCCTGACCGTCCGCTGCCGGGAGCAGGGCGCCCTGGCGGCGCAGGCATTGGAGGCGGGCAAGCACGTCAATGCCGAAGTGCCGGCTGCGCACACCATGGAAGACTGCTGGCGGATCGTCACCGCCGTCGAGCGCAGCGGCCGGGTGTATCAGCTCGCGGAGCAGACGCGTTACTGGGGTTTTGTGGACGCATGGCACGCGCTGGTTGCCGCCGGGACGCTGGGGCAGATTACCTTCTGCGAAGGGCAGTACTTCCACTACAGCCCGACCCAACACTTTCGCGACCCGTCCACCCTTCGCTTTCTCTCCCCGCACGAAGTCGCGGCCCATCCGCGGGCGGCGCCGACCTGGCTGAGCAGCATGCCGCCGATCCACTACCTACCCCACGAGCTCAGCCCGATGCTCAAGGTGCTCGACGACCGGGTGGTCGAGGTCGTGGCCATGAGCACGCCATCACCGAGCCGCGCCCACCCCGAGATTGCCCAGCCGGACGTGCAGGTCGCCCTGATGAAGACCGCCAAGGGGGCAATCCTGCGCATGGGCGCGAGCTTCGCCCAGCCGCATCCGCATCAGAACTATCACTGGTACCAGGTAACGGGCACCAAGGGTCGGGTCGAGTGGAAACGGTCCGCGCGCGACCTGCCGAAGCTGTGGCTCGCCGATGCCCAGATGCACGACCTGGCCGATGTGGACTGGCGGTACGAGCGCACCGACGCGCCGCCGGAGGCGCGCGGTACCGGCCACGGCGATGCCGACTATTACGTCCATACCGCCTTTCGCGATGCTGTGCTCGGCGTCCGTCCGCTGGAGTTCGACGTCTACCAAGCCATGGACACGGCCGCGCCGGCCATTCTCGCCGCCGAGTCGATCGCTCGCGGCAGCGGGCTGCTGATCGTGCCGGACTTTCGGCCGGGATCGGGCCGCCCGCTTGGGCAAGCGCCAGCGGTAGCGTAGCAATCGCCACGGAGGAGGATCGGCGCCGTGCAGACCGTCAACTATTCCTGGATACCCATCACCGGCGACGCCGCTTTCGCGGCGCGCGACGGCGCCGGGGCGCTGGTCTTCAATGACCGTATGTGGCTGCTCGGCGGTTGGAATCCCCAAGACCGAATCCACTTCCCGAAGGTGTGCAACAGCGAAGTGTGGTCCTCCGACGATGGACTAGTCTGGCGAATGGAGAGCCCCCAGGCCCCGTGGGAAGGCCGCCACACCGCCGGTTACGCGGTCCACCGGGACCGGATGTGGGTGGTCGGCGGCGACGCGAATCAGCGCCACTACCAGAACGATGTCTGGAGCAGTAGCGATGGCAGGCAATGGGATCTGGTGTGCGACGCCGTTCCCTGGGGCGATCGTGTGCTCCACTACACCGTTGCCCACGACGACCGCATCTGGGTGATCGGTGGCCAGACCCTCCCGCAATTCGGTGGCGGCCCGGAGCGCTTCTACAACGACGTCTGGAGCTCGCCCGATGGCGTCACCTGGACACCAGTGATCGAGCACGCGCCCTGGCCGCCGCGCGGCATGATCGGTGGAAGCGCCGTCTTCCAAGGACGAATGTGGCTCCTCGGCGGCGGCAGGTACGACACGCCGACGACGCCGGAGCGCACGTTCTACAATGACGTCTGGAGCTCCGCGGATGGCGTTCGTTGGGAGTGTCACATCGAGCACGCTGCCTGGAGAGCGCGGCAGTACCACGACGTGGCCGTCTTCGACGGCCGGCTCTGGGTGCTGGAAGGCTACCAGCGGACGGGGAACAGCAACGACGTGTATTGCTCCTCCGATGGCTCAAGCTGGGGAGAGGTGGCGGACACCCCTTGGGCGCCCCGCCATGCCGCCAGCGTGTTCGTCTATCGAGATGCGCTCTGGATGGTCGCGGGGAATAACATGACGCCGGACGTTTGGAAGCTGATCCCGATGGGGATCGGATGATAGCCGCGCATTACCAGATGGAGCTGATCGTATGACCTCACCAATTGCTACCGCCTATCTCGTCGACGATACCTTGCGCGCCGCGGCCAACGCGCGGGGCAGCAACTACTGGGACGCCTACCTCGCGGAGATCTCCGAGCAGCTGGGGCTCTGCGCCGAGCCGATCAGCCTGCCGGCGCTGGCCGATCCAAGCGCCCTCGCCAGGTACTCGGCGCTGCTAATCGGGGATATCCCAGGCGACCGCCTGACCAGCCAGATTCGGGAGACCGTCGGCCAGTGGGTGCGCGACGGCGGCACGCTCCTCGGACTCGGCACCGACGGATGGGATGAGCTTTTTGGCAATCGGTTCCAGACCTTGCTGCCGCAGCTCGACGGCCCGTTCAGCCTGGCCGCGCGCTTCAGGCTGCGGCCCCATCCCCTCACTGCCGACGTCCACTCGCCGCTTCAGCCAAACCAGCCCTTGCTCGCCTTCGCACCGGTGCGGGCGGTGTCGCCGGAATCATCCACGGAAATTGGCAGCGTTGTGGATATGCAAGAAGGTGGAGCGGTTATCACGGCGCGATCGGTCGGCCGGGGGCTCGCCTGGTACGCCGGTTTCAGCGTGGCCCAGACGCTCTGGGTGCTGCACAAGGGTCGCCCGCTCACCGTCGATCGCGATGGCGACGGTTACCTGCGCAGCAGCGACATGGTCGTCATTGGCGAGAACTCGATCCTGGTCCAGTATGCCGATGAGCTGCTCTGGCTGATGCAGAACGCGCTCGGTCGCCGCCGCCAGCCGCTCATCCACCAGGTCCCACCGCTGCAAGGCGAGGTGGCCGACTTCCTCTGTTTCTGGGGCGGCGACGACGAGGCCGCGACGAACGGCCTCCAGCTGGTCGCGTCGAACCTGATGCGCGAGCACGACCTCCCCTATCACATCAACGTGATGGCCAGGGATGGAGCCTTTGGGCTGTCGCCCGAGGCCGCCCGCGCCATCCTGGCCAATGGCCACGAGCTCTCGCTGCACTACAACTTCCGCGACGGTTTCCAGCATCCTTACGCCTTCACTCGCGACGACGTGCTGGCCCAGGCAGCGGCGTTTCGCCGCACCTACGGCATCGAGCCGGTCTGCACCGTCAACCACTGCACCCACTGGTCCGGCTGGTACGAGCCGGCGGAGTGGTATCTCGAAGCCGGCAGCCGCGCCGATAATGGCTTCGTCCACCACAAATCGCCGCCCGGCAATCCAGTCAATCGACTGGGCTTCTCCTTCGGCACGGCCTATCCGCACTATTTCTATCGTGACTACCGAGGAGGCAATGGTCGGATCGACTTTCTGGAGGAGCCCATCACCGGCTACGAGGTCGGCTACACCCGCGAAGGTACCGATTTCCCGCGCCTCCACCAGATGCTCGACCACGCGGCGCGCTACCACCTCACCTTGAACATGTTCTACCATCCGGTCTACGTCGCCGAATATCCGACCTGCCAGCAGGCCATCGGCGAATTGCGGCGCTACCTCGACGAGCGCGGGCTCACCGTCGTCCATCTGGGCAACGACGCGCTCTGGCGCTGGTGGGATGCGCGCCACCGCAGCCGCGTCACGGACGTCCAGGAGGAGGGCACGGAGATCCACTTCCTAGCCGACTGCCGGGCGCCCTCGGGTATGGTGGTCAAGCTGCCTCTCGGGGCGGACACGGTAGCTGCGGCGACGGTCGGCGGTTTGGCCGGCAAGTTCGTCCTACGCCAAGAGTTCGGCCAGAACTGGGCCTTCCTGGTCGTTCCGCTGGGAACCCATCGCGTATCCGTGCGGGCGCAGCCAGCCGCCTGAAAGGGTGCGTCGATGAGCAAACTGTCTCCCGAGTTGCGCGTCGTCGAATACCAGAACGAGTGGATTGTACGCTCCCACTTTTCCTTTGCCTACGAGCGCGGGGATGAGCCGCGGCTGGCGCAGCTCGCGGAGCGCTACCGGCTGCACGACGTTGTCGCGGCCGGCCAAACGGAATGGGATCAACTCCTCCTATTGCGCGACTGGGTCCACGGACGCTGGCGCCACGGCTGGTCTTCTGCGCCGCTGGACAACGCGCTGGAGATACTGGCGCGGGCCGAGCAAGGGCACGACTTCGACTGTGAGCACTACGCCGCCACCCTGCTCCAGTGTGCGCTCGCCCTTGGCTTCCAGGCGCGCCGCCTCGATATAGGGAAGGCGGACACGGCCTGGATCGCGCCGGACGAGGAGAATGTCGGCCACTCGGTGACCGAGGTCTGGTCGCAGGACTGGCACAAGTGGGTCGTCCTGGACGCCGACCTGAACCTGTACTACGAGCACCAGGGGACACCGCTCCACGGACTGGAGATCCACCGGCTTTGGAAGAGCGGGCGCTGGCGCGAGGTTCGACTGGTCCGTGGAACCGTTCCTTTCCGCGTCACCAACAGCGCCGAATCTGGCTACGGCAGGCGCTTCAGCCCACAGTGGATCGCCGACATCTTCGCCGACTTCACGCGCCGCAACGCGACCGACTACTACAGCCTGCTCTGCTGGCAGATGCGCAACGATTTCTTCTCCTCGATCGAGGCCGCTCCCAACCTGCGCTGGTTCGATGACACGGAATTCCCGCAGCTCGTCCACTGGAACCTGCCAATCCCGGCCGATCGCTGGACCTGCGAGGAGCGCGACGCCTACTGGACGCTCAACCAGGCTCAAATCCACCTGCGGCTGGTCGCCGACGACCTCACCGCGCCTGAGGTGAGGGTCGAGCTCGAGCACAGCATGCCCAATCTGGATCAGCTCCTGATGAAGCTCGGCGAGGACAGCCCCTGGCAGCGATACGAGGAGCCCTTCAACTGGCGGATTCAAGCAGGCAAGAACGTGGTCGAGGCCAAGCCGCTGAGCCGATTCGGACGGGAAGGCTACACCAGCCGGATCGTACTCCGCTACCTTGATCCCCGCGTTTGAGGAGGTTGCACGCCGTGACGCGCTTTGATCTCCTCCTGAAGGGAGGTCGGGTCCTCGATCCGGCCAGCGGCGTCGACGGCGGCCGCGACCTCGGCCTGTGCCACGGGCGCGTCGCCGCCGTGGGCGAGCATCTCGACGCGGGCGCCGCCGGTCACGTGATCGACGTAACGGGCAAGCTGGTGCTGCCGGGCATCGTGGATTGCCACGTCCACGTCTCCGAGTGGCTCGGCGGCCATCCCGGCCACCGCATGATGGCGGCCAGCGGGGTGATCACCGCCATCGACCACGCCGGCCCCATTGTGGAGGTCTTCCGCACCACGCGCCGAGGCGGCGCCGGCCTCAACATCGCGGCGCTCAACGGCATCATCCCGGGCCGGACGGTCCGTGACCGCGAGCCGTCCCGCGACGAGCTCGACGCCACGGTCGCCGCGGCGCTGGACGGCGGCGCGCTCGGGGTGAAGCTACTCGGCGGCCACTACCCGCTCAGTCCCGAGGCGACACGCCGAGTCATGGAGTCGGCCAACGCCGCCCAGGCCTACCTGAGCTACCACATCGGCACGCTGGAGATTCCCGACAACGACCTCAACGCGCTGCGCCAGGCGCTGGACATCGCCGGCTCGCTGCGTCTGCACCTGCCGCACGTCAGCTCCTACTGCCGCGGCTATGTTCTGGGCGATCCCTACCTAGAGATCAAGCAAGCCCTCGACATGGTGGCCGCCGCCCCCAATGTCGTGGCAGAGTCGCACCTCTCCATCTGGAACGGGACCAGCGGCTTCTGCGTCGACGGCGTCCCGGAAAGTAACGTGACCAAGAAATGCCTGCGCCTGGGCGGCTATCCGGTGACCGAGGCCGGTCTCCGCCAGGCTATCCTCGACGACTACGGCCGCGCCATCGTTGAGCTCGGCGGCGAGAACGTCCCGGTGGGCGGTCGCGAGGGTGTGGCCGCCTGGGAGCGTGCCGGCCGTCGCGCCGTGGTGAGCTTCCCCGTCAACGTCGCCGCGGCGCTGCTGGCCTGCGCCACGGCGCGGGATGCCTGCGGCGACTTCATCATCGACGCCCTCGCCTCCGACGGCGGCGCCATTCCCAGGAACAACCTCGTGCGAGCCGGACTGGCGCTGGTGCGCTTTGGCGCGCTCTCGCTCTCCGATTGGGTGCGTAAGGTGACGACCACGCCCGCGCGCATGTTCGGGCTGCTACGAAAAGGGCATCTGGCCGAGGGAGCCGACGCCGACGTCACGGTGGTCGACCTGCAGTCGGACACGGCCGTGCTCGGGATCGCCGCGGGGGCGATCACCATGGTCGATGGCATTGTGGTCGGACGGGGAGGACGGTTCATTACCACGGAGCGCGGACGTGCCGCCGTGGAGCAGGCCGGCTTCGCAACGCAGACCGTGCAACTGGAGGATACACTGCTCTATCGAGGCTCCTCAACGACCGGTACAGTGGATTCGGTCGGGAGCGCGTGATGCCGGAGTAAGGTCGCCTAAGCCGTTGCCAGCACCTTGCGCCTAACGATATAATATTCATCACGGTCGAGGGCATCCGCATCGAGCATCACCCGCTCGATCGTCCCGTCCGCCTGCATCTCCAGCCAAGTCGAATCCGCGAACCCGTCGTCGGGGATGAGACAGGCGGCATGCAGTTGTGAGCAGATGGTGCGAAGCACTGCCCACTCGTCGATTCTGGCTAGGTCGGCCTGGCGCGGAAACGCAGCCACATGCAAGCAAAACTCGCCCGCCACCGGCGTCCTCTGAAGCAGCAGCGGCGTCATTTCCGTCACCCGACCGACGGCATCAGCGGCCTCGTCGACGACCATGACCTGTTGCGGATCAAGGTGCAAGGCATCGCCAAACGCACGGGCAAGGTCCGGCGCCTCGAACCAGCGCGGCAGCAGCACATCTTCCCAGATCATGGTCGACCCCCTTGCCGCGTCAAGTACACGGTGCGTCCGATATGCCGTGCCTGCGATCTGATATTGCGCGAGTCGAGAATCTCTTCCGCGCGCTCGGATAGTCCAAACTCATTATACACCCCCAACGCCCGGAAGGCGCCCCGATCCAAGCGATGAAGGCCGACGCCATCCACGGGATAGAGCCGCCCCGTTGCCTCCTGCTGGTACCGCCTCCCGTTGACCAGGAAACGTTCGCCGACGCGGATCGCCTGCCCGGCATTGATCGCGGCAACATCGCCGGCCACATCGACCCACGGCTCAATAACCGTGTTCAGGGCTTTCGCCAGGCTGCGCTGTGTCACCCTGGTGAGCCAATGGCGTGCAACCGGCGGTTGGGCAGGCCTCGGCGGGAGATGAGGATTCGTGTTCTGGTCGGTGTCCATGAGGCTATGCTAGAGGCCACCTTATCCTCATCGCGCGTTCTGCCGGATCCTTCCCAGCGCAGCAAGGTGAAGGTTATCATCCCGACTCTTGACGAGGCGGCACGGTCGCGCTATCTTGTACGTGGAATGGTGTTCCACGTCAGCAACGGAGCAAGCAATGGCGCCGACCCCGCGGGTAGCCAAGTATCACGAGCGAGCCCTCCAGCGCGGGCTTGCCATCCTGATCAGCTTCTCCACCGAGCAGCCGGAGCTGTCCGTCGCCGAGCTGAGCCGGCGGCTGGAGCTGCCGAAGAGCACCGTCGTCCGCCTGATCGACACACTCCGTAGTGAAGGCTTCCTGGAACCGATGGGAGAGCCGGGCCGGTACCGGCTGGGCGTGCGCACCTTCGAGGTCGGCTCGGTCTACAGCGCTTCCCTGTCCCTAGAACAGGCCGCGCATCCCGCGCTGGAGCAGTTGGCGGTGGAGAGCGACCGGACCGCCAACCTCGCCATCCTGAGCGACGGACAGATCGTCCACGTCATGGTCGTGCCGCCGCCTCACCCCATCCGCTACTACGTCCCGCCGGGAGTACGCGATTTCGCGCACTACACCGCGCTGGGCAAGGTGCTGCTGGCCGCGCTGCCGGACGAGCAGGTCGAGCAGGTGCTGGCGCAGCATGGCTTGCCGGGACGAACTGGCCACACCATCACGGACCCGGCCCGACTCCGCGCGCAACTCGCCGCCGTCCGCCAGCAGGGATACGCGGTCGACGACCAGGAGAGCGCCACCGGCGTCCATTGCGTTGCCGCACCGGTGCGCGATAGCGGGCGTCGCACGATCGCGGCGGTGAGCGTGTCCGGGGCCGCCGCGGAGTTGACCGAGACGAGCAGGGCGCGCCTGACGCAGCTCGTCCAGGAGACCGCCCACGCCATCTCGGTGCGATTGGGACAGGAGGCCGGCGCCTCTCGTGCCGACTGACGGAGAACTCGCGGGGCAGGCTTGTGCAAGCAAGCTGACCCGCCATTGGTAGCGCGACCGCGCAGATGCAGGACCTCGGCACGCTGAAGTCTGGCGCCGCCATGGCGAAGGAGCGCCGGCACGCCGTACCGTCGTGTCACCGCTCCCCCGGCGGGCCATCGGATTGGCACTGGAATGCCTAACGGGAATCGTAGCGCTCCCTCTTGGGTAGGACGCAGTCGAGCGACGAGCTTCAGGATCCAAATTCTTGACCCGTTCGCAACGCTGTGCTAGGTTGCCAGTGACATGAACGGCATTTCACAGAGCAAAACAGGTCGGATGAGTGATGTGCGAGTAGGAGATGTCACCTTGGCAGCATGTTCAAGGTTGACCCGGCATGCAGCGCTCGCCGTCGTCGCCATCGGCCAGCGGGCGCCCGATTTCCGCCCGGTGCCCTCGCGACCGGCCGAGGAGGTCTAGCCGTGACCATTCCCGTCATCTTGCTCGGCCCGGGCGGGAATGTTATCGATATGGTCGACATGATCGAGGACATCAATCGAGCGCACGGCCCGCGTTACGAGCTGCTCGGCTTCCTGGATAACCGAGCGGAGGCAGTAGGGCGGTCCTTCGAGGGCTACCCGGTGCTCGGTCCGTACGCCGAGGCGCCAATGCTCGCCGGCCGGTTCCCAGACGCCCACTTCTCGACCTGGCTGGGCGGTACCAACAGCTACTGGCGGCGGCCAGAAGTGATCGGCCACTTGGGCATCCCGGCGGAGCGCTTCGTGACGCTGGTGCATCCGTCCTCCTACGTCTCACGGCGGGCGCACCTCGGACGCGGCGTCATCATCTTCCAGAACTGCACAATCGCCAACAATGTCACGCTCGGGGACCACGTGGTCGTGCTGCCCCAGACCGTCGTCTCCCACGACGACAAGATCGGCGACTACACCGCGATCACCGGCGGCGTGGTCCTCGCCGGCAACGTCACGGTTGAACCGAGCTGTTATCTTGGTACCAACTGTTCAATCCACCACGGCATCACCATCGGCAGGGGTAGCCTGATCGGCATGGGCAGCGTCGTCTTGCACGACGTGCCGCCGTTCCAGGTCATGATGGGCAACCCGGCCCGTAGACTGCGCGACGCGACTCGCCCAGCGGATCCCGAGGCGGGAATGACCAGAGGCGTCGGGGAGGAGCGATGAGCCGGGGTGTACCGTTCCCTCCAGACGGGCTGCCCAGTCCGGGACCCCGATACGCGACCAGGGGCATGGTGGCCTCGAGCTCGCCGGAGGCCGCCGCGGTGGGCAT
>CALBSQ010000028.1 GCA_937967325.1 uncultured Chloroflexota bacterium
GCGGCATCCTCGAGCGCACCCGTGGAGACTGGACGGCCGCCCTATTGCAACTGCGGCTCGCCGATGCGCTTCAACAGCGGACCGACGCGGCAGCTCCTTGATCCACGAAGATCATGTCTCTCTGCTACGCACCGGAGTGCCGGGTCCCGGCGGCGCCTGGGCCGACCTCGGCTCCGGCGCCGGCGCCTTTACGCTGGCCCTGGCCGACCTCCTCGGATCGACCGCGACCATCTACTCCGTGGACCGGGACCGCCGCGCGCTGCAAAGCCAGGAACAGGCCATGCGCACCCGCTTCCCCGAGGCGCACGTCGTGTACCAGTGCGCGGACTTCAGCCGGCCGCTCGATCTCCCACCGCTCGACGGCGTCGTCATGACGAACTCGCTCCACTTCCAACGTGACAAGCCCGCAGTGCTTCGCTTGGTCTACGGCTATCTGCGTCCCGGCGGCCGTTTCATCCTCGTGGAGTACAGCACCGACGTCGGCAACCACTGGGTTCCCTATCCGCTTTCCTACCCCACCTGGCAAGCGTTGGCCGCGAGCAACGGCTTCACCGAAACCCAACTCCTGGCCGAGCGGCCGAGCCGATTTCTCGGGGGAATGTATTCGGCAATGAGCATTCGACCGGCCGAGCACGATTCGGCGGCACGCTCGTGACGGCAACCAGCACGCCTGTTGACTTATTTCTAAACGTGGGGTACGGTCCATTCAGGTTCCGCTAGGTTTCGTGTAGTTCCTTTCACGTTCGTGCGCGTGTGCCTAGACTGGTCGGCACCATGCTCTCTCCCCCTTAGTTCGACACGCTACTACGCTTCTCCGGTCCGCTTCTCGCGCTGAGGCTGCGCTTGCGCCACGTCAGCGTGGGCTTCGCCGTGCTTTGTGTCGCCTCTGCGCGCTGTAGCGGCGGCATAGCAGAAGGAAGGAGGCTCGGTAGCGCTTCGATGGCTTGATCATTTGGCGTTCGACGGCACTGTGCCGCCGAGAAGAAGGGAGAAGCATCGTGTCTGCCATCCTCAGGAGATGCCGGATCCTCATCTGTGTGCTGTCTGCTCTGCTGCTGTTTCCCGTCGGGGCGATGGGTGCCTTGGCGGCGACGGCGACCCCGACCGCCTCCGCCCCGACCGATCCGAATACAACGGTGGCGTACTCCCGAAACGGGAAGGTGTCTTATGAGACTCACACCGCAACCGCGGCCAGCAGCAAAAGCGGTGGGCATAGTGGCCATGACCCGCGAGGCCACGCTGGTGCTTCGGGACCTTCGCCGTTCGATGTGATCGGCAACAGCTGGGTGCAAGTGACGGATACCAGTTACCCTCCCGATCCCGCCACGGTGTACCTCAACTTCGGACCGAATAGCAACCCCGTGCAATGCACCGGCTGGATGATTAGGGCGAATTTCGTAGTGACGGCCGGCCATTGCGTATACGATGTCGCGAACCGGCGGTGGAACGCGCCCGTCACGATAGCCCCGGGCAAGAACGGCAGCTCCAATCCCTTCGGGACCTGCGGCTGGACCGTCATGTACACTGTGACCGAATTCACCAACAACGGAGACCGCAATTATGACTACGGAGGGATCAAGCTCGACTGTAACGTCGGCAGTTCCACTGGGACGTTCGGCCTCTACTGGGATACCAACGATGGCGACTACAATAACAAAGGCACTTGGATGCTCAGCTACCCCGGCGATGTGAAGCCCGATGGGCAGATGTGGCAGAGCTACGGCCAGATCAGCGCCGTCCAAACCTATCGGCTGTTCTACTCTGACGACACGTCGAACGGATCGAGTGGCGCACCAGCATTTGACGCGCGTGGCCCGAGCGACCCTTGGTGTCGGGGCTCGTGCGTGATGGCCATTCACACCACGGGAAATGACGTATTCCCCTACAATAGTGGCACCCGGATCACCCAGGACGTGTTCAACAACCTTGAAAGCTGGGGCACTTAACGATCAGGTTACCTGTCGCCACCACCAGTAGAAGGAAGGGAGCGGTGCATTTGGTAAGCCGAGGCGGAAGAAGCGGCATCAGGCCGGGGCAAGATAGTGTGGCCCCTATCACGCCAAAAGCCCGCGGTGAGCCGACGCCGTTGGGTTCCCACACGACCGTCAGCCGGGCGATCAGCGAGGCCCAGGTGCCGGTGCCTGGGCCTCGCTTCCCGTGCATGCCGGACCGAGCACCAGACCCTGCGGCAAGTCCCTGGGGACGCGTACGCGGGTGCGTGACCGACCAACGCAGCGCCCCGATAGACCACGCGTCTGTGAGGCGGAGGGCGTTGACACCGGATGTTGGCGTCTCCGAGGGGGTCGTCCGAACCTTTACGGACGGACGCTTTGAGCTGGGCCTCCCGCCGGCAGAGTATCGGATATGGATTGCGCTCCCTGACCGCGACTACCAGTCGCCCCACCAGCAGGTGACGGTACGGTCGGGGGAGGCGATCACGTTGGTCTTCGTTCTCCAGTTGGATCCGTAGCCGGAACGCCAAGTCCATTGCGGCGGATTTGACGCAGTGCCCTCCGGGCGGGGCATCCCCGCCCGGAGGGCACCTCGAGCAGTGGGGTCCTGACGGAATGGAGGGAACGCTCGACCCTACCGATGTCGGCACGGTTCCGTGTCAGACCATTACGCTTTGACGAGAAAGTAAAACCACCCGGTTGGTACGCGGCGATCTTACCAATGGGGCCAGCAGCGATAGGGCGGCAATGGGGTCACGGGATCGTGGACGTTGTGACGTTGTCTGTCGCGGATACGTAATGGCCCAAGCGATGCTGCTGATCGGTTTCAGTTGGCCGCTACTCCTGGCGTGCGGGCCGGCCGATGAGGCTGGCTACCACACAGCCTCCCGGGCAGCCGGCGTTGGTCGTGAATCGCCACCTGCGCCGGGCAACGGACACGCGGCCGGAGGCGATATGGCGCCTCCGGCCTCAGATGGATCGTCCAGCACGTCCGCAGGGATCACCAGCGGGTTGCCGACAGCGGCTCCGCCGCACGGCGGCGGCTGCAGCGGCCACAGCGCTGGTGCGCCGCTCCCGGCACCCATCTGCAGCCCCTCGGGCAGCGTGGTCGTGTCGTCGGGCCCCAACCACGCTACCAGTCACGCCAACATCGCCGCTCGGACACCGGGACCGACCGCGACCTCCTTCCCCTGCCAGCCGGGTATGACGCCCGACTCGACGGCGCGCGGCTTCGGGCGGGTGCGAGGGTGTGTGACGGACCAGCATGGCGCCCCGGTCGCCCATGCACCCGTGGTGCTTGAGGTGCTGACGCCGGGCGTGCCGCTGCCAGCGATCGGCAGACAGACGACGGCAGACGGGCGGTTCGTGGCCAGCCTGGATCCGGCATCATATCGGATCTGGATATCGTTACCGTCCCGCAACTATCAATCGCCCGTGCAGCAACTGACGATACGAGTCGGCGAGGCGGTCACGCTGATTTTCGTCATCACATTGGCGAACGGGTAGAGGCTATTCTAATCAACCGGCCTATGCTCAGTTACTTGGTGACGCCGGCCACGGTCACCGAATGGTCCCCCAGCGTCACCGACTGGACCAGGAAAGGCACGTCGGTACCGGTGAGTCGAAAGCGGTTATCGACCTCGCTCGACAGTTGATCGACCATCGTTTGGGGGGCCGGCAGGCCAGCAACCCGAACGTCTTGCAGCACCAGGTGAGGGATGCCGGCATTGACCTGGGCGGTCGCGGTCGCCGCAACAGGGACCGATCCGTTGCCGACCGGCATCCGGCCATCCACCGTCACGAGACCGCCCGAAATGGCAACGTGGGGGTTCTGCAAGGGAAAGCTCTTCGCCGACTGCAGCATCGGATCAGCCAGCGCGTTAACCTCGGCCTCGGTGAGCGTCACGGAGACCGGCTTTTGGCTGCCGTGCGGCGCCGCTCGTACGGCCTGCTCAACCGCGTTGAGTTTTCGCTGCGCGGATGCCGACGCGTCGGCTTCGGGTGTCGGCCCGGGACTGGCGACCGCCGCGACGACAGGCGCAGCGGTACCTGCCGCGCCGGGCAGGGGATTGCTCAGCGTCCCCGACGATCGCGCGAATAGCCAGACCGCCGCTAGTAAAATGCCGACGCACAGCACCACGGCTAGCACGCGCGACAAACAGCCGAAACAGGAAGTCATCGTCGCTCCCGGCCACCGTAGACGCCAACCTCGCAGCCGGCAGTATACCGAGCCGGCCACTCTACGTCGCCAGTAATCGATCAGTAATGCTGCCCTTCTTGCCGTGTTACCGGTGAAGGCGCCGTGAGCGCCAAAGGACGCTGACCAACTGAGAAGGTGTTGCAGTACTCTGCCGCGACGGCAGCGGGAGCGTGTCCAGCCTGGTTTACCAGGCTTCGTTCTGTTAGCCCGCTGCTTTAGCGGCGGGTGAGAACACCGTCTGCAAGGATGGTCAATGCAGCTTCAGCGCGTCCTGGAGTACGTTCTTGGCAATGGGAGCCGCCACGACAGCCCCTTCGCCGGCATTTTCGACCAGTACCACTACTGCAACGGTGGGATTGTCCGCTGGCGCAAAGGCCACGAAGACCGCGTGCGGCGCCTGGTTGTTACCGACTTGAGCCGTACCGGTTTTCCCAGCCACTTTGACGCCGGGGATGCGCGCGGCGCCGCCGGAACCGGCGTCGACGACCCCGACCATGAGCGACGTCAAGGTATCGGCAGTCCTGCCGTCGATGGCCTGACGCCAGGGCAGCGGCTCATGCTGGTAGACGACCGTGCCGTCCGGCGTCCGCGCCCTGTCGACCAGGTACGGCTCCAGGATCACGCCGTGGTTGGCGATGGCCTCGACGACGAGCGCGAGCTGTAGCGGGGTCACCTGAACTTGCCCCTGGCCAAATCCCGAGCTGGCCAGCAATGGGCCGCTCCACGGCGTCGTCGCATCCTTGAGCCGGCTCGGCGTGACGGGCAACCCGATTGGCGGCGCGGCGCCGAAGCCCATCTGGTCTGCATATTGGGCCAATACGTCGGCCCCGAGCTTGTAGGCTACCTGGGCGAAAATGGCATTGGCGGAGAGCTCCAGTGCTCGCTGGAACGTCAATTGCTCCGGAATCTGGGAGTTCTCACAGGAGATGTGAAAGCCTTCCACGACCCAATCGCCGATGCAGGTGAAAGGCGTGGTCGGCGTGACTTGTCCTGTCTGCAACGCCGCGGCGGCGGTGACCAGCTTGAACGTCGATCCAGGCGGATAGAGCGCTTGTGTCGCGCGATTAAGCAGTGCCTTGTTCGGGTCGTTGCTCAACACCGGCCAATCCTGGTCGAGGGCATTGGGATCGAAGTACGGCTTGCTTACCAGCGCCAAAATCGCCCCGGTCCGCGGCTGCATCACGATGATCACCCCGCGATGCGTCCCCAGCGCCTGGTCGGCCTGGCGCTGGAGTACCCCATCTATCGTCAACGTCAGGTCGGCGCCGACCGGCGGACGATGCAGCAGATTGTCGAGTGCGAGCGACCATGGGAGACTCCCGACAGTACCCGTCAGGTAACGATTGAAGGTGGCTTCCAGATCAGCTCTGCCGTAGCGGGCGCTGTCATAGCCGATCACGTTGGACAGGCTGGGGAGCGCGTAGCGTCGAACGTTGCCATGCATGGCATCGTTCGACGCCAGCACCATCCCAGAGCGGTCGAGTACTCTGCCCCGCACCACCGCCCGCTCGGCCTGGACAGTGCGGGGATTGGCGGCGCTGGCGCCGAGATCGCCCGCCCGCACGACTTCCCAGTAGACCAGCGCTCCCGTCAAGAGAAGAAAGCCCACCACAAAGAAAACCGAAAGGTGGAAGACGTAGTCCGGAAGTTCGTCTCCCGATCGCTTAGCTCTCAAAGCGAGCTCGCAGACGCCCGAACTGCACCATTGCTCCAGACTGGACCTGGCGAGCGCCCTCGACGCGCTCGCCGTCAACCCAGGTACCATTGGTACTGCCGGAATCGGCGATCCACCAGTCGCCGTCGTAGCGCAGCACGGCGTGGTGCGCCGAGATGAACTCGTCGTCGAGGATCACGGAATTGTCTTCAGCACGGCCAATCGTCGTCTCGCGCTGGACGGCGACGGTGTGCCCCTCGGAGGGGTGGCCATTGACGCCGTCTAGCAAGACGAGCCGGCCCGGCGCCGAACCGTTGCGAGGCGGAAGCCGGCGCGCCGTGGCTCGAAGGTCGCCGGCAAGCGTGCGGACGACCCAGATGATGAAAAGGTACAAGAGCAACACCATTGCCAACCGAAGAGCGAGGAGCAAGATCTGCTCGGAGGTCACGGCAAGAAGCGGACTTCGGCGGCGCCCAGGCGGATGACGTCGCCTGGCGCCACTGGACGGCGCTGCACCCGCTCCCCATTGACGAAAACGCCATTGCGGCTGCCCAGGTCTTCGACAACGAGCCCGCCATCCTGAATCAGCCGGGCGTGGGATCGACTCACGCTGAGTCCTTCCAGCACGACATCGTTTTCCAACCCCCGACCGATACGCATCTCCGGCCGCTGCATAATGACCCGCTGTTCCACTCCCCGCTCGTCCCGGATCACGAGGCGGATTGCCGGTGCCGGCGCTCGCGCCGGCGCGGCAGGATTGACCGGCGCAAACAGCGCGGTCCTGGCGACCGGCCCGGCGCCGGCCGAGGACGCGACGACCGGCGGGCTGTCCGACTCACGCACCTCGGCCGACGCCAGGATGTCGCCGCGTCGCAACTTCGGGTTGGCCAGCAGCTCAACCGTGACTTCACCGACCAGCGCAAAACCGCGCCGCTGGGCCAGTCCGATCAGGTCGCCGGCAATTTCCCCCTGTAGCCTCCCCAGAAAAGGCTCGAACTGCCGGAACTCCTCTTCAGCGAGCTCGGCGCGGTACTGATTGGGGGCGTAGACGTGATCGATGCTGACGCGCCGGTTGGCAACCAGCTCTTTTTCCAGCACGCGCGCCACCTCGATGGGTTGCAGGCGCGTGCCCGTCAGGCGAGTGAATGGACGCTCTACGGAGCGCTGAAGCAACCGCTCGAGATGCTGCAATAGGTTCACTCGACCAGTCCCGGTCAATACGCGGAGTCGTCGCGCAGGACACGCAGCAAGGTGAAGGCAATGATGCGTAGATCAAGCAGCAGCGACCAATGGTCCACATAGTAGAGATCGTAGCGGGTTCGCTCCTCAATGGAAGTGTCGCCCCGCAAGCCGTTCACTTGCGCCCACCCGGTCAGTCCGCAGCGCTCGCGGTGCCGCTCCATATAGCGCGGGATGACCTGCCTGAACCGCTCGACGTACATGGGTCGTTCCGGGCGCGGACCGACAATGCTCATGTCACCGACCAGAATGTTGATGAACTGTGGCAACTCGTCTAGTGAGAACCGGCGCAACCAGCGGCCGAAACCGGTGCGCCGGTCATCGTCTTTCGTGGTCCAACCGGGACCGCTGGCCTCGGCATCGGTGCGCATCGTCCGGAACTTGAGCACCGGGAAGCGATAGCCGTTGTAGCCAACCCGTTCTTGCGCGAAGAGGGCCGGCCCTGGCGAGGTGGCCTTGACGAGCAAGGCAATTGCCACCATGAGCGGGCTGCCCAGGAGAAGGACGACCAGGGCGAAAACGACATCGATTCCCCGCTTGAGCAACCGGTTCCAGCCGCGAAGGGCGCCCTTCTTGACGGTGAGGAGCGGCATTCCGCCCAGATCGTCGATGGAGACACCAGTCGCCATCAACTGAAAGAGGCTCGGAGCAACTTTGACGTCTACCCCATCAGCAGGGACGCGCGCGATGACGTCGAGGATCTGCTCCTGCGTGGCGTTCGGCAGCGCGATGAGCACCTCATCGACACGACTTCGCCGCAGCCAGCGCTCCAGTTCCGCCGTTGCGCCGAGCACCGACGCCCCAGCCACAATCTGACCCCATAGGCGAGGATCATCGTCGAGTAAGCCCACGACCGTGTAACCGAGCTTCGGCGTCTGCTGCATATGATCGACAATGGTCCGCGCCGTGTCCCCGGCGCCGACCAGTAACACGCGCAGGCGGGCCAGGCCGCGACGGTGGAGCGCATTCAGCGCGGCACGAACAATCAACCGCGCCACGATGAGTGCGACCAAGGTCAGGCCCCAGGCGATGACCGTGGCCGCACGCGGATAGTCAAACTTGAGCAGCAGCGTCGTGAAAGCAATGGTGAGGGCATAGCCGAGCGTCACGGCGCCGGCCAGGTTCCAGGCATACTCCAACGTCGATACGCCTCGCTTCAGCAAATAAAGGTCACGGGCCAGCAGCGTTGCCACGAGCGTTACGCCGCACAGGACACCCATTCGGGCGTAGTCGGGCCAGAACGTGATGGAGTTCACCTGAAGCAGGTTGGTTTCGAAGCGGAGGTGATAGGAGACGGCGTAGGCGAAAAACACAGCGCCGAAGTCGAGTGCGACGAGCGTCGCTACAGCCGTCACCGTGAGCGCCACTCGGCTGGAGCGCCTTGGCCGGCTCGCCACGCCCGGCTGGCCAACCGGCGCGAGCACGCGCGCCATCTTCCTCCCTTCTACCCACAGCCCATGAATCGGGAGCAACGGTGCAGCTAGCGGAAGACTACCTGCTTCCGGATTCTACCAGCGAATGGTACACCAGGGCGGCATGAGCAGTGGGAGCGTAAAGATGACGAGCCTCCGCCAAAGCTCCTTGTTGCGTTGGCGCCACGCTCGTCAGGCGAGCCGGTTGCCACGCCGAGGGCGACTACAGCGTCTGCGTCGAGTTTCGCTGTCCATCAAAGGTCATCACGGCGGCCCGACCATTGTGGAGCGTCTCTAGATGCACCGGGCGGCGCCAGAGGCAATGCACCTGCCGCAATGCCTTTTCGGCGCGAGCAGTGTCCAGCTCCGCTCCGCTTGACAGGTGGCGCAGGAGCAGCTCGCGCCTTCCACGATAGTCGGCCGAGACGGCGACTATTCGCGGCCGGCCGCGCTCGAGCACCTCTTGCACCAGATGCTCCCGAACACGCTTCCAGTCCTTTTCGATGACTACCCATTGCCCGCCGCGCAGCGCATAGATGTACAGGTCGAGCTCCTCGACCAGGTCACGGGTGAGATAGTTCCGAATCAAGGAGGCGTCGGTTTCTACCTCGCGGACCTCGAACAGCTTGGCACGGCCCTGGCCCGGCCGGCGACCGGCGCGCTGCTCCTCTTCCGTTGGCGCGTCCCAGCGCCGCTCGATATCTTCCAGCAGCTTGACTCCCAGAAAGTAGGGGTTGATCTGTCGAGGAGAGTGGGCCAGCACGTCCGCATTGAGGCGAGCGAACTCCGCATACTCAGCATCCGTGAGATCCAGCTCGCGCAAGATGCGCGAGTGCCAATAGGAGGCCCACCCCTCGTTGAGCACCTTGGTCATCCCCTGCGGCGCAAAGTACAGTGCCTCGGAGCGGACACTGCCTACCACGTCGCGTTCCCAATCGGCCAGCTCCGGGGCGTGTTCCACGATGAAATGGAGCAGGTCTTCCTCAGGCTCGGCATCGGGCGTCTTCGTCGGGGTTGCATCGCGCGCGCGACCAATCCCGAGAATGTCGTCGTACTTGCCGGGCGCGTGCTGCTCTCGCTTGTCCTTGGTCACAGAGTCCTTTCGCGGTTCCACACGTTTGACGAACCGATGGCGGCCTACGTGTTCCTCGATCGAGAGCACGGCGTCGAGGATGCGCTCGACCTGGTCCCTACCGTGCTCGAACTCGTAGCGGCGGAAGCGTTCAGCATCCGCGCCGACCGTTTCGAGCATGTGCCGCGACGTAGGGGCGAAGAAGGCATTGTGCTTGAAACAGTCGCTGTGGCCGAGCACGTGCGCCGCGACCAGCTTGTTCTGCAGCGGCGTGTTGGACTCCAGGAGAAAGGCATAGGCCGGATCGGCATTGATCACCAGCTCATAGATCTTGGTGAGGCCGTAGTCATACATGGTCTTCATCTGGTGGTAGGCGCGGCCGTGCGTCCAGTGGGAAAAGCGGCCAGGCAAGCCGTAGGCGCCAAATTCGTACATGATGCTGGCCGGCACCAGCTCGAAGTGGACGGGAAAGGGATCGAGCCCGAATTGCTGAGCGATCTCCCAGATTCGCTCGATGGCCGGCTCCAAGTCCTCGGCCGTGGATGGAGCTGCCTGTGCGCTCACGCCGCTGCCTCCACGCCAAAGAAACGCTGCAACGCCGCGCCGAGATCGCCTCGCTCGGTCAGGATGGCGGTTACGAAACGGGGATCGCTCACCGTGCTGAGCGCCTCGAGCAAGGTGCCCTGGCTGTAGCGGCCCCGCTCCCGAATTTCACCGTATCCGATCAGGTTAGCCAGCGGCAGCAGCTGCTTGATCAGCCCCACACATTGCTGGTTGTCGCCGTCACCCCAGTTGTCACCATCCGAGAAATGGAAGACGTAAGCATTCCAACGATCGGGCGGATAGCGCGCCGTCAACACCGACAACGCCAATCGGTAGGCGGAGGACACGAGCGTACCGCCGCTCTCGCCGAGGTGGAAGAATGCCTCCTCATCCACTTCCTTGGCCTCGGTATGGTGGGTGATGAAGACGATCTCCACATGTTGGTAGCGGGTGCGCAAGAAGCGCACCATCCAGAAGTAGCAGCAGCGGCTGACCCACTGCTCGAACTCGCCCATACTGCCGGAAACGTCGCGCATGGCGACGACGACAGCGCGGTGCTGACGTCGCCGGACCTCGGTCCAGGATCGGAAGCGCAGGTCCTCTTGGCGCACGCCGGCAAACACCGGCTTGCCTGCCTTCGCATTCCGCCGCAGGTTTTCCATGATGGTGCGACGCTTGTCGAGGTTGGGCAAAATGCCCTTGCGGAGAACGTCGTTGAACTCGACGGTTTCCACCTCATCCACTGCCTGCTGCCTGGGCAGCAGGCGCGGAAGGTTGAGACTCTCGAACAACAGCTCCGCCAGCTCGTCTACGGTAATCTCGGCCTCGTAGTAGTCGACGCCGGGTTGATCGCCGGCCTGGGGACCTCGGCCGGCGCGGCCTCTGCCTTGCCGGCCCGGTCCTGGACCGAGCACGTCGCCCACTTGCGTTCCGCCGTCACCTTGGCCCGCCTGCTGTTGCGACTCGTCGCTGTGCCGGAAGCGCGGCAGCTCCAAGCCCCGTAGCGGAACCTTGACTGTCTTCTGACCATCCGAGGTAATGATCGCGCCGTCGCTGACGATGTCCGTCAGGTGATCGCGAATCGCCTCCTTGAGCCGCTCGCGGTGCCGCGCCTCGTCGATGGGGGCGCGGCGATGCAGCGACCAGTCCTGATGGGAAAGCGTCACAGTGGGGCGCACAGTGCCTCCTAACGGTTCAGCAGGTGCCCCACGTAGCTCAGCAGCTCGTTGGCGCAGGTGGAGCAATAGCCTTGCTCGGCCACCAGACGATCGATGACCGTGTTGATGCGTTTCAACTGCTCGGGGTCGGGCGTCTTGACCGAGGTGGTGATCTTCACCACATCCTTGAGGTCGGCGAAGAGTTTCTTCTCGATGGCCTCGCGCAGTCGTTCGTGCGAGGTGTAGTCCAGGCGCTGACCGCGCCGAGCCAGTGCGGAGATTCGGATCAGAATCTCCTCCCGAAAGGCCTTCTTGGTGTGCTCGCTCACGCCGACCTGCTCCTCGATCGAGCTCATCAGGCGCTCGTCGGGGTCGGCCTCCTCGTCGGTGAGCGGATCCTTGATCTTGGTCTTGTTGCAGTAAGCCTCGACGTTATCGAGGTAGTTGTCGAACAGCGTACGCGCCGAGGACTCGTACGAGTAGACAAAGGCACGCTGCACTTCGCGCTTGGCGATCTCGTCGTACTCTTGTCGGGTTTCGCCCAGAAGATTGAGCAGGCGCTCACGCTCCTGGGGGTTGATGCCGGTGTGCTGCTCGAAGCCGTCGCGCAGCGCGCGCAGCGCGTCGATCGGCCCGACGCAGGAGATGCCTTCTCGAGCGACCGCGTTCGATAGGCGGTTGATCACGTACCGCGGCGAAATGCCGGACATGCCTTCACGGGGCGACTCCTCTTGCAACTCGCGGACATCCTTGCTCGTCAGGCCCTCGACCGTCTCGCCGTCGTACACCTTGAGCTTCTTCATGAGGTTGACGTTGGCCTTTTTCGACTGTTCCAGGCGAGAGAGCACCGAGAATACACTGGCAACCCGCAACGTATGCGGCGCGATGTGGACGTTACGCAGGCCGCTCTGGGTGATGAGCTTGCGATAGATCGACTCCTCATCGGTCGCTCTCAGGTTATAGGGAACTCGGATCAGGATGATCCTATCCTGGAGAGCCTCCCCACGACGGTTGCCGGCGAAGGCGTTGTACTCGTTCTCATTGGTATGGCTCATGATGACCTCGTCGGCGTAGATCATCGGAAACCGTCCAGCCTTGATGGACTGCTCCTGCGACAGCGTGAGCAGGCCATAGAGGAACTTCTCGTCGGCCTTGAGCATCTCCACGAACTCCATGAGGCCGCGGTTGGCGATGTTGAGCTCGCCGTCGAAGCGATAGGCGCGAGGGTCGGACTCCGAGCCATACTCGCCGATAGTGGACAGGTCGATCGACCCGGTGAGCTCGCTAATGTCCTGGCTCTTTGGGTCGGACGGGCTGAAGGTGCCGATCCCCACGCGCCGCTTCTCACTGAAAGCGATACGTTCTACCGGCACTCGTGCAAAGTCGCCGTCAAACTCGGTGTCCAACCGCAGGCGGCACATCGGGCAGAGGTCGCCTTCAATATACAGGCCGTAGTCCCGCATAAGGGCGGGGCGCAATTCGTCGGGGACGAGGTGTAGCGGCTCCTCGTGCATCGGGCAACCCTTGATCGCGTAGGTCGCTCCTGTCTCGCTGCGCGTATACCGTTCGAGCCCGCGCTTCAGCAGGGAAACGATGGTCGACTTGCCGCCGCCGACCGGTCCCATGAGCAGCAGGATGCGCTTGCGCACCTCCAGCCTTTTGGCCGCCGAGCCGAAATAATCGGCGAGCTGCTCCAACGGGCGCTGCAGGCCGAACAGCTCATCGGCAAAGAATTGGTACTTCTTATGGCCGTCCGGCAGCGTCTCGACGCCTGCCTGCGCGATCATGTCGTAGATGCGGCCGTGGGCCAACCTGGCGATCTCCGGCCGCTGCGTCGCCAGCGCCAAATAGTCGGCGAAGGAGCCGTGCCAAACAAGCTCGCGCTCTTCCGAGCGGTAGCGCTCCAGCTCGGCCAGCACGTCGACCCGCGGCGTGAGAGCAGCCTCCGCCGGCAGATTGTCGCGTAGGGTTATCGCTTCCATGGGCCTACCCCGAACTCTAGTCGTCCCAGCACGGTCCCAGCCAAGCAGGGACAACGCAACATCGACCGAAGAGCAGATAGGAACCGCCAGGGCCCATCGAACCGTGTCTCCGGCGGCGCACTCCACCTCGAGCACGTAGCACAACGCGTACCATGGTGCGCTAAGGCGCTGGAAAGAATGGTGCAGCGTTGCCTAGTTCTTATAGTACCACCACCGGGACTCCAGACGGACGGATGTACCGTCTGGGCGCCGCGGATGGGAGATTGCTCCTATGGATTCTTAATTCGCGCAGCGCCTCCGGCGGCTGGAATCCTCGTCTACGCTACCATCACGGATGATGCTACGCCTACTGCTCGTTCGCCACGGCCAGACGTTGTGGAACAAGGAGCTGCGCTACAACGGGAACACCGACACCGGGCTGACGGCCCTCGGCGCCCGCCAGGCGGCGGCCGTGGCCGACCGTCTCAGCCGGCGTCATATCGACGCCGTGGTAGCAAGCGATCTGACGCGAGCGGTCGCCACCGCGACAGCCATTGCCGCGCCCCACGGTATCCAGATTCATCTGGACGCACGGTGGCGCGAGGTGGACTTTGGGCAGGCCGAGGGCTTGCGCTGGCGCGATGTCGTCGAGCGCTTCCCCAGCGCGGCGCGTGCTTGGAGCGAGAACCGTGGCGACGCCGCGATGCCGGGGGGCGAGTCGCTGCTCGACGTTGCTAACCGTACTCGACCGGCGCTGCACGAGCTGAGCGACCAGTTCGACAACCGCAGCGTGGCGCTTGTCTCCCACGGCGGGCCCTTGCGCGTCGCCCTCTGTCTGCTCCTGGGTTTGGATGTGACGCTGCACTGGCGATTTAACCTGCTTCCCTGTACGCTGACCGAGGTTGCCGTCTACCCTTCCGGCGGCGTGTTGAACTTGCTCAATGATGCCTGCCATCTGCGCGCGAGGGAACCTCTCCCCCCGCCCCTCCCCTAGGAAGGGAGGGGAGATCGGACGGAGATGACAGTTGCCCATGGGGGCAAGCACCGACCGTGTTGTCAGGAACAGCGACCGCCTTCGCCATGGAAGCTCCCCTCCCTTCCTAGGGGAGGGGCGGGGGGAGAGGTTGACTGGACCCGCCCCGGCCTTGGTCCCAATCCTGCTCTGTATAATGGTGCGTGAGTTGGCGCCGTGGGCTGACCCGCAGGGCTGGGAGGTCCGGGTTTGCTGGCGGGCCGTCGTGGCACAGCGACAAAGTCCCGATGAGCTTCCTCAAATGGATGTACCCGGGCATGCGCGTCAAGCGCTGGCTCGTGCTGCTCACCTTCGGCATTGTGCTGATCAGCCTGGGACTCGGTTACTTTCTGGTCAACGTCTACCGGACGGAGCGGTTTCCGCCCGTCGCGTACTACCTGACGCTGCAACCCATTGGTCGGATCTGGCGCGGACTGCTCTTTTCGGCGCTGGGGATCGGGTCGGTGGTCATCGCAATCATGCAACTGAACCGATCGGTGGTCTCCGTCCTCCTGCCGGAAGGGGACCGCCTGGTCGATCACGTCTACCTGCGCCGCCGGCTCTCTCGCCGGCCACGAATCGTCTGCATCGGTGGAGGGCACGGTCTGTCCAACTTGTTGCGCGGTCTCAAAGAGTACACCAGTAACCTGACGGCGATCGTTACGGTAGCCGACGACGGCGGCTCCTCTGGTAGGCTGCGCGCTGAGCTGGGAATGCTGCCGCCGGGCGATTTCCGGCAATGCCTGGTAGCGCTGTCGGACGCCGAGCCACTGATGAGCGAGCTGTTTCAGTACCGCTTCGACGGCGGCAACGGCCTGCACGGGCATAGCTTCGGCAACCTGTTCCTGGCCGCGATGATCGGCGTCACCGGCAACTTCGACCAGGCCCTGCGCGAGAGTAGCCGCGTGCTGAATGTGCGCGGCCAGATCTTGCCGAGTACCCTCGCGACCGTGACCTTAAGCGCCGAGCTGGCCGACAGTCGCGTCGTGGCGGGAGAGCATCACATCACGGCGGCAGGTGGCGGCATCCGCCGAGTCGCGCTGGAGCCGGCGACGGTCGACGCCTATCCCGAAGCCATCGCGGCCATTCGCAACGCCGACATGGTGGTGATCGGCCCGGGCAGTCTCTACACCTCGGTGCTCCCGAACCTCCTGGTCGAGGGGATCGCCGCTGCCCTGCGCGAGAGCATGGCGCTGCGCGTCTACGTCTGCAATGTCGCCACGGAGGCCGGGGAGACCGACCACTATGACGTGGCCGAGCACGTCGCCGCTATGGAGCGGCACGTCGGGTCGGGTATCCTGGATGTCGTGTTGGCAAATGATCGCCCAGTCTCGCCCACGTGCGGCCCGATCGAACGTGTCGGCCTCGACGGCGTGGCCTGGCAGCGGGACCGTCCGCAGGTAGTGCTTGGCGACGTGGTCGACTCCGAGCAACCGACCTACCACGATCCGGCCAAGCTGGCCGAACGCCTCATGCGGCTCTATGACGAGCGCACGGCGGCGCCGAACGGACTGAGTGACACATAGCGCCTGGAAGTCGCCGCACCCGGCGACAGGCAGCAGAAGGGACTTGGGGTGACAACCCGCATCGGCATCAACGGCTTCGGCCGCATCGGACGTCAGGTATTCAAAGCAATTCAGGAGCGCCACGTTGGCGCCCTAGAAGTCGTGGCCGTCAACGATCTCACGGATACCGCGACCAACGCTTTTTTGCTCAAGCACGACTCGAACTATGGCGCGTACCCCGGCACGGTTGAGGCCAAGGACGACGCCATCGTCGTCGACGGCAATCCCGTTCGGGTCTTCGCCGAGCGCGACCCAGGAGCGATTCCTTGGAGCAAGGCGGAGGTCGAGTTGGTGGTCGAGTCGACCGGCTTCTTCACCGACGCCACGAAGGCTGCTGCGCACCGTCAGGGCGGCGTCAAGAAGGTGATCATTTCCGCCCCGGCCAGGAATGAAGACCTCACCATTGTGCTCGGGGTCAACGAGAACGTGTACGACCCGGCGCGGCACCACGTGGTGTCCAACGCTTCCTGCACGACCAACGGGCTGGCGCCGGTTGCCAAGGTGCTCCACGACCAGTGGGGGATCGAGAAGGGACTACTCACGACGGTCCATTCCTACACCAACTCGCAGCGGCTGCTGGACGTGGCGACCAAGGACCTGCGCGACGCGCGCGCGGCGGCGCTCAACATCGTACCCTCCCCCACCGGCGCGGCGCGCGCCGTGGGGCTGGTAATCCCGGAGCTGCAGGGCATCTTTACCGGAATGGCCTTCCGCGTGCCGACCTCTACTGTATCGGTCATCGACTTTGTCGCCCTGCTGCGTCAGAGCGTCTCCGTGCAGGAGGTGAACGCGGCCTTCCAAGAAGCGTCGGCGGGCTGCCTGAAGGGGATCATGGCGTATACCGAAGAGCCGCTGGTATCGCAAGACCTGAAGGGCAACAACCATTCGACCATCGTCAGCGGTCTCGACACCCTCGTCGTCGGGGGCGACATGGTCAAGGTGATCTCCTGGTATGACAACGAGTGGGGCTACTCCTGTCGTGTCGCCGATCTGTGCGCATTCATGGCGTCCAAGGGACTCTGAACCGGCATGCCCGTGCGCAGCGTTCGTGACCTTGACGTGCGCGGCAAACGCGTCTTGGTCCGCGTCGATTTCAACGTGCCGCTGAACGCGAATGGGACGGTGATCGACGATACCCGCCTGTCAGCATCATTGCCGACGATTCGGCTACTGCTGGAGCGCGGCGCGTCGGCGGTACTAATGTCGCACCTGGGCCGCCCGAAGGGTAGACCCGACCCATCGCTCTCGCTGCGACCGGTTGCAACGCATCTTGCCGAGCTGCTGGGCCGGAACGTTCAGTTCGCCGCGGATTGCGTCGGACGGCGGACCGAAGAGCTCGCTCGCAGCCTGCAACCAGGCGAGGTGCTGCTGTTGGAGAATCTCCGCTTCCACGCCGAAGAGGAGCGCAACGATGTCGAGTTTGCCCGCCGGCTTGCCCGGCTCGGCGACCTGTACGTCAACGACGCGTTCGGCACGGCGCACCGGGCGCACGCCTCGACTGAAGCCGTCGCCCACCTGCTTCCGAGCGCCGCCGGATTGCTGATGCAGCGCGAGTTGGACGTCCTGAGGAGCATCCTGGATCGGCCGAAGCGACCGTTCGCGGCCGTGATTGGCGGATCCAAAGTATCGAGCAAGATCGGTGTGCTCGAGCATCTTCAGGCCCGCCTCGACGTGCTGGTTCTGGGCGGCGGGATGGCCAACACCTTTCTCAAGGCAGAAGGGTATGCCATTGGCTCGTCGTTGGCGGAGAACGATCAGGTCGATGTCGCCCGCAACGTGCTGCGCCAGGCGCGAAGGCGCCAGGTGAAGGTAATCCTTCCGGTCGATGTCGTGATCGCCGATCGGTTTGCCGCGGACGCCGCCCACAAGGTGGTCGACATCGGGGAGACACCGGCGGGCTGGAGCATCCTCGACGTTGGTCCAAAGAGCGTAGAGGCCATCGGCGCTGCGCTGCGCGGCTGCGCCACGATCCTTTGGAACGGACCGCTCGGCGTCTTTGAGTTCCCAGCGTTTGCCTCCGGCACATTGGCGGTCGCTCACCGCCTGGCACAGGCGGAGGGCGCGACCACCGTCGTCGGGGGCGGGGAATCGGTCGCGGCCGTCGATCAGGCCGGCGTGGCGAGTAAGATCACCCACGTTTCCACCGGTGGGGGCGCCACGCTGGAGCTGCTCGAAGGCAAGACGCTCCCCGGTGTCGCGGCACTCGAGCAAGGCTGAAGAGGGGTTGCGATCGATGGCCCAACGGCGTCCTTTGGTTGCCGGCAACTGGAAGATGAACGCCGCGCCGGAAGAGGCGCGGGCGCTCGCGCTTGCCATGGCGCCACGATTGCGTGACGTCCGCACTGTGGAGAGCGTCGTTTGCCCGGCGTTTCTGGCGATCAGCGCTGTGCGCGAGGTCGTCTACGGCAGCCCGATCAAGGTCGGGGCACAAGACGCCTACGAGGTGGACTATGGCGCTTTCACCGGCGCGGTGTCGGCAGCCATGCTGGCCAGGCTGGTGGAGTACGTGATTGCCGGCCACTCCGAGCGCCGCCACTTGTTCGGGGATACCGACGACATCGTGCATCGCAAGACGCGGGCGATACTCCGGCACGGCATGGCGCCGATCGTCTGTGTCGGCGAGCGCCTGGAAGAGCGGGACGCTGGGCGAACAGCGGCGGTGATCACCTCACAACTGCATGGCAGCCTGGGAGGTCTGGAGGCGAGCGCGTTCCAGCATGTCACCGTCGCCTATGAGCCGGTCTGGGCCATCGGCGCCGGCCGGGCGGCGACAGCCGATCAGGCCCAGGAAGCAGCGGCGCTCATCCGATCGGAGCTCCGGCGACTATTTGGCGAGGCCGCGCAAACCACGCGCATCCTTTACGGCGGAAGCGTCAATCCGGCCAACTGCGCAGCGTTCTTTGCGCAGCAGGACATCGACGGGGCGCTTGTCGGCGGGGCAAGCCTGAAGCCGGACGACTTTGTTGCCATCGTGGAGAGTTGCGCGGACAGTATGGGATGAGTGCGCGTGCGGCGGTGGCCCGGCGAATAAAGTCGCGGGCTACCCTCTGCCAAGTCCGCCTACGCGGACTCCCGGCGACCCGGATCCAGCCCGCGAAGGCGGGCTTTGCTATGGCGTAGCCCGCGACTTATGGAAGTTGTCTATTAAGTCCAGTGGTTTCGTGAAGCAAGCGACCGGGCGG
>CALBSQ010000029.1 GCA_937967325.1 uncultured Chloroflexota bacterium
GTAGACGTCTACGTCCGCTACCTGCGCAACAAGCTGGGCGACGAGGAGCACGAGCGCATACGAGCGGTGCGTGGCGTCGGCTACGTGTTCCAGCCATGACGGTCCGGCCCTGGCCGCTGCCGCTGCGCTGGAAGCTCGTCCTGGTGTCCGCGGCCGTGCTCACGTCCGTGATCGCCGTCTTCGGCAGCGTCCTCTACGCCGACCTGAGCGCCGCCCAAATGGACACGATCGCCGCCGGCCTGCAGACCTCGACGCGCACCGTCATTGGGCAGGAGGTGCACGAAAGCTTCCTCCGCGCGCCCGCCCCATCGGGTAGCGCACCGCAACCGCGGCCGCCGCAACCGCGGCCTCCGAGAAGCGACCAGGAGGTGCTCCCGCCGACGGTATTGCGTGACGATCCCTCCCTATTTCAGCGCATCGCGGCCGATCTCACCAATCCCAACGTGGCGGCTCGCATCCTCGACCTCAACGGCCAGACGCTGGCCAATGGCGCCTCGGCCGCCCGTTTCCCCACGCCGATCTTGCCCGCCCCCAACCTGGCGCTGCTCCAGGAAGTCATCTCGACTGAGCAGCCCCGCCACCTGCGCGTACCAACGACGAACGGCCCGGTCCTGGTGGAGCTCATCCCACTGCTCCAACCGGGCGGCGCGGCGCTGCAGCCAGTCGGCGTCCTGCAGCTTGCCACCTCACTCGACACGGCGACGGCGCTGCTGGAGCGTCTGCGAGCGCTGCTCATCTCCGGCACGTTACTCGGCATCCTGGCGACCGTGACGCTGACGACCCTGCTCATCCGCGCCGTGCTTCAACCGCTGCGCCGGATGACTGCCACCAGCCGGGCGATCGCCGAGGGCGACCTGGGCCGTCGCGTTGCCGTACCGGCGGGCGGCGACGAGCTCACCGAGCTGGCGCAGGCGTTCAACCACATGGTTGCCCGACTGGAGACGTTGCTCGTCGCCCAGCGCCGTTTCCTCGCCGACGCGTCGCACGAGCTGCGGACCCCCCTTACCGCGCTCTCCGGGGGCATGGAGATGCTCCTGCTGCCGGACGCCGACCCGGCGGCACGAGCCAGGCTCATCCGCTTGCTCCGGGGCGAGACCGCGCGGATGGGCCGGCTAGTCGATGGACTGCTCACCCTCACCCGCCTGGACATGCAAGGGAAGGACGCCCTTACCATCCGTCCGGTCGACCTCTCCTCGCTGGCCGGCCAGGTGGTGGATGAGACGCGCCTGTTGGCCCCCGACCTCGACATCGAGCTCGACCTCCCCGAAATTGCCCCGGTGGCAGTACCAGGGGACGCCGACCGCCTGCACCAGGTATTGCTCAACCTGACGACGAATGCCCGTGCGCACACCCGCTCACCCGGCAGGATCACCGTTGGCGTTCGACGCCAGGGGAACTCCGCCGTGCTGTCGGTGGCAGACACCGGCGCCGGCATCGCGCCCGAGGCCCTGGCCCACGTCTGGGACCGCCTCTACCGAACGGACCCGTCGCGCCAGCGGCAAGCCGGCCAGGGCGGCCTCGGACTGGGCCTGGCCATCGTGCGGGCCATTGTGGAAAGCCACGGCGGCACGGCAGAGATCGTCAGTACACTGGGGGTGGGGACGACCGTCACGGTGACACTGCCGGGCGCCATGTTGACAACATCACCGGCAGGCGTCGAGGCGAGCTCATCGCCTCGACGCCTGCCGGTACCCCGTTAGGGGCGCGTCGCTAGGTGGGTGCGCCCACCAAGTCGAGGTGACCTCTCATTGTCATCCTGAGCGCAGCGAAGGACCCCGGCGCGACCATCGGCGCTGCACGGATCCGCATGGCGGCTGGTCGCCCTGCCAGGGGTCCTTCGCTGCGCTCAGGATGACAACGTTCGGGGCCCCGCGGCGTGGGGAGCGGCCCCACGAAGTCGGGTTGCGACGGCTGGCCAAGGTCTCCCCGAGGCGAAAAGCGCGTCCCGCCGACTCAGTGCTCCTCCACCTTGCCCAGGCTTGCACGCAGCCGGCGCAGCTCCTCCCGCAGCCGCGCCACCTCCGCCTCCGCCTGCGCGCGGGCAGCGGTTTCGTCGGTAGCACGCCGCTCCACGTCTCGGCGTGCCGCCGCCTCTTCCGCGAGTCGCTCCTGAGGCGTGGAAAGCCGCCGTCCCTCCGCATCCAGCGCGCGCAGCCAGAGCCGCTCCTCCACGTAGAGACCCAGACCACCCAGTGCCCGACTCCGCAACACCCCCTGCCGGTCTGCTCTCCAGTCGACGAACTGCCCCTCCGCGTCGCGGCGGTAGCCGAAGAGCTGAGGGCCGCGCTTGCGTTCCGGGGCAAAGATGGCATACTCGGCTACTCCCATCGCCGCATAGATCAGCGGTTTGCCCCTGGAGTCGCGCCTCCAGCTCTTCGTGCTCGCGACCTCCAGGACAAATAGCGGCGGCTTCCCCTCGGCGGCGATGTTCCAGGAGGTGCGTAGGCGCTCCTCTCCCTCCGTCACCAGAAGGTCGGGCGCGGCCTCCAACGGCTCGCCGGTCACGGGGCGCCGCATGGTGATCTTGAGATAGGAGGCGAGGTACCAGGGCAACCGGAGTTGATCGATATGCAACCGAAGGATCGACTTGAGCAGCTCGACGTCGCGCACCTGCAAGTCAGCCATGACCATCCAGGGCGCCTCCTCGGTGTCGTCGGGAGTGGTGAGCAGGAACAGCTCCAGCTCGCTCAGTTGGGGTACGACCGCCCGCGCCAGGGTCGCCATCGCCGCTTCCTTCCACCACTGAGGATTGACAGGACCTGATCAGCCTACCATAGCACTCCGGAGGGGAGTGAGGATAGTCCCGGGAGTCGGGCGCATCCGGCAAATGCGCGACCCCGGCCGCGGTGTCGGCCGGCGACGCAACCGGATGGTAGGCTACGCCACAGGACGCGCGTGGAGAGCTTCAGATGAAGGCACTGGTCAAGGATAAGGATGCGCCCGGGCTGTGGCTGCGCGACGTGCCCGACCCCGTGCCCGGACAGGGCGAAGTGCTAGTCCGCGTGCTGCGCACCGGCATCTGCGGCACGGATGTCCACATCTACACCTGGGACCCCTGGGCGCGGGCCACGATTAGAACGCCGCTGGTGATCGGCCACGAGTTCGCGGGCGAAGTACTCGCGGTCGGTCCGAACGTCGATTCCCATCGCCACGGCGAGATCGTCAGCGGCGAAGGGCACATCGTCTGCGGCCGCTGCCGCCACTGCATGGCCGGTCGCCGCCACCTCTGTGCCAACACCGTTGGCCTGGGCGTTCAGCGCGACGGCGCCTTCGCCGAGTACATCGTCGTGCCTGCCTCTAACCTTTGGCCGCACATCCATTCCATCGACCTTGACGTGGCCGCTATCTTCGACCCCTTCGGCAACGCCGTCCACTGCGCGATGCAGTTCCCCATGGTCAGCGACGACTTGCTGATCACCGGAGCCGGCCCGATCGGCCTCATGGCGGCGCTGGTCGCGCAGCGAATCGGGCCACGCTTCGTCGTCATCACCGACGTGAGCGACTACCGGCTGGGGCTGGCAGCGACGACGGGGGTGACGCGCGCGGTAGATGCTCGCACCACGTCACTGGCCGACGTGCAGCGCGACCTCGCAATGCAGGAGGGGTTCGATGTCGGCCTGGAGATGTCCGGACACCAACAGCCGCTGCGCGACATGATCGCCAACATGGCGCACGGCGGGCGGATCGCTATGCTCGGGCTCCAGGCGTCGGAGGTGGCGATCGACTGGTCCCAGGTCGTCACGAAGATGCTTACCATCCGCGGCATCTACGGCCGCGAGATGTTCGAGTCCTGGTACACGATGTCCGTGCTGCTCCAGACCGGACTGGACATCTCGTCCGTGATCACGCATCGCTTCGCCTATCGAGACTTTGAGGAAGCGTTTCGAGTTGCTCGCGCTGGCCAGTGCGGCAAGGTTATCCTGGACTGGACGGCAGACTGATCAGGAGGGACGCGTGTTCACTCGTATGCGGGCCGATCTGCAATCCACCCTGGCGGAGATCCGCGCCGCCGGGCTCTACAAGGCGGAGCGCGCCATCGCGTCGCCGCAGGGCTCGCTCCTGCGCGTGCGCGACGGCCAGGAAGTTATCAACCTCTGCGCCAACAACTATCTGGGCCTGGCCGACCACCCGGCGATCGTCGCGGCGGCGAGAGAGGGGTTGGAGCGCTGGGGCTACGGCATGGCCTCCGTCCGCTTCATCTGCGGCACCCAGGAAATCCACCGAGAGCTCGAGGCCAAGCTGGCGGAGTTTCTCGGGACCGAGGACACCATCCTCTATTCGTCCTGCTTCGACGCCAACGGTGGGCTGTTCGAGACGCTGCTCGATGAGCGGGACGCCGTGATCTCCGACGCGCTCAACCATGCCAGCATCATCGACGGTATCCGCCTCTGCAAGGCCCGCCGCCTCCGCTACGCCAACCGCGACATGGCCGACCTCGAGCGCCAGCTCCAGCAGGCGGCCGACGCTCGCTACCGCCTGATCGCCACCGACGGTGTGTTCTCGATGGACGGCTACGTCGCGCCGCTGCGGGAGGTCTGCGATCTGGCCGAGCGATACGACGCCCTGGTCATGGTCGACGACTCCCACGCTGCCGGCTTCATGGGCGAGCACGGCGGTGGCACGCCGGAGCTGTGCGGCGTCGTCGGTCGCATCGACGTGATTACCGGCACCCTGGGCAAGGCGCTGGGCGGCGCCAGCGGCGGCTACACATCGGGCCGCCGCGAGATCGTCGAGCTGCTCCGGCAGCGCTCGCGACCCTACCTGTTCTCGAACTCCGTCGCGCCGCCGATCGTAGCGGCGGCGCTAAAGGCCTTGGAGTTGCTCCGCTCCGCTGGCGACCTGCGGGCCAGGCTGCGCGAAAACACCGCCTACTTCCGCGAGCGGATAACGGCCCTGGGATTCGAGATCCTGCCCGGCGACCACCCAATTGTCCCGGTGATGATCGGCGACGCGGCGCTGGCCACGCGGATGGCCGACGCGCT
>CALBSQ010000030.1 GCA_937967325.1 uncultured Chloroflexota bacterium
TCGCCTACGGATTGGTCTTGGAGTACGAGGAGAACTACACGCCCCTGCTTCGCACCGCCAAGCGCGGCTACCTCAACCCGATGGACGAGAGGAACCTGGTGTTCTTCTGGCAGAAGTGGAACCACGACCTGCGGGTGTTGGTGGAGACGGACCGGCGGCGCAAGGCGCTCGGCAATGCCGGCGTGGTGATTGTTGGGGATGCGAAGAAGGGGGTGTCCAACTGATGCAACGATCACCGACATTTCGCGCGAGGGAGCTGGCACAGTCCTTGTGGATGCAGCCGGGGAGAAAGGGGATAGCCACTGATGCGCGAGATTACCTACATGGGCTGGGACAAGGAGCAGCGCTTCCTGTTCATCGTGGGCGGGCTGGGCTTCCAGGACGGCGACCTGACCTTGATCGAGGCGCCCATCCGCCAGGAGAGCGACGAGTACGACGCCTTCCCGATCAAGGGCTACGAGTTGCTGGAATACACGGGGCTGGTGGACGGTTGGAACAACATGATCTTCGAGGGCAGCATCGTGCGCCTGGACAGCGACGAGTTCTGGCGGGTGGCCTACGAGGCTGGCCAGTTCGTGCTGCAAAGCCGGGATGGGACGATCCAGCGCTCGCTGGCGCTCTACGCCGACGATCCGAAGCTGCGCGTGATCGGGAATGTGTACGAAGACAGCGACCTGTTCCCGACCGAAAAGAGCTAACCCTGCTCAGACCGCCCGGAGATAAATCTCCTGTCTGGCAACGATCAGCTCTCTTGTTGCTGAGGATGAACCCGACCCTGCCCTGGCGGGACCATCTCCGTATCTATATCGAGTTACTTGTCATACAGCAAGTATAGGGAACGGGGGTAAGAGGGCAATCAGGGCAGCGTAAACATAATGTAAGAATATGACACTTCAAGCTCAGGTCACATCACTGGAACTGTCGAAGAAGCTCGCGGAGCTTGGTATCAAGCAGGAGAGCATCTGGTACTGGGGCAGGTGGGGGAAGATTTGGGAGCTGGTCCAGACCCACCCGAATGCAAACCTCGACAAGTATTCTGCTTTTAGCGTTGCCGAGCTGGGTGAGCTGCTGCCGATGGTGATCGATTACAAGGATGATTGCTTCCCACGTGACGACGACGCGAGGCGCTACTGGCTCGATATCCAGAAGCATTCCTCCGAGTGGCAAGTTGATTATCTGTGGCGCGACCCCGATGCGCACCCGTATCTGAAGGTGCTGGCGGAGCTCGCTGCCAGGGCTCCCACCGAGGCCGACGCCCGCGCCAAGATGCTGATCTCCCTGATCGAGAACAAGCTGATCTCCGTCTAAAGCCTATGCGCGTCCATCGACAACCAGATTACGAGGCATTGATCCGGCTCACCGAGACCGTCCGGCTCGACCAGCCCATCGGCGACGATGCCGACGGGTTGACGCTGGGCGATCTGTTGCCCGGAGCCTTGCCGCCGGACGATCCCAACGAGGTGATCGACGAGGAGCTGTTCAAGAAGCTGTCCCCGGGGATCGAGCGCACCATCGTGATCTTGCGCTCGGACGGCTATACCCAGAAGAGCATCTGCCACATCACCGGCCTCAGCGAGCACCAGGTGAGATCGGCCATCCAGCAGATCAGAAGCCGTTTCTCCATCAAGCCGGAGGAACCGAAAGCCGTCTTGCCATTTCGCATCTTCGACCGCAAGACCGCAAGCTTTACCTACGTCCATAGCCTCGAAGGGACCAACCGCAAGCACCTGCGGGTGATGCGCCCCACCGGCTACTTCGATATTGCCAAGCAGCCGATCTACGAGTGGGACATCGTGCAGGCACAGGGGAAGACCAAGGTCGTGACCTACTGGCGCAACACGCTGGGCAATGGGTTCTCGCCGTTTGACACCAAAGACGAGCGCATCGACTGGAAGACCAAAGCCAGGATCATCGGCACCATCTGGCAGCAGCCGCAGCTCGTGCGGAGGAATGCCAGCCCAATGCATGAAGGAGTACGACCCACGACCGCGTAACCTTGTCACCAGACGGGCCTTCCTGGGAGGCGCGGTCGGCCTCGCCACGGGTTTGCCCGTCGTCCTCGCCGCCGAGCAGCTGAGGCAGCCGCTCCCGGCGGAGACGCTGTCCGACCTGGCGGGTCGCACCGACGAGTTGACCGGCCTGGTCTCCCGCTACACGGGCGAGCCGCTGCACCGATTCGGCACGGCTTCTTTCTCCGCGCAACCGGGAAGGGGTGACGTTCCTGTCCCGTGTCCTCCCGATTCCGCCGATCTCAAGACGCCGCTCTCCCGCTATTCCAGCGTGGAGACGTGGGTGAACGAGGGCCGCATCGAGGTGGAGTTCGGATACGACACGATGGCGGGATCGCTCTACCGGGGGCAACTGCCGGTGGTGGACTGCCTGCCCACCTCCCTGTCCAAGAGCTTCGACTCGCTGTTCGTCTCCGAGCAGCTCCACTTCCTGGCCTCACCCCACCACGACTTCGCCCAACGGGGCAAGGACGCCCTGCAGACGGTGCTCTCCGACTACCTGATCGCCGACCTGCTGCGTTCGGTCGAGAAGCCGTACTACCTGACGACGTCGGCTCAGGACGTGGGCAATCTCCAGCTCGTCGCCAAGCGCCAGAGCCTGACCAACCGCACGATGCAGCGGGCGTTCATCGCGGGCAAGAGCCCGTTCGACCCCGAGGTCTCCCAGCTCTTCCGGGGCTTCCCGATCGATTGGGAAGCTATCTCCTACGCCTTGCAGCTGCCCCTGCCGGTCTACGCGTACCTGTCCGGCAGCCGGGAGGAGACGCTGGGCGGCTACACGATCCGCGCCGGCTGCGGGTGAACCGATCGTAGACGAACGGTAAGCGCAGCCTGTCAGTGGATACAGCTCTGGTTGCGTGTGCCGGTGTTCCTGATCCAAAGATTAGCATCACAGCCGAGAGTACCATCATAGAGATCGATTATACTATCCCTGCTAACGGTGTTGTTGATTATTGTGTTGTTTGCTGCGCCGCCACAAGGAAGGTAAATCCCCACCCTATCATTTGAAATCTTATTCCTTGTAATAGTGTTGTGCGTCGCCATGCCAAAGGAAGTAGGACTGCAAATCGCTGCTGATGGTGGAGGCGAGAGCAAATTCTCTGTCCCAGTACCTATCAGCATGCCAATATACCCATTATCGACGATCGTGTTATACACAATATTAGCATATGACGAAGGCGAATCCAGGACGAGTCCATAGGCAGAATTGTCTTCTATGGTGTTCTTCACAATGCTAGTGTTGTTGCTAAATAATACTTCAATGCCGCTACCGTTATGGGATGTGTTGTTTCCTTCAACTATGGCACCGTCTGATTGTTGCACGTTCATTGCGGCCGCGGCACTGCCCTGGATTGTGAGATTTTGAAGTACGACTCCCGGAGATTCAAGAGTGTTCATTCCGTTATAGAAGCCGATTATAGTTCCGTTGATTACCTGTACCCCAGGAATCCCAGGGGGAAGGTCGCCGAACGCGGGAAATATTTGTATACCACCACCAAACGCTTCTAATACTGCTCTTTTGATTGTGTGGCCGCCTATATCGAGCACCACATTCGCTGCTTCAATGTCGATGCAGTCAGTGTGCGGTGCGGCTGTTAGATCATTGGTAACGAGATAATCCCCGGAGCTGGTGATCGTGACGGTGGGATTGCAACTGGAGATTAGGGTCGGGGGCGTAGCGGCATACAGAGTCGGCACCGCCATCGTCGAAGCCAGGACCACTACCAGAAGTGCTACCAACCAGGAACGTCGGTGCATCTCGGAAGTCTCCTCTCATTTATTCACCCATGTGCGCCAGTAGAGCATAGTCGGCTCGTAAGTGCAAGCATCCCGTTGTTCTTGGTTGACATATCTTCGGCATACTGACTCCACAATCTATGCCATCCCTCCTCGACCAGATCGCCGGCCGTCTCGGCTACCAGCGCAAAGCAGCACCGCAAGCCTTCGAGAAGGCGAAGTCCACCGATCCCATCGGCCTGGCCCAGAACCCGATGGCGCTCGCCTACGCCGCCATGCAGACGCAGTACGGGTTGCGCCGCCCCTCCCAGATCACCATGCAGACCCTGCGCCGGATGAGCCGCGCCAACTGGGTAGACCGAACTTGCATCACCACACTGCGCGACCAGATCACGACCATTCCGTGGAACATCATCCCCGTAGACACCCACAAACCATTCGACGAGGGCTTCCAGCAGTACCTCACCGACCTGCTGCGCAAGCCCAACGTCAACAAGGAGAACTGGCGTACTTTCATCGACAAGACCGTCGAGGACATCCTGGTCGTAGACGGCGGCGCAATCGAGAAAGTCCGCAACCGCCAAGGGCAGATCATCGAGCTGTGGCAACGAGACGGCAGCACGATAAAACCGCTCTATGACGAGCACGGCGTCGCCGGCGATCCGGCCTACCAGCAGTTCCTGGCCGACAAGAATGGCGTGATCTCCACCAAGCCGGTGGCCGAGTGGAGCAACGACGACATGGTCTACATCATGTGGAACCCCATGGGCACCGTGGACCTGTACGGGTTCGGGCTCTCGCCGGTCGAGGCGGGCCTGGCCGTCGGCACGGCCTTCCTGTACGCCGAGGCCTACAACCTGGGCTTCTTCCGCCAGAACAGCATCCCCCCGGTGATCATCAACCTGGGCAAGGACGTGGACAAGAGCCAGGTGGACAAGTTCCAGGCCTTCCTGGCGGCGGAGATGACCGGACCGGACGGCTTCCACAAGCCCATCGTCACCGGCGGCGCGGGCGAGGGCTTCGACATCAAGCAGCTCCTGAAAGCCCCCACCGAGATGGGCTTCAAGGACTACGTGGAGTGGCAGATGCGCTGGAAGGTGGCGC
>CALBSQ010000031.1 GCA_937967325.1 uncultured Chloroflexota bacterium
ATCCCGCTCAGACCGCCCGGAGATAAATCTCCTGTCTGGTTTGGACTAGCTCTCTTGGTTGATGATGCTCCCGACCCTGCCCTGTCGGGACCATCTACGTTTGTTTGCTTACCATGAGGGCAGTATAGGGAACGGGGGTAAGAAGGCAAGCAGGACACGGTAAGTATTTTGTAAGACTATGACACTCGAATCTCAAGTGACATCGCTGGAACTGTCGAGACGGCTCGCTGAGCTTGGTATCAAGCAGGAGAGTCTGTGGTACTGGGGCAGGTGGGGGAAGATTTGGGAGCTGGTCCAGACCCACCCGAACGCAAACCTCGACAAGTACTCGTCCTTCACCGTCGCCGAACTGGGTGAGCTGCTACCGAAAAACGAGTGGACTACCACAGGGTCAACGAGCGACAGATGGATTGTCGAGTACCATGATTTCAATTCACAAGGGAAAGTGGTCGAAGCCCCGACCGAAGCTGACGCCCGCGCCAAGATGCTGATCTACCTGATCGAGAACAAGCTCATTTCCGTCTAAAAGCCTATGCGCGTACACCGACAACCAGACTATGAGGCATTGATCCGGCTCACCGAGACCGTCCGGCTCGACCAGCCCATCGGCGACGATGCCGACGGGTTGACGCTGGGCGATCTGTTGCCCGGAGCCTTGCCGCCGGACGATCCCAACGAGGTGATCGAGGAGGAGCTGTTCCGCAAGCTCAGCCCCGGCGTCGAGCGCACCATCGTGATCCTGCGCAGCGACGGCTACACCCAGAAGAGCATCTGCCACATCACCGGGCTCTCCGAGCACCAGGTCCGCTCCGCCATCCAGCAGATCAGACAGCGTTTTGCCGTCAAGCCGGAGATACCAAAAGCCGTCTTGCCATTTCGCGTCTATGACCGCAAGACCGGTAGCTTTACCTACGTCCACAGCTTGGAAGGGACCAACCGCAAGCACCTGCGGGTGATGCGACCCACCGGCTACTACGACGTCGCCAAGCAACCCATCTACGAGTGGGACATCGTGCGGGCGCTGGCGCTGGGGAAGACCAGGGTGGTGACCTACTGGCGCAACAAGCTCGGCTCGGGGTTCTCGCCATTTGACACCAAAGACGAACGCGTCGACTGGAAGGGGAAAGCAAGGATCATCGGCACCATCTGGCAGCAGCCGCGGCTCACGCGGCGAAACGCCAGCCCACAGCATGAAGGAGTACGATCCACGACCGCGTAACTTACTGACCAGACGGGCCTTCCTGGGAGGCGCGGTCGGCCTCGCCACGGGGTTGCCCGTCGTCCTCGCCGCCGAGCAACTGCGACAGCCCCGTCCCCCGGAGACGATCGCCGATCTGGCGGGTCGCACCAAGCAACTGACCGCCATGGTTGCCGCGTATACGGGCGAGCCGCCGGGTAGATTCGGTACACCGTCGTTCTCCACGCAATCGGCAAGGGGCGACGCTCCCGTCCCGTGTCCTCCCGATTCCGCCGATCTGAAGACGCCGCTGTCCCGCTACTCCAGCGTGGAGGCGTGGGTGAACGAGGGGCGCATCGAGGTGGAGTTCGGATACGACGCGATGGCGGGATCGCTCTACGAGGGGCAACTGCCGGTGGTCTCCTGCCTCTCCGGCTCCCTGACCAAGACCTTCGACTCGCTCTATGTCTCCGGGCAGCTCCACTTCCTGGCCTCACCCCACAACGACTTCGCCCAACGGGGCAAGGATGCCCTGCAGACGGTCCTCTCCGACTATCTGACCGCCGACCTGCTGCGCTCGGTCGAGAAGCCCTACTACCTGACGACCTCCGCCCAGGACGTGCTGAATGTGGGACAGGTCGCCCGCCACCAGGGCGTAACCAACCGCGCGATGCAGCGGGCGTTCCTCGCGGGCAGGAGCCCGTTCGATGCCGAGGTGTCCCAGCTCTTCCGGGGTTTCCCCATCGACTGGGAGGGGATTTCCTACACCCTGCGGCTGCCCTTGCCGGTCTATGCCTACACGCCCGGCAGCCGGGCTGAGACGCTCGGCGGGTACACGATCCGCGCCGGCTGCGGCTGAACCGATCGTAGACGAACGGTAAGCCCAGCCTTTCAGTGGATACAGTTCTGGTTGCGCGTGCCGGTATTCCTGACCCAGAGGTTGGCATCACAGCCAAGGGTCCCATCGTAGAGATCGACGATGCTATCCCCAGTGACAATGTTATTGGTGATCGTATTGTTTGTTGCGGCACCACAAGGAAGGTAAATGCCAACCCTGTTGTTAGTAAGTTTATTTCTTGTAAGTACATTATGGGAAGATGTACCAAATGAAGTAGGGCTACAAACCGCTGCCGGTGGCGGAGGCGACAATAAATTCGTCGTCCCACTCCCCACCAGGATACCAAGGTCCCCGTTATCGGCGATTGTGTTGTCTACCACGCTCACGTACGATGAGGGCGAATCAAGTATGATGCCGTAGTCGGTGTTATCCTCGACAGTGTTCCTGATAATGTGGATATTATCGCTAAAATCCACTCCGGCGCCGCTGCCATTGTGGGACGTGCTATTGCCTACAACGCTGACATTATTGCTGAATGCTACCTCTATGCCGCTGCCGCTGTAAGTCGCGTTGTTCCCTTCGACTACGGCACCGTCTGATTGTTGTACATCCATGGCATAGTCGAAACTGTCCCGGATCGTGAGGTTTCGAAGTATAACGCCGGGTGCTTCAAGTGTGTTTACTCCCGCGGCGAAACCTATTATCGTCCCGTTGGTCACCTGTACCCCCGATATCCCGGGAGGAAGGTCGCCGGCCGGTGCGTCGAATACTTCAATACCGACACCGAATCCTTCCAATGCTGTTCTCTTGATTGTGTGGCCGGCTAGATCGAGGACCACGTTCGCTGCTTCGATGTCAATGCAATTCGTGTGTGGCGCGGCGATCAGGTCTTGCGTGACGAGATAGCTCCCCGGCTGAGTAATGACATAGGTCGGGTTGCAGCTCGAGATCAGGGTGGGGCCGCTCGCGGCGTAGCTAGCCGGCACCGCCAGGGTTGACAGCAGCGCCACCATCGAGAGCGCGATCAGCCAGGTACGTCGCATCACCAGCCTCCTCCACTTCGACCGACCGTGTGGAGGAGTAGAGCATAGCCGCTGGTCACATGCAAGCCTGCCCGCGTGGGGAAAGATCGGCTTGAGTTGACATCGCCGGCGCATACTAGCCCCACAATCTATGCCATCCTTCCTCGACCAGATCGCCGGCCGTCTCGGCTACCAGCGCAAAGCAGCACCGCAAG
>CALBSQ010000032.1 GCA_937967325.1 uncultured Chloroflexota bacterium
CTCCGGCGCGGGCGCCCGCGGCCGATTGCGTGGCGATCGTCGTATCCACCACATACACAACAGTCACCAATGCAGCTATCGCGACGGCAGGGGAAAACGACCTGTGTTGGTATCGTGCGTCTTGTCGCGGCTATGACCGCCCGACAAGGCGTTGCTAGTCCCCTGCGACATGCACGTGGTACCACTCTCAGGGAATGTCGAACAGGGGGATGTCGTGGTAGTTTGCCAGTCGCCGTCAGGCGCTTTGCCCTCGACCGCCGTGTCGCTCGCTGTAATGCGCCGACGCTTGCGTGAGTATGTGCGTGAGTTCCTATTCTCCCCCCTGGAGCCACGCCCAAACCTCCGCCTCGTCCTGGAGGGTGAGCTGCCCCCCGACGCCGAGGCGGCCTACGGCGCCCGACGCAGCCCCAACAAGCGCGACCGGACCCTCGCTACCGTGCTGGACAGCTCCCATTGGCGAATCCATTTGAACTATCTGGCTCGCCAGCACGCCCCCATCACCATTCCCCACGCGGTGGTGGAGGCGGCCTTCTCTACCCGCCTCGGAGCCGCCGATCAGGCGGCGCTCCTCGGCATCGCCCGCCGCGTTGACGAGGATCGGGTCATGCGGAAGTATCGCCTCGGCAGCCATCGCGGCGTCATGTTCCGCTATAGCGACGCCCTCGACCGCTTCCTCGCCATCCTGCTCCGATCCGCCGACAGCGAGCGCATAATCTACGTCGTTCGTCAACACTAGCGTTCACTAGCGTTCACGAACGAACACGTACCCTACCGGGGCTTCCTCTGGTAGGGTACGGCAAGCTGGGTAGGCCGGCCCCATTACATGAGGGCCGCTTTTTTTCGTCGCCACGTCCCGGATAGACGCGCACTCCGCAAACCGCCGGATATTTAGCCCCCCCCGTTTCAAGCCGCTGGTCTTGCCTTGCGCTCGAAAGGAGAAGCCCACCCATGTCCGCCTGATCCCTAGCGTATCCCTCTGCCGGGACAACTGTCCCAACCGGCAGGGGGTATTCCCTTGTGATGGGACACACACCCGAAAGGAACCCTCAGCAATGGGAAGCGCCTTCCCCAACCTGATCCGCAAGCGTCGGGCCGAGTTGTGTCTGACCCTTGATGACCTGGCGCGTTCGCTCGGTCGGAGTCGTTCGAGCGTCCACAGCCTGGAGCGTTGCTTGCCCGTCCGGCTTCCACCGGATGATCTGATCCGGCGGCTAGCGAGCGTGCTTGAGCTGCCACCCGACGTGCTCAGGCAAGCCCTAGTTGCGCCGGATTCCGCCCCTTCGTCCGTCGTGCCCGGCAACTGGAGCAGCCGGTGAGCACGCCAATGGAACGGAGGCCCGCTCCGCGCGGCAAGCTGGCCCTTGTCCCCACGCAACACCGCCCGCCAGCCACACCGCTGGATATCCCAGCCCCCGACCTAGACCGCCTCGCGGTCGCCCTCTGCCGCTGCCTGGCTGCCTGTTGGCGCAAGCACGAAGCCGCCAAGGACGCCAAGGCCGCATGACGATGATCCCTAACGCTGATACGGAAGCGCCGTCAAAACGGCCCGCTGCGACCGCTAATGGCGTAATCCACGGCCCCTCAGAGCCGCTGCAAGCCAACGATGGGGATACCGACAAGCCACAGCGGAATCCGGTGACCGGCAAGCGCATCTCCGGCTGGTGGCTGAGGCCCGGCTATGCCCCGGGCGCCATCTGCCATGCGGATATGCGCGGTATCGACGCCCGGTGCTGCCCGGCATGCGGCTACACCGTCTGCCCGTCATGCTGGCGCGATAGCAGGTGCAGCAGGTGCGAGTCCGTTGGCGCCCACACGGCAGGTAAGCAGGCGGTACAGGCATACCACGATGCGATGCAACGGCTACACGAGCAGGCGACGCACTGAGCACACGACGCGCCGCCGGGACTGCTCGAAGTCCCGGCGGCTTAGATTAGGTAAGGATTAGCTTACATGATACCACAGACCAACCGCAATGCCAAGGGCCAAGGGGGTGACCGGTGGGCATAGCTGCCTCTCAGCGATTCAGCCGTAGCCGTCCGTGCCCTATCTGCGGCGGCTGGGATCAGGAACCGCGCGCTCAGGGTGTCAGATGCTACGGCTTCCTCAGCGACGATGGCAAGTTTGCCTACTGCACGCGCGAGGACCGCGCCGGCGGCCTGCCATTGAAGCCGAACAGCGACACCTACAAGCACCTGCTGGCCGGTGCTTGTCGGTGCGGACGGCAACACGGCCCTGACCTGAAGCCGCGCATCGTCGCCACATATCCGTACTGCGACGAGTCCGGCGCGCTCCTCTACGAAGTGGTTCGGGTGGAGCCCAAGACCTTCCACCAGCGGCGCCCAGATGGCGCTGGCGGCTGGCTGTGGAACCTTGGCGATGTGCGGCGGGTGCTCTACCGGTTGCCCGGCCTCTTGGCGGAGCCTCGCCGCGCCGTGTTTGTCGTCGAAGGCGAACGCGATACCGATACCCTCATCGGAATGGGATTGCTCGCCACGACCAACGCCGGCGGCGCTCTGAAGTGGCGCCCGGAGTATGCCGAGCCACTCGCCGGACGACCCATTATCATCCTGCCCGACAATGACGGTCCTGGACGCCGACATGCGCTCATGGTCGCCCAGTCCCTTCATGGTGTGGCGGCGAGTGTCCGCGTTGTGGAGTTGCCCGGCCTTCCGCCCAAGGGCGATGTCTCCGATTGGTTGGAGCTGTGAGGACGCGTGAGGAACTGGAGCAGTTAGTCAAAGCGACGCCGGAATGGTCGCCGGAGCATTCCCAAAATGATGGTTTTGCTGGTTTACCCTATACAGTGAAACCAGCATCCGGGCTACAGCTAACGGCGCCGGAACCGCCGTGGCCTGAATCCCTGCACGAGGATGCTTACCACGGACCCATGGGTGACTTCGTGCGAGCCATCGAGCCACACACCGAGGCCGACCCCGCAGGCGTGCTGGTGCAAGGACTCGTCGCGTTTGGCAACGTTGTGGGCCGGGCACCGTACTTCCCCGTGGAGGCGGATTACCACCGGACCAACCTGTTCTGCGCCCTGGTCGGGCGCACCGCGAAGGGGCGGAAGGGGACCTCTTGGGGCCAGACATTCGCCCTCTACCGTGCGGTCGATGAGGCTTGGGCCAATCACTCCATCCAGGCCGGGCTATCGTCCGGGGAAGGGCTGATCTGGGCCGTGCGCGATGCCATTGTCTCGCACGAGCCGGTGAAGGAGAAAGGCCGCGTTGTGGACTACCAGGATGTCGAAAACGACCCCGGCGTCGCGGACAAGCGGCTATTGGTGGTGGAGACGGAGCTTGCTTCCACGCTCCGGGTACTGGGACGGGAGGGAAATACGCTGTCCGCGGTCATCCGCAACGCATGGGACACCGGCGATTTGCGGGTGCTGACGAAGAACAGTCCGGCCCGCGCAACGGGCGCCCACATCAGCATCATCGGCCATATCACCAGAGATGAGGTGCTCCGCGAGTTGCGGAGCACGGAAGCGGGAAACGGTTTCGCCAATCGCTTCCTGTGGGTCTGTGTGCAACGATCCAAGGTCTTACCGGAGGGCGGCCAGCTCCACACCGTAGACATGGGTCCGCACCATCGCCGTTTCGAGGACGCCGCCCTGTTCGCCCGGTCAGCCGGGGAGATGAGCCGTGACGAGCAGGCGCGCGGCATCTGGCGGGATGTGTATGAGGCCCTGTCTGATGGGCGCCCTGGCTTGTTCGGGGCGGTAACGGCGAGAGCTGAGGCCCAAGTCATGCGCCTAGCGTGCATCTACGCGCTACTCGACCGCACCACGGTAATCCGCCGCGAGCACTTGAGGGCGGGCCTGGCCGTCTGGGGATACTGCGAGGAATCCGCTCGGCACATCTTTGGCGAGGCGTTAGGCGCCCCGGTGACCGACGCGCTCCTGGATGCCTTGCGAGCCGCCCCGGAGGGGCTGACCCGCTCGGCAATACGGGGGGACCTGTTCAGCCGCAATCAGGAATCCGCCAAGATCGAAGCGGCCCTCCACGCCTTGCAGGATCGTGGCCTGGTGAAGTCGGAGCATGTCGCCCCGGATGGCGGCAAGGGCCGGCCAGCGGAGCGGTGGCGCTACGTCGGGGGGCCGCGAATCGAGGAGTCAACTGGATCATGAAGCCCCAGTCTCGGACTTATGGCGTTTATGGCGTTTATCGCGTAAGGGTGGCACAGTGACGACACGGTATCTCGATTTAGCGGACCGGGGAGAACGAACGCGGGAGGCGGGTTCGACCCCACCCGACCACCGTGCAGAGCGTCTAATTCAAAGCAAGCATACTGCTATATTCCCACCGAGCACGGTTCGTGATGGCGCGGTAGGAGACGCCATAAACGCCATAAACGCCATAAGTCGGTCGGCGCCCGGCGCGGGACAGCGCATTGAGGGCACATGTGCCTGGCCCGACTGCCGGCATGCGGTGCTTGTCCGTCCGAGTGTCAAGGAGCCTGACAAGCTGGTGCGTATCTGCGCCGATGGTCACCTGCAAGCGCTCGCCCCCGGCAAGTACAAGGGGAGGGGTGACCTCACGGATGAACAGCTCTGTCTGATCCTGTACGAGCCGGCGTGAGCTGCCCGGCGTACCCCTTAGGAAGGCCATGCGCCTTCCCCGTGTCCGGCTCCCGTGTCCGAGCAACTGGCCCACCCAGGGCCATCCAGCCGGTAGTCGTCGTATCGTATTGAGGATTCAGGAACAGTGTCAGCAAATCAAGCAGCCGTCAGCATCGGCGTGGAACAGGACGCCGCATCGAAGGTCGATCAGATCAACACCGCAGCTCGCCGGCTGCTGACGACCGTCAAGGAGCTTCAGCAGGCCAGCAACAGCCGCGCCGATTTCGTCCGGAGTCTGGGCCGGGCGGTGCAGTCCGCCGCGCCCCATGGCGCCCCCGGCCCAATGCATATCTCCCAACGCTACGACGCGGAGCTACGGCGGGCCGGCTTCCCCCGGCCCAAGGGCGCCGTCGTCGAGCCGTTGGCGCCGGGGGAGCAGGGGCCGAGCCAGCGAGCCAAACGTGCGAGCCAGCAGGCCCAGGCGCAGTTGTACCTACCGCGCTCCGATACCCAGAACGGCCCCGTCTATGTCCCGGCCTCCGCCCCGGCGCCGGAATCGACCGTGGGACCATCGCAGCGAGCCAGCGCCCGACGCCGCCGATCCGGCGGCTCCGGTACGCAGGGGGGGACGCCACCGGCAACAGGGCCAGCTCCAGCGCCGGAAAAGCAAGCCAAGCAGCAAACCGGCCTCCTGGAGCGGATTGCCAATGCCGTAAGCTGGTTGGGTCCGCAATCGCTCTACGCCGGCCAGGGCGCCGCCTCCGCATTCGGCCTGACCGGCGGCCCGCAACTCGCCATCATGGGCGCCGTCGCCGCCGCCGGTCTACCGTTGATGTTGAATACGATGTTCACCGACGCGCTCAAGGGCAGCGTCAACTTCCAGGCCCTCGTCGGCACGGCCCCCGCCGCTGTCGGCACGGAGCCGTCGCTCGCGGCATCCCAGACGGTCCCGGCCAGCGCCTACTTGTATGGCCTGAAGCAGGACCAGGCCAAGCAGGTCGCCACGGGCCTGGCACAGGGCGGCGTCGATGTCCAGCAAGGGACTGGCCCCGCCATCGAATCCGCGCTGCAACTGGTCGCCATCCTGGGGGCCGGGACCAAGGATGCCGTGCAGATCGTCCAGGAAGCCATGACCCAGCTCGGTTTCAGCGCCGATGCGACCGCCCGCCAGATGAGTAACCTGGCGCTGGTGGCGGAGGCCACGGGGGCGCCCGCCGCGAGCCTGACCGCGATTATGGCGGCGACGCCCAACCTGCAAGCCCTCCCCGGTGGGGGCGCCGATGTGACCGCCGCGTTCAAGCAGACGCTCGGCTCCGACGAACTCGCCAAGCAGTTCGCCGGCTTCCTGACCGACGCCAGCTTGCAAGGCCAGGCCCGCGTCGCCAACGCTGCCGGCGTGAGCATCGGCCAGGTGAACGCGCTCCAAGGGAGCGCCCAGGGTCAGGCGCAACTGCTGGACGCGACGCTTGCCCGGTTCCAATCCAACACGGCCCAACTCGGACAGGCCAACGCCATCACGCAGTTGAGCGCCATCACCGGCGGCCAGATCGACCTGTCCCACAACCTGCCGGAAGCGGAGCACCTGCTGCGCATCGGCACGGGGAGCACGCCCAGCGCCCAGGCCAACCTAGCCCGCATCACCACGGAGACGACGGGCCGGCGGATCGCCCTCTCCGGCGGCGTCAACGGGCCGCTCAGCCCGGAGCAGCAGATGGCGCTGGGGCTGGCCGGGCCAGCCAACGTCAGGACGCCGCACAGTGTCACCGAGGATGTTGGCGCGATGCTGAGCGGCCTGGGGACGCTTGTCAACGCGGGGCTAGGGGACGCCACCGGGCACCCGGCCCAGTTCACCCCGGCGCAGCTCCAGACGCTTGCCCAGGAGCCGGGACCAATTGGCGGCATCTTCAGCCAGATGCTCCAGAACCTCCCCGCCAGTAGTCAGCGGCGCATCCTCGACCCCGCGACGCTTCAGCAGGCGGCAGCGGCGCAACCGCCCGCCCCGGCCCCGCTCCACGGCGAGGTAATCGTCCATCTCCAGGTGGATCGACAGGGCAACGTCGTCTACCCGCGCAGCATCACCGCCCCAATTGCTAACGGGGCGCAACCGAACTACCAGCTCGGCCCCAAGCCGCCCCAGTAGGGGCAATCGGCATTTGCGGCCAACGCCGCCGCGCTAGGGCGCCCTCTGTCGGGCGCCGAATCAGATAAGGACATCCGGTGAAACTACTCGCCAAGACCCCCGCCCCCGACGTGGCCGCGCTCCTAACCGAGCTGGCCGAGCTTGACCGGGACGCCGAGCGTTGCCGCGCGGACCTCGACCGCGCCCAGGAGGCCGAACGGCAGGCCGTCGCCGAGCAGGACACGGACGCGCTTCAGAAGACCTGGACGCGTATTGCCGAGTTCCGCCGCCGCCTCGACGCTACGGCCAGCGAGCGCGCACGGCTCCATGCGGCCATCAGGGCGGCGCTCCTGGCCGCCGCGGATACCTACCGTGCCCAGGAAACAGGCCGGTTGGCGAAAGTCGCGGCGGAGGAAAAGCAGGCGACCGAGGCCCTCAACACCGCCATCGGCACAGCCGAACGCGCGTTCGGCAAACTTGACGCCCTGCTCCGTCGCCCGGAGCGCCAGACGCGGCCCTGGCCGGAGACGCTGGCCGCGCAAGCCCAGGAGGCCGACGTGACCCTGCCCGCCATCGAGACGCCCGTCGCCGCGCCGTCCGTGGTGGCGGTGAGTCCGGACCTGGGTGCGCTGGCAGACCCCGCCGCTGCATGGCGGACGGACGTTGGCGCGCGCCAAGCGGCCCCAGAGGGGCTACAGGAGGCCCTGACGCCCCATCAGCGGCGCACCCTGCGAGCGGCAGGTATCGCCCTCTCGCGGTTGCCGACCGGTTGGCAGGTGCCGGGCCACGTCAACGGCTGGCAGGCGCTCAGCGCCGGCACGGACTGGCAGTTCGCCCGTGCGGTGGAAGTCGCGGCGCAACAGGCCGGCGCAGCCGAGGCCGATGTGCGGGACGCGGCCATCTGGCTCCTACTGGGGGAGCCGCCCGCGCTCGCGGCCAGCTAGGGCGCCGCGAGCGCGCCGGGATTGGCGACCGGGGAGGCAGCCTCCCCGGTCGCCTGTGGCGGTAGTACCTTCTGGCGACAATTGGGAATGATAATGCAACATTGACTGCCGGCGCGTGTAGATTAGCAGGAGGCGTTGCCTAGCGAGAGGTTTCCATCGTGGGCTGGTTCATCGCGTTGGTATTGTGGCTCCTCCTGGCCTTCGGGCAACCGGCGCATCACGGCGCTAGTTGTACCCCGGATGGCTACGGCGGGACCGTGTGTACCCATGGCTTCGGGCCGAATACCAGCAACTAGGCCGGGGAAAGGGAGAGGACGACGTTATAGGGCTATTATAGGTTCCAATCGATGTGGGGGCGATTGGCGGATTCCCCTCTGGTCGTCGCTCCCACACAACCCCCGCGTCTGTGCCCCCCGCTTTACGGCTGGATGGCCCACCGGGAGCCAAAATGTCACGGAAAGCTTGGCGCACTATTTGGACACCGCACGTCCGAGGGCCGGGGGGGCCGTTTGGTTATTCGGATACCAGCCGGGTATCCAGGCCGAGCTAACTGCAAACCACCGAGTTCCTATCCCTGCCCAGCAGCCACAAACTCGCCTTACGCTGGCCCGTGTATACTTCCTCCTGTAGGAGGGAACAACGCGAGTGATCTCCGTAATGTTGTCTACTTGGCTAAACCGGGGCCACTGCCGATCCCCTTTCCCCCAACACGAGAGATAGCTCAATGCCGTTCCCAGATTCACCTCGCGTCCTGTTTCGTAACAATCCTCTTGAGGAGGTAATCTGTCAGCTTAGGTTTCCACCGATCCTTGCCATCGCCGCCGAGGTACCCTCTGCGTTCCAGGAGAGAGTCAGATACCTATATCCCCTTTACGAGCGGGAAGACACTGCCGCCCTCTTTCCCAAGGAACTCATGCCAATCGTATCGCAACTACCTTCTGTTGGAGTCACCCACAAGTTCATTGCCGAAGACAGAGCGAGATTTATGTCCATTGCGCAGGATTTCATAGCCCTAACAGAATTCAAGTATTCCCGCTGGGAGGAGTTCCGCGCGCAGACCGAGATGATTGAACAGGCAGTGCGCGAGGTGTATCACCCACCTTTCTACTCGCGCGTGGGCCTCCGCTACAGAAATGCAATAGACAAGGATAAGGTCGGTTGCTCCGAGGCTACATGGGATCGACTCATCCAGCCCCACTTTGCTGGACTACTGGCTGCCGGCGGCCTTGCAAATAATGTACGTCAGTCAGAAGCGGCCTCTGTGCTTGAGATAGGACCCGTGAAAGGCGGATTTGTACTCATCAGAAATGGGCTTCGATCCCCTCCTCAAGGGGGGGGTCAGGTTTATATCATTGATGCCGATTTCTTTACACAGGAAAGGTGCAAGACTGATGAAGCATTCAGGATTCTCGGAGAGTTCAATCGACTTGCTAGGAACCTATTCCGGTGGGCCATTACTGAAGAACTTGAACGCGCCCTCGATCCCGAACCACTTGATGGATAGCCGCCAGGCAGATACGATAGCCCGTGTGAGATTACACCGAACCACCAATTCTGCGTCCGTATCCGCTGAATGGGCACCGGAGCTGCCTCACGTAGAGACATGGGGGGCAGGCGATGCTATGGACTTTGAAAAGAGAGTTCTCGGTTGCCTCATTCTCCTATTGATGCCAAGTGTTGCCGTGGATGAGGCGGTTGAGTCCCTGCGCGATACAGCACAATTCTGGGTTCAGCGGCAGAATAGCGAACTTCCCCGGCCCACTCAATGGCGGGCCGCCGAGGTAATCAGTCGCTCGGAGCGTCCCAATCTGATATATAGCGATTAACGCCTGGTCCCCGGCCCTTAGATGCCATTAGCTTATCTCCCGCCCTCGACTGCCGACCTCAGGCAAGGAGAGATTCTCGGCAATGTCTGGGAATATCGTTCCGGAACGACTTCTCTGGTCTCCGAGGATATCCAGCCAAAGGTGGCGTCGGTTCACCATCCCCTACTGTTGGTGCTGACTGCGGATTGTGACCTATTGTCAGACTTTCGCATACGATTTCCCCAAGGAGAGTTGTTGGCTCGGCCGTACGATTCTCCAGACGACCATCGCATCCTCGCGTATGTCCTTGCCTGTGATCTGCATGATTCGGAGTCATTTGTTGGTCAGATTGAGGGCAAAGATATCCGGAGGCGTGTGCGGCAAAACCAGGATGAGCGTTATCACTGTCTGAATAGCGTGGGTGAAACACGGGCCAATTTGCGGGCCGCCGTGATGGACTTTAGGATGGCTGTAGCCATATCAACTGTTGGCCTTTACCAAGGGATAATCGATGGTAGTGTGGCACGCTTGGCGATAGTGCCGCCGATCTACCTCCACGATATGGTCCACCGTTTCTATGCGTTCCTGAGTAGAGTCGGGTTGCCCGACGAGTAGAATGCGCCACGCCTCATCTGGCCGAGCAAGCGGACGCCTGGCCTTGCCCGGCGAGGATGCCCTAGCTCGGCATCCAAATCGCTTCCGCCGTGACGTAGGGCATGCCCTCACGAATACCTTGAATGGTTCCGAGAGCGAAGAGTGACGGAGACTTCGTATGCCCCGCCCACAGGGTTGCAGGATCGTAGCCGCCTATGTCCACGAGTACCGCAGGCATGCCGGTCAGTGGTTCCGGCCCTACTTTCACAACACGCGCGGACAGATCGGTTAGACTCACATCGCCATATACCAGGGCGCAGCGACCGCGGTACAACACCGGCGACCGCGCAACATCGTTCCAATCCACGGCCTGCTTGCAAACCTTTTCGCCCTCGCCCAATGTAAGGTTCTGGTCCGGGTTGTTATGGAAGGATTGCAGTTCGGTCGCCACAAGCGCGGCGGTGACCGCGACTCCTGCCTTGGTGCTGTGGAGAGGGAGACAGCCACGACAATGCTGACCACGGCCATAATGCCAATGACGATCAAGGCAAGCGCCCGGCGACGACGGCCATGCTGTGGAAGGACAGCCGAGTTGTCCTTAGTTTGATCCTCCCCATGCCGCCGACCGCATTTCAGGCAGAACTGCGCCCCGTCCGGTTGGCTTGATCCACAGTTCGGGCAGTAGGTCGGCATCGGCGCGCTCACCTTCATGTCGGTACCGTTCGTAGGAGCCTAACGGTAATGACATCGTAGGCCAGCAAGCAATAAATGGGAACACTCATGCCCCATTTGGGGGATTCGGAGGGATTAAGGGCAGTTCCCCTTCCGGCATCGGACATGCGTCAGTCTTCCGCGGGCGCCCGCGTTTCCAGCCGCGCGTCGGTGTTTTCGCCGCGTACGCCTCGACGGAGCGTTTGTCCAAGAGGTACATGCGTGCGGATAGCGCCCGGCCCTTCAGCACGCCGGAGCGCACCAACCGCCCCACCTGCGATTGCGAGCAGTTGAGCAGCTCCGCTGCCTGGGCCGTCGTCAACTCTGCCATACCTTCCGCGCCCTTCTGAACCCGCGTAGCACTCATCCTACACACAGCCATGCTTACATCATACCGCACGTAGCGCATAGTACCTTCGGGCTATCTCCTGCCTTTGTCCCCCATTTATACCTCACGAACGGTATACTACCAGTGTACCGAGTGGTACAGAGAGAGAGGAAACCCGAATGGTCCACATCACCGCCCCCGTGACACAGGACTGGATCGCCGCCAACGAGCGCGCCGCCGCCAACCGCCAGGCCGGTCGCGTGGTGACGATGGTCCGGCCTGGCGTGTACCAGTGCCCTTCGAGCAAGGGCACCGACGCCGTGTACACGCAGACGATCCTGAACGTCGGCTCCCTGAGCGCCACCTGCGACTGCCCCCACGGCCAGTACGGTACGTCGGGCAAGTGCTGGCACAGCGCGGCGGCCCTGGCAGCCGAGGTGCGGCGAGTGAGCCGCCCCCAGGCCAGCCGCGAGCAGATGCTCGCCAAGATGGCGCGGTTCGCCCACCGTTGATCCTGCTGGCGTGCGGCCCCGGCGGAACCCCCGCCGGGGCGCCGGCCCATACCCGGTGCCGTTGGGAGCCAGCGGCAGGCGAGAGCAGGGAGCGAGCCATGCGGCAGGTAGTCACGATCAGCGCGACGATGGGGGATGGAACGATCATCCGCGAGCAGACGGCGGACTTTGGCCGGTTCGCCGCGTTGGTCCTAGCATTTCGCGCCGACCCGGACTGTCGGCGTATTGTATGGGAAGTGGCGTCGTTGTCGGCGCCGGTAGCGGCATAGGAGCAGGGGAAGTAGGATGCCAGCACGACACGGCCACGTATCGGTAATCAAGGACTTGACCAGGGACGACCTGAGCAAGCTCACCCGTGAGCACGGGCGCCGGGATGTCGAGCAGTCGCCGGACATCGAGCGGTACGAGGCCATCTTCGAGGAGCTGCTCAGCAAGATCGAGAGCGACGACGACGTATTCCACGAAGACCTCCGCGATGTCGCCAAGCTCTGGCTCGCCGCTACCAGGGAGGAGGCCCTAGGGGCCGGCTTCAGCTACACCGAGGGGTGGGCGCTGACGGGAGCGTTCAAGAGCCACCGCGACCGGCGCGCCATCGAGCAGGGCGAGCCGGTACAGGAAGCGGAGAAGGCCCTGACCGGAATCCTCGATCAACTCAAGGCCGCCGGGGCCGACCCTGCCCTGGTCAACGATGCCCACGACGCGGCATGGTGGCTGGCGACCACGGCCCTGGACGCGGCGGGGGTTCCGCCGGGCGAGTAGCCGCACGCAAATGTTGGCGGAAGGCGAGAACCGACGCCTTCCGCCTTCCGCCAGGACCGGCGCAGTAATCAATCGACCTATCGGTATAGAGAGGGATAGAGCAGTGATGCATCCGGCGGCCAGCGCACCGGCGCAAGCGCGCCACAATCGATCGTACAAGCCGAGCAGTAGCGACCAGGCGGGTATCACGACCGCGCTGGTCTATACCCGCGTCAGCTCGGACGAGCAGGCACGAGAGGGGTTGAGCCTCCCGGCCCAGCTTGATGGATGCCGGCACTACGCGGCGCGGCAAGGCTGGACCATCGGCACGGAATACAGCGACGTGATGAGCGGACGCCGCGACGACCGCCCGCACTACCAGGCCATGCTGACGGAAGCGCGCCGCCTCCGCGAGGATGGCCGCCCCGCGATCGTTGTCGTCATGCGGCTGGATCGGCTCGGTAGGCGACTGCTCGAACGCGTGAATCGTTGGCAGGAACTCAAGGCGCTCGGCGTCGCGGTCCATTCGGTGGCCGAGGGTGGCGCGGTCCCCGATCTGGTCGCCAACATGCTGGCCGTGATGGCGCAAGAAGAATCCGAACGGCTGGGAGCGCGCGTCCGCGAGACGTGGCAGCACGTGGAGTCGCTCGGCTGGCATAAGGTCGGGCACTGCCCCATCGGCTACCGGTGGCGTGAGCCGACCACAGAGGAAAAAGGCGCCGGGGCGCCGGCCAAGGTGCTGGACGTTGACCCCATCGCCGCCCCCATCGTCCAAGAAGCCTTCCGGCGTGTCGCCGCCGGCGAGAGCTGTCGTAGCGTCGCCCGCTGGCTTGGTCGCCAGCCTCAGGCCGCGCTGGGCGGGCGAACGATGAGCTGGCGCGGCGTGGTGATCCTCCTCCGAGCCGCGGTGTATAACGCCAGGCATCAGCATGGGGACGCCAACGTCCTGGCCCGCCCGCGCACCCGCTGGCCGGCGCTGGTCGATGATGCGACCTGGACGCGCGTGCAAGAGCACATCGACGGGCATCGGCATATACCCAATCAGGCGACGGGGGCCTACCTGCTCACCGGCTTCCTGCGTTGCCCCAATTGCGGACAGCGGATGTCGGGCGCCGACCGCCGGCGCTATCTCTGCCAAGGGCGCCTCCGAGGGGCCGGGGCCGCCGACCCGAACTGTCGATTCAATGCGCACAGCCGGATCGACGGGTACGTGATCGCGGAAGTCACGGACTTGCTCGCCCCCGTGGCGGCGCCCGATCAAGACCTCGACGCCGCGTTGTACCGCGCCTGGGAAGGGCTGCAAGCCGTGGAGCGCGGCGGCGACGTAGCGGCGCGCATCCACCAGCTCGAACAGGAGTCGGCACGGCTGCAAGAGCGCCTCGTCAGGGCCGCCGAGCGTTTCCTAGACAACGACATCGACAAGGAGATGTACCGGCGCGTGGCGGACAGGGCACAGGCCGAGCTCGAGGACATCGCGGCGGAACTCGCCCGCCTCCGGGGAACCTCCCAGAAGCCAAGCCTACCGCCCCTGGAGCTGGTATTAGGCCAGATTGGCGGCTGGGCCGCTGCCCTGCGCGGTACGGATGTGGGCGAACAGCGCGAGGCACTACGCGTGCTCGTCCAACGCGTCGTACCAATCCGGCTCGGTTTCGCCAAGTACCGCGTCGAGATAGCGTGGACACCGGTGGGGGAGGCCCTGCTCCGCGCGGTAGGCATACTCGCCCAGGAGGCGGCGTAGGGAGCAGATAGGCATTGGTGGATGTTGGATACTTGGTATCCACCACATAGCTCTCCCAGACGCCGTAGGCGGCGATGCTGCCGGGATCCT
>CALBSQ010000033.1 GCA_937967325.1 uncultured Chloroflexota bacterium
GCCGCGGGTAGATCAGCACGCGCTGCATATACACGGACCACGTCCCTTTCCCTACCGGGTACCCACGGTACCCCGGCGAGCGAGCGTAGGCCCGGGAAGCGGCCGTGTCAAGCGATTCCCCCCTCGGGGGTGCGCCGCAACGTTGTGCAAGCAAGCGGACGGTTGCGATTGTTGCCGCATTGCTACACTCCGAGGTGGCGCTGGGGCCGGGACGTGGAGGCGACGATGGCGGACGATCTGGAGCAAGGGCTGGGGCCGGGCTGGGCGGCGGCGGTGGCGGCGGCGGAGCGGGAGGTGCTGGCCTGGCGACGGGAGCATCCGCGCGCCACGCTGACGGAGTTGGAGCAGGTGGCGGAGGGCGCGACGCGCGGGCTGCAGCGCCAGTTGCTGGAGGACCTGGCCCAAGGCGTCGCGCTGGCGACGCCGGACGGGCCGCCGGCGTGTCCCGGCTGCGGCGCGCCGCTGCGCCAGCGCGGGCGCAAGGCGCGGGAGGTGCTGGTGGCGCACCAACCCCGGCCGCTGCGCCTGGAGCGGGCCTACTTCGTCTGCCCGGCCTGCGGGGCCGGGCTTTCCCCCCCTGGATGAGGCCTTGGGGCTGGTCCCCGGCAGCCTGAGCCCGCGGCTGCTGGAGGGGGTCGCCCGGCTGGGCGGCCGCATGCCCTTCGCCCGGGCCGCGGAGGACCTGGCGTTCTTCTGGGGGGTCTGGCTCAGCGAGGACACGGTCTGCCGGCAGACCGAGGGGGCGGGGGCGGCACTGGTGGCGGTGGAGCGACAGGCGGTGGAGCGCCTGGCGCGGCGATGGCGGCGGTGGCTCGCCACCACGAGGAGTTGGACCGCCTGGTGGGCAAGGTGAAACTGGCGGTGATTTACCAGCGGTTGCGCGATGAGCACGGCTTGGCCGTCAGTTGGGCCAGCCTGTATCGGTATGTGGCAACGCACTGGCCGGAACGGCTGCGGGCGGCGCCGCGTCTCACCATCCGACTGGACGATCCCGCGCCCGGGGAAGAAGCCCAAGTCGATTTCTTCTCCGTCGGCATCTGGCGCAACCCGGAGACCGACCGCCGGCAGCGACTCTCCGCGTTCTTGATGACGCTGAGCCACAGCCGGCACCAGTTCCTCTACCCCGTGCTGGCGGAAGACGGCGCGGCGTGGCTGGACGGGCACGTCGCCGCCTTTCGCTTCTTTGGCGGGACGCCGAAGCGCTTGGTCCCAGACAATCTCACCGCCGGCATCCTCCAGGCTGATCGGTACGATCCCCGGCTCAACCGGGCCTACGGGGAGTTGACCCGCTACTACGGGTGCTTGGTGGACCCGGCGCGCGTCGGGCGGCCACAAGACAAGCCTCGGGTCGAGCGAACCGTCAGCTACGCGCGGGAAAGTTTCTTCCCAGAACGGGACTTCCGCAGTCTCGCGGCGATGCGGCGGGCAGCGGAGCGCTGGGCGCTGGAGGTTGCCGGGCAGCGGCGACACGGGACGACCAACGAGCAGCCGCTGGTCGCGTTCCAGGAGCGGGAAGCGCGAGCCCTCCAGGCCTTGCCGTCCCGCCCCTGGGAGCCGGTGACTTGGACCACCGCCAGCCTGCAGCCCGACTGTCACCTGCGGGCGGGCGGAGCGGACTACTCGGCGCCGTTCTCCTACGTTGGCCAGCGGCTCGATGTGCGCCTGGGCCGGCAGATCGTGGAGATTTACGATGGCGCCACGTTCCTCACCTCGCACGCGCGGGTGGAGCGAGGTCGGGTGACGCGGATTGAGCACTACCCGCCCGCCGGGCAAGCCTTCTTGCAGGGGACACCGAAGACCTGCCTGGAGCAGGCGGAAGCCCTGGGGCCGGCGGTCGGTATCGTGGCGAGCGCGCTGTTGACGCCCTACAGCCTCACCCACCTGCGTGAAGTGCAGGCGCTCCTGCGTCTCGGCGAGCAGTATCCGGCCGGACGCCTCGACCAGGCCTGTACAAAAGCGCTGGCCGCCGGAGATGGTCGCTACCGCACCATTCGCGGCATCCTCCTCCGAGACCTCGAGCAGCTCGTCGACGAACCCGCGCCAGCGCGGACGGTGATCGCCGGCGCTTTCCTGCGCGGACCGGACGCGTTCCCAGCCGCATCCCACGCGGCAGTTGCTCCACCAGCGGCGCCAGGGGAGCAAGCGTGCCGTGCTGACCAGGGGCCGCTGGGCGCCTTGGAGGTGGCGGGATGGTGACGTTGGAGACGCTCACCCCGCGCCTGCGGGAGTTGCGCCTGTCAGGCATGCGCACCGGGATCGCCGCCCGCGCCGAGGAAGCGCGCACGCGGCAGCTCGACCCGCTGGAGTTCTTCCTCCTCTTGCTCGACGACGAGTTGGCTCGGCGGGAGGCGGACGGGGTGAAGCGGACGATCACGCGGGCCCGCTTTGAGGAAGCCTGTGACTTGCGGGACTTCGACTTCAGCTACAACCCCCAGCTTCCCAAGGCGCAACTGTGGGAACTGGCCAGCGGCCGCTACCTCGGCGAGCGCGCGGCGGTCCTCTTGTACGGCCCGACCGGCGTGGGCAAGAGTTTCGTCGCCCAAGCGCTGGGGGTCGCCGCTTGCCGGCAACGCCGCCGCGTCCTCTTCACCAAGACGGGGGCGCTGCTCACCGACCTGGCCGGCGGACGGGCGGATGGCAGCTGGCAGGCGCGGCGGCGCCGCTACCTCGCCCCGGAGTTGCTGATCCTGGACGACTTCGCCATGCGCGAGTACACGACCGCCCAAGCGGAAGACCTCTACGAGCTGGTGAGCCGGCGCTACCGCAAGGGCGCGCTGATCGCCACCACCAACCGCGATCCCAAGGAACTCTATCCGCTGTTCCCCAATCCGGTCATCGCCGAGGGCTTGCTGGACCGCCTCCTCAACAGCGCCTACCTGGCGCCGATGCTGGGCAAGAGCTACCGCCCCCGCCAACGCCCCGGCGGCGGGCCAGCAAGCCCCTGATTGATTCATGCCTTATCAAACGTACGCCAGATCACACACGAGAAAGGGACGTATCCATGCCAATCGCCCTGCGCAGCGGCCGCCGGCAGCACGAGTACGCCGAACCGCTGCTCCGCAAAACCGTCACCATCCCGGCGTCCTACCTGCGGCTCTTGGAGCAGGAGGGCCGGGGCAATCTCTCCGAGGGAATCCGTCTCATGCTGGAGCAGGCCTGTACGCCCAACGGCTACTACTGGTTCCCCATGGGCCGCCCTGGCCCGCGTCGCTAACGCGAACCTTGCCTCAACAAGAAAGGAATACGGCCGCGAACCCGGGCTCGCACCCCACTTGGAACGACGATCAACGGAGGGCGCTTGGCAAATTACCTTGAACGCGAAACTGGCAAATTATCCTGAACATTGACACCCGACTGAGGGATTGAAACCCGCATGGTGCAGTTATTGGAGCATCAAGGCGCTAAATCCTTCCACACTGATTGTTCTCTGCTAGGCCGCTGAGTCAAGGGCAAGGGCGCCGGGGTCGCTCGGGCTTCCGATATGTCGGAGGACGCTGGCCGCGTCGGCCTGGAGACGGCCCACCTCGTCCTCGGCGTCCTGATACAGGCCCCAGAAGTCGTCGCGATGGTGGTTGTGGGTCACCCGGCGACGGAAGACCCGCCAGAGGCGCTCGATCGGGTTGCTGTCTGGGTCGTAGGCGGGCGTGTAGACCAAGCGGAGGGCGTCGCCGTGGCGGGCGAGGGTCGCGCGGACCAGGCGGGAGCCCTTGGGCGTATGGGTCCTCGCGTTGTCCAGCAGGACGATGGCGATCCGCCCGCGCGCCCGGGAGCGCGCGACGAGGTCGTCGAGTTGCAGGCAGAGGGTCTCGGCATCGCGGCGCGGGCTGAAGCCGAAGCAGAGGTAACCGTCCCGCCAGTCCACCGCCCCGAAGCCCAGGCACTTCTGGTTGTTCCCCGGCGCGTGGACCAGCCACTGTCCCCGGCGGCCCCGCCGGCTCCAGGTCCGCGTGAGCGTGGGATGCAGCGCCAGCTGCACTTCATCTTGGACGTACAGGTCGGCCCGCGGCAGCAGCGCGAGCAACTCCGACACGTCCGCCGGCACGTCGGGCAGGAGGTCCGGCTCGCCCAGCGCCGCCAAGAGCGCGGGCAGGGGAGCGTCCGCGGGGCCGGGCGCTGTCGGCAGCGCGGCCCTGAGCAGCAGCTCCGCCCGCAGGCGTTTCCCAGGTAGCCCTCCTGGTCCTGGGCCTTGTGCGCCACGGTCCAGGTCGGGCGCTTGCAGACGTAGCCCAGGCGGTGCAGGTGGCGGCGCACCGTCTCCTGGGCCACCGCGACGACCGGGCTGCTTGGCCAGATAGTCAGCCAGCAGCCCGGTCGTCCAGTTGGCGCTCGGCACGTCCACCGTGTGGGGGTCCAGGTCGACGACCCGCAGGAGCTCGCGCAAGGACACGGTATCAATGTCTACGCCTGCTCGTAGCCGCCATCAACAAAGTACCGCTAGTCAGAATGATGGTTATCCCGACTGACGGGCTGAAACTACTGAGGCGGCATGGTCGAGCCGCGGCGGCAAACCGCGCACACGATGGTCGACGCTGTTGGGCAGTGGCCGTGGCAACCACTGGCGTTCAGGGAAGCGACCCGCCAGGGGGACGCTCCTCGCCGTCCGTACGCCGCCCGCCGATGGGGTGTCGCCAACCCGAGCGCCCAATTCCGTGAGGGGTGCTCTGGCGGAGCCCATTTTTCCCTCTGGTGCGTGACTATGTCCCATTTGGCCGCCATTAGCCCAGGCTTTGGCCGCCCATCAACACGCGGCGCGCCGCGTCTGCGTTGAAATGGCGTAGGATAAGACACATTTGCTGCCCAGTCCTGTAGGCTAAGACAATCGCCGCCACGCGCGAGCGCTCGCGGGGGACACGTTTGTCCCTCCCGCGCCGGCCGCCCGTGCCTCAGGCGTCGGTGGGGTCGATCTCCGCCTTGCCCAGGTACGCGGTGCGCACCCGGCCGCCCTCGCGCCACACCCGATAGCGGGAGGGCCCGTGGCCGGCATCCCCGGGCTGACCGCAACGGCAGCCCACCCCGTCGCAGCGAATGTCCTTGGTGACGATCGCCCCCTTGGGAGCCCGCCGATCGCGCCGGAACAGGCGCGCCGGCCAGCCCATCCCGCCCCTCCCTACTGCCATCGTCTCCCATGCTCCCGGCCCTCGGCGCGGCGACGCGTGGCTGCCCGATCAGCGCCGCCGCCAGAAGGCCCACCAGGGCGGCTTCCCCTCCGACTCCTCCTCGTGCGCCGGCAACGCCAGGAGCTGCTCTACCTGCGTCTCCAGGTTGCGCGCCCGCTCCTGCCACATCGCCGCCGCCTGCTCCGCCGCGCTTGCTCGCTCACGCTCGCGATCTGCCCTGGCCATTTCCTGGTCAAGCAGTTGATGAAGCATGGTCATTAGCTGGCCAATCGCTGGAGGCGGGTGGCCATCACTACTCGTCGCCTGATCATCCTCCTTGATGAGGAGCGACTGCTCTTCAAACCCTTCATCGGGACTGGCCGGGCTTTGACCACCCAATGGCACCCAGACTTCCACGACTTGGCCAACCTTGCGAGTCCGATATTGCCCAAGGGCTGCATAGCGACGAATGGTGCGTTCAGAGAGGCCGAGCAGCGTCGCGGCAGCCGCTCTGATCATCCACTGGCCAGCCTCGCTATTTGGCCTGGCTGTGGCCACCCCGCCGTCGTCCATTGGCCTCCCTCTGTCCACGTTGGATAGCCCGAGCGTAGGGGATGGTCAATCGTTGGCCAATCCGGGCGGGAAGACCTGACCAGCTCGACTGACGGTGCCGGCTATGGGACTGGTTCGTCGCGCGCCACTCGCGTGCGCTGCAACACCGCATCCCAGTCGCTCCGCCGGGGCGTTACCCCAAATTCGCGGATGGCAAGCCGAACCATGTCCTCAATGGTCACCTGCCCCGTTGGGAAATGGGCCCGGGTCGCCGGTCGCCACAGATCACCAATGGCCGGACCGAGGTGGATGTGCGGCCAGGTGACGGGACCGGCACCCTGGGGATGCCAGTGGTAGGCCACCAGTTCGCGCCCATCCCGGCGCTGGAGCTCATAGTGGTAGCCGGCGACGTGCACAGTCCAACGTGTGGCGTCTTTCTCAACGATCCGGTAGCGCAAGACGACGACCAGGGCCAATTCCGCATCGGCGAGTGGGACAGACTGCCCGCGTTGCAGGTCGGCACGGTACGGGAAATCGATGGGGCGATACCCCTCGACGTTGAACTGGCTGAGTGTCAAACAGGAGAGAGCCAGTTGACAGGCATCGGCAAAGGCCCGGACGGCAGCACGTGCGGTTCTAGCGGCCAACAGGGCGAAGCATGGCCATGCGGATGAGCACGGGCCGATCAGGGTCTTCACCGAATCCACCGGCGTCCCACGTCGCGATGAAGGCCTCGCCGCTCATGCCGACATAGCGCCGCGCAGCCTCATCGAAGCTCTCCCATGCCTCTGTCGGCGTCAGAAAATGCACAGGTGGGACATCGCTGACGGCAACGTCATCCTCAACTTTGCTTCGCTGACGTACGCTCACGGTCGACCTCTCCTGCTCGCCCATGTATTCTACCGGCCTGGCGACCGTGCATCTCAGCACCACTGACTCGGGACATGCTGGCGAAAACTGTGCCTGTTCGGCAATTCGTCATACTTGCCAAGGAATAGGCCTGTACGTCGGCGGTCCGAAACCCTAGCATGACGTACGTGAGTTAAGTGAGCAACCCCCGCGTCACCCTCTTTGCTTTGGCCGGCAGGTGGGTGGCGCGGGGGCCAACGGAAAGGCTCCTGGTATGTAGCGTAGCACCTCCCCCACCCTTTGCCTAGTCCCGCCCTTTGCCGGCTAGGCATGCCTATCGTTGACCCCTTCACCGGAGATCGGAGGCGCCGCATGCCCATCCACGTCCGCGATAATCGCGGCGGCAACTGGTTCTGGATTCACAACGCTATTCTCGATCACTTCTGCTCGGAGCTCGGCCCCTACGGCTTTACGGTCTATGCCACCCTGTGCCGCTACGCTGGCCAAGATCAATGTACGTGGGTTGCCCAGAAGGCCATCGCGACAACGACCGGGATTTCAAAACGCCAGGTGGAGCGCGAACTCCAGAAACTGAAGACCTTGGGTCTCCTCGAGATCGACGAGCGCCACGACGAGCATGGCCAGGTCTCGAACATCTACACACTCCTGGCGTCCCCCCTCGCCAGTGAAACACCCCCCCTCGTCAGCCTGACGAGGGGGGGTGTCAGCCAGTCCGTCCCCCTCGTCAGTGAGACCAGCCCCCCTCGTCAGGCTGACGAGCCAATTAGGAACAAGACCCAGTTAACAAGACTCATGGAACAAGAAGGTGGGGCACACGCCCTGCAAAATCTCTGGCAGATCGTTCTCGCTGACCTCGCCGAGCAGATGGTCCCGTCAAATTTCAGGCGCTGGCTGGCGCGGACTTGCCTGCTCAGCCAGGATGCCGGCGCGGCGGTGGTCGGCGTGCCCGACCAGGTGAGCGCCGACCAACTCGCCCGCCGCTTGGACCCGCTGGTGCGCCGGGCGCTGGCGGAGGCCTGCGGGGAGGCGGTGGCGGTGCAGTACCGGGTGATCGAAGGCTGATGGGCTTGGCCGTATGACGCTTGGCAGGCTTGGGGGCCTGCTGCCGGGGCAGGCACGCGGCAGGATCGCGACGGTGGGACAGGGCTGGGCGCGCGCGGGCGGCGTGCTGGTCCTGCTCTTCGTCGCGCTGCTCCTGGTCAGCACCCTCGCGCTGCGGTGGTGCTGACCGCCTGCCTCGACGGCCTGGCGATGCTGGCGCTGCTCGGATTCGCCGCCGTCCTGGCGGGGCGGTTGCGCCAGCGGGATCGCGCTCGTGACCTTCGGGCTCGTCGGCACCGGCCTGACGACCAATCTGGTCATCGCGGCGACGGCCGGCGCGGATCCGGGGGTGATCGACGCGGCCTACGTGGGGCTGAACACGACGGGGACGGCGAGCGATTTCGCCGCGGCGGCCTGCATCGGGGCGACCGCGCTCGTCCGGCCGCGCGCCGGGGTGGAGCTCGCGGTGGCGGCGCTGCAACTCGGGGCGGTGGGAACATCTGGACTCTTGCGGGTGAACGGGCTGGTGTCGTTCCTTGCCCTGGTTGCCTTTGTGCTCTGGGTCCTTGTCACCAGCGGTGGGCTGCTGCGGGCAGGCGGGGAGGATGGGACGGGCCGTGGCCTGGGCGTGGCGGCCACCTGACCGAGCATTCGGGTGAGCGTGCGCTCGTCGACACCATACGTGAGGATGCGTTGCTGAGGGCAGCGACCGAAGGCGTGGTCGTGGTCGCCGCAGTGGTCCATCGCAGTCTCCCTTCACCCCATGGTTGGGCGCCCATCGGTCAGGACCAACGGCCGGCCGCCCCCAGGCGAGGGTGCCGGCGCGCTCGCTCAGCGCGTCGTGGCGCGCAGGGTATAGCGCACGCCGGCACCCTCGTCCGTGCCGACGACGAGGGTGTAGGTCCCGTCGGCGGCGACGGGGAAGTCCTTCTGGCAGGGGGTTTGGAAGTTGCAGAGGAAGGTGCCCAGGGGGATGCCGGGCTCGCCGAGCAGGTCCTGGGCGCCCGGCGCGGCGAGGACGACGCCGAAAGCGTCGGACGAGGCCGTGACTTGGACGTGCAAGGTCTGCCCGGCTTTGAGCTGCACCGCGTAGAGGTCGTCGGGCTTGGCCTGGCGGTCGATGATCGAGGTGACGGCCTGACCCAAGCGGAGTGGGGTGCCGGGCCGGGCGGAGGCGACTTTGCCGGCCAGCGCCAGCGGCGTGGCGTTGGCGGCGGGTGAGGGCGCCGGCGTCGGGGTGAGGGCGGTCGGCGTGGGTGGTAGCGCCCTCGCGGTGGGCGCTGTCGTGGGTGTGGGGGCTGGAGGCGTGGCGA
>CALBSQ010000034.1 GCA_937967325.1 uncultured Chloroflexota bacterium
CCGCGTGGAGACGCTCCTCCAGCAGAGCGGCCATACCGTGGAGCGCATCTGAGCGCAGGCGGTATGAGGCGACTTGGCGATCGCTATCCCCTCTAGGGCGAAGCCCTCCATGATCGGCGCCTGCCCGCTAAGCGGTGCGGCTCACGTCGCGAGCGAGCGACGCTCCCCCATCGGTACAGCGCGCCCGGCCGATTAGAGCGTGCGCAGGAAGGCGATGAGGTCGGCCTGCTCCTGCCGCCACCACGATTAGCTCATTACCGGCGCTCCGCCGGCGAGCTGGAACACCGCTGAGGCGCCCGCGGCGACTTCCGCGGCTACCCGGCCCTCGGCATCGAGCAAGACCGCCATCGGGGTGCCGCTGGCGCCAAAGGTGTTGCCGGCCTTGAAGCCCTCGTCCAACACGACGGGTGAGCGCAGGCCCATACCGCGATTGGCCTCGCCGGTCCCGGTCGAGATGACCAGCAGCTTTGGCGCACCCGACGGCGGGTGCGCTTCCCACGCCTTCAGGTGCTCCAGCATCGCCTGACAGAAGCCACAGCCGGGATTCCAAAATAGCAGCATCGTCCTGGTGCCCCGGAAGCTGCTGAGCGTGACGCTCTTGCCGTCCAGATCCTTGAAGGTGAGCGGTGGCGGCAGTTGGCCCTGTTTGATGGGCGCGGCTACGGGGAGGATAGCGTTGGCCCTGCCGTTGTGGCCACTCCCGTTACCGAGCAAAGCGGGCTCGGGGACAGCTACTGGCAGGCCGAGCGTGCGGGCCACCAATTCCCGGATCGCGTCAACCCCAAGGGCCAACGAGCTACCAATGGCGCCGTCCGGGCGCACGACGACCGCGGCCGGAGTGCCATACGCCTGAAAGGCCTCAGCCACCTCGCGCTTCTCCTGGAGCAGCACCTGGGTGAGCCCGTGCTCCGCGCTCATGCCGCGGTTGTCATCAGCCTTGCCCTCACTGATAACCGCGACGTTCAAGCGAGCAGCATACTCCCGCTGCCACCGGCCGATATCCGGCACAAGCGCCTGACACGGGCCACAGTGTGGGTGAGCGAAGTGTAGCAGCACGGGTTTATCCCCGGCCCGCAAGGCATCTAGCGTCAGTATCTCGCCCCGCAAGCCGTTCAGGCGGAAATTCGGCGCCGGTGTACCGACAGCCAAGCCCGCCGGGGCCGCAGTCGGAGCTTGTTGAGCGCCAGCCCCGCCATCAGCGGGCGCCCCCTTGACACTGGCCTCCAGAGCATCGAGGCGCAGCAGTATACGTCCCTGCTGGCGCAACATTTGGACCAGCAGCCAGGCCGCAAATGCAAGAAGCGCCAGGCCGACTGCCGCAGCGGTCAGGACAATCCATTGGGCAAGCGTCAGGTCGGCGACCCACGCGAACACGCTTGGTCCGGGATTACTCTGCCCCTGCGCGACGACCAAGCCGGCGATGGCGGCGAGCGCGCCATTGCGCGCAAGCGTGGAGAGCCCGATCGGCTCGGAGTGGATCTGGCCGAAGCAATGACAATCCGGCGTGCGGCCCCTCGCCAGGTTGGCGCTGATCCCAAGGATGAACAGGGCAAGCAGCCCTAATGCGCCAAGAGCCCCGAACCAGGCGGACGTGGCCGGTAGCAGCGCGATAGCCACGCCTAGTTCGGCGATGAGCAGCAACACGGCGAGGAGACCCGCGAGCCGCTTGGGAACACCGAACTCCAAGAGCGCCTTCCGCGAGCCCGAATGGTCGCCAAGTTTCGCGGCCGCGGCGATTAGGAAGACACCCGCGAGCACCAGCCTCGCGATCAAAGTCACTGCACCCATAGCGGCTTCCTCGCTTTTCGTCAGCGAATGCAGATAGTCTGGTTGTAGCAGCCAAAGCTGCCCGGCCCGCTCGGCGCGCAGCAGATCTGGCCACTCGGGCAGCACTGGCCCGCGCAACATGCCACGCCGGGTGGGCAGCAAGTAGTGGCAGGCCCGCTCCCGAAGTTCTGGCAGATGGTGGCTACCGTGCCGGAAGGGCAGGCAGCGCAAGTGCCGTTCTGGCAGAATTGTCCGGAAGCACAACACACGTTACCGCAAGCTTGCGCTGCCGGACAGCAAGTGCCGCTAACGCATATGTCTGTGCTGCCTTGGCAGCAGACATTGTTACAGCACGCGGCGAACGGCGCGCAGCACGTGTTGCCGCAGACGTGGCTTGGAGTAAAGCAGCACGTACCGTTGAGGCAGGTGCCCTGCCCCTGGGGGCAGCACGTGCCATCGTTGCAAACTGGCGCGCCGGCCGGGCAGCAACCCTTTCCGACACAAATGTCGTTTGCATCGGGGCAACATGTGCCATTACACGAAATTGGCGGGTTCGGCCCACCCGGCAGCGGCGGGCAGCAGATGCCTCCGGTGGAGCACACATCCGCCGGGTCCGAGCAGCACGTGCCCTTACACGACACGACCGATGCACCGTTCACCGTAGGGCAGCAGATCCCCTCCGTTGTCGTGCAGGTGCCCCCAAAGCAGCACACCTCTTTGCAGCACGGCGCACCGCAGCAGATGCCGCCACAGGAGGTGCCTTCCCCCGGAGGACAGCAAATCCCACCGCAGTTGGGATTGTCGAACGGACAGAATCCCGCGGTGAACGACTCGGACGGCGCGCAGCAGGTATTCAAACCGGGGGTGATGCCGGGAACGTTGGGCGGCGTGATGGCGCACTTGGTGCCCGTCGGACAGCAGTAGCCGTTCGGGCAGCCCACCGTGCAGCAGGGCGACCCCGGATTGAAGCACTTGTCTTGACAGTTACCGTAGTTCACGTCGCAGGTCACCACACCGACCACACAGCCAATGCCGAAGGTAAAGATGCAAGTGCCAACCGAACCGGCTGCGCATTCTAAGGCTCCCGACGGGAAGGCAACTAGACACTGGTCTTGGCAATCCTGACAGTCCCCGGGATCAAAGGCTGCGAAACACTCCGACACGTCATTCTTGGTCTTGTTCGTGATCTGATTGATCGCGCCCCGAACGTCGCCGGCAACATTCAACACGGGCGCGGGGCCGCCGTCAGCGAACGTGAAGGAGCCAGGCGGTGCGTTAACCGGAAAGGACACAATCGCACGCCCATCAACCGTACCCTGGATCGTCGTTCCGTCGCTGGTGAAGGTCGCTGCTTTGACGCCCTGGAACCCCTGGCCGTAGCGCAGGGTCAGCGTAAAGCTGCTCAGGGCGAACTTATCGGCGACCATCCCGGTGAACGTGCCCGTCAGGCTCTCCTGAAACACCGTAGCGCCCTGCAGGGAGATGGTCAAGCTGCTGGCGAGCGTGCGTGCCCCCTGGTTGAGGGGCGTCACGTCAGTCGTAAACGTTTCGTCGAGGACGAGCTGGCCATCTCGGTCCGTGACGATGGCGTGGAAGACACGCTGAAAGGGCCCGTTCTGACTCACCGAGCAGGAAACACCTTTTGCCTTGTCTTCGTTCTTGCCCGTGCTTGGGCCTTGACCGTTATCCGCGAAGGCAACGCGAGGCAACGCCCCTGACCCGAGCAGCGCCGTACCCGTCGCTGCCACACCGGTCTTGAGCGCGCCCGATAGCAGCGTCCGCCGCGAAAAATTCCCGAGTGCGAGGCGCTTCGTGAACTCATCAAACCAGTGGTCCATGGCCGGTAGCCTCCCTTTCGGCTGTGCCTCTCCCTCGCCAGGTTACGCAACTCCATACCGCCGGCAGGCTCGTCACTACAAATGACCTGAGATAACCCCGCCGCCGCCTGCCATCTCTCGGCGGGCAGGTGACCGGAGGAGCGGGGCCACCCATCTGGCCCGATTCTAGACCCCGACAGCTTGCCAAATGTGATGTTTCTTGCCAGTTCGACCAGGCGACCCTTGCCAGGCTTGGGTATACTGAGGTCACTCACCCCCTAAAAGACGATCGGGCGGACGTGCGTATGATCGCGGCGTTGGAATCCTTCTCCACCTTCGGCCAACTGTTGCGCTTCCTGCGCTCGCGGGAGCGCCTGACGCAGCGCGCGCTCGGGCTCGCCACGGACTTCAGCGAAGCACAGATCAGCCGCCTGGAGCATGGGTTACGCCCGCCCGACCCTGCGACCATCCTCGCGCGGTTCGTCCCCGCCCTCCGCCTCGACGACGACCAGGCCGCGGCGGCGCGCCTGCACGCTCTGGCCGGCGCGGCGCGAGGTCTGGGCACGCCCGGCATGCGTGCAGCCGCATCTCGGTCGTTCGGCACGCGGAGCGGTGACGGAGACGCCGGCGCCCCCCCATGCAACCTGCCCGCCCAGCCGACGCCGCTCATCGGGCGGGATCGCGAGGTGGCGGCGCTCCGGCAGCAGCTGCTGCGCCGCGACGTGCGGCTGCTCACGCTCACGGGGACTGCGGGAATCGGCAAGACGCGCCTCGCTATCGCGGTGGCCGCGGCGTCGCTCAACAAATTCCCGGGCGGGGTGGTGTTCATCGACCTCGCGCCCATCTCCAACCCGCGGCTCGTCGTCTCCACTATCGCGGCGGCACTTGGCATTCGCGACTTCGGAGCCGCTCCGCCGTTGGACGGGGTAGCGACGGCCCTGCGCGGTCGCCGCGCCCTGCTCGTGCTCGATAACTTCGAGCAGGTCCTCCCGGCCGCGGCGACGGTGGCGCAGTTGCTGCGGACCTGCCCCGAGCCGAAGTTCCTGGTGACCAGTCGGGCGCCGCTGCGCCTTCGCTGGGAGCGTCTCTGCTCGGTCCCGCCGCTCGCCCTCCCGGACGGCGCCCGCCGGCTCTCACTTGGCGCCCTGGCGCATACGGCAGCGGTCGCCCTGTTCATCGACCGGGCCCGCGCGGCCAATCCGGACTTCCGGTTCACGCCGGAAACCGCGCCGCCCATCGTCGAGATCTGCGCCCACCTCGACGGGCTAGCCCTTGCCATCGAACTCGCGGCCGTCCGCACCCGGTTCCTACCGCCATCGGCGTTGCTGGCCCAATTGGGACACCGGCTCCGGGTGCTCACGACCGGGTGCCGAGACCTGCCGGAACGGCAGCGGACGCTCCGCGCCGCAATCGATTGGAGTTACGACCTATTGTCTGCGCCCGAGCAGGCCGTGTTCCGACGGCTTGCGGTGTTCGTCGGTGGTTTCGAGATGGGTGCGGCCGAGGCCGTCTGCGACCTCGGCGATCTGCCCATGGTCGTGCTCGACCTCCTGGGGACGCTTGCCGACCAGTGCCTCCTACAGATCGAGCAAGCGGGCCGAAGTACTGGCGGACCTTCCAGTGTCGCCGCAGGACCGGAAGCCAGCCCCGGGCGAGAGGCCGGGGGTGAAACCCCGTCCCGGCGTCGAGACATCCTAGTCCCGCCCGCCCGCCTGCGCATGCTGGAGACCATCCGCGAATACGCGATGGAGCAGCTCCTCGCCAGCGGAGAGCTCGATACCATCCGCTGGCGGCATGGGACCTATTACCTGGCGCTGGCCGAAGACGCGGAGCGGACGTTCGTCGGGCAAGAGAAGGCCAGATGGCTGGAGCGGTTACGGCTAGAGCACGGCAACGTGCGCGCGGCCCTGGAGTGGCTGGAGGCGACCGGAGCGGTCGAGGAGAGAATGCGACTTGCGAGCGCCCTACACGAGTGTTGGTATCTGCTCGGCCATGCCCGGGAGGGCTACGGCTGGCTCCGGCGGGCGCTCGCGAACGGTCCGGGGGCATCCACGGCGGCACGTGCCAAAGCCCTGCATGCGGCCGGCACGCTGGCGATCTGCGTCGGGGAGCATCCGGATGCCGTCCGCACATTGGAGGAGGCCGTGGCGTTGCGGCGCAAGCTGGAGGACAAGCCGGGCCTCGCGGAGTCGTTGTACCGCCTCGGCCTCGCCAGGCACCAGCGCAACGAGCACGATGCGGCCCAGACGCTGTATGAAGAAGCGCTAGCGATCTGGCGGGAGGGAGGCCACCAGGGCGGTATCGCCCTAATAATGCAGCGGCTCGGCGCGCTGGCGCAGGAGCAAGGGGACCACCACCGGGCAGGGACCTGCTATGCAGAAGCGGCGGCATTGTGGCGGGCGGCGGGCGACCAACTCAGCCTGACGATCGCTCTGGACGGGCTGGCCGGCATCGCCCAGGAGCGGGGGGACCACAACCGAGCAGTGGCGCTGTACGAACAAGGGCTGGCCCTGCGGCAGGCGTTCGGCGACCAGCTGGGAGCCGCAATCTCCCACGATTATCTCGCCACGCTGGCGGGGGAGGAAGGCGACGTAGAGCGAGCGATCGCCCTGCTGGAGGAGGGACTGGCCTGCAAACGACAGTGGGGGGACAAGGCGCAGATCGCCTTTACACTCTATAACCTCTGCCTGGCGACCTACCAACTGGGGCAGCGTGAGCGCGCCTGCGACCTGGCCTTGGAGGCGCTTGGCCTGGAGCGGGATCTCGCGAACCTCGGGGATCTGGCGCGGCGGCTGGAAGGGCTGGCCGAAGCGGTCGGAGTACGCGCGCCGGAAGGAGCGGCGCGGCTGGTAGGGGCGGCGGAAACGCTGCGCGAGTCCCTCGGCATGGCGCCTCGCAATCCGACGCATTACGGGCGCATCGTTTCGTGCCTCACAAGGGCCGTGGGAGCGGACGCGTTCGTTTCCGCCAAACTGGCGGGACGGGCGATGTCCCCGGAGGAAGCCGTCGCCTACGCGCTTGCGGAGCCGGCCGCGGCACCGGCGGCAGGTGCGGCCCGTCCGGGTCCAACGGCGGGCTAGCGGCAGATGCATGTGCCGGCGCCGTGCCCGCTCGCTCGCGCGGCATACGCCTGCCGGGTCGCCACGAGCCAGTGGCCTTGCAGACCCTGCTTCGCGCCACACCCTCGGTGGCTCCGGCCGCACTGGGCCTTGACGGGTGGTCTACACTGGCAACAAATTGCTCTAGACCGTCTGCAACATGAGGAGCAGGGCTATGCCGAAGTATGTGATCGAGCGGGAGATTCCAGGTGCAGGCCAGCTGTCGCCGAAGGAGCTGCAGGCGATCGCCCAGACCTCGTGCGGCGTGCTATCGAACATGGTCCCACAGATCCAATGGGTCCACAGCTACGTCACCGACGACAAGATCTACTGCGTCTACGTCGCACCGAACGAGGAAATGGTGCGCGAGCACGCCAGGCAGGGAGGCTTCCCGGCCAACCGGGTTTCCGCGGTGAAGTCGATGATTGAGCCGACGACGGCCGAGTCCATTTCTCCCTAACCGATCAGTTAGCGTGCATCACGCCTCACAGAGTGTGTCGGGTGTAGGGCGGAGCACTCTCCCCACTGCGTGGAGGCCCCGACTGCTTGCTGCGCCCCTACAGATCGTTCCGTTCGAGACTGGCACGCCGGATGGCAATCGACCCGCTAGCATCTGGCGAGTGCCAGATTGATCTCCTCCTGCACGGTGGGATTGATTTCTGTTGCCCTCGCGGTGTCGAGGGAACGTCTCGCCGCTGCGTCGGGCCAGCGGCCCAACGCCCACGCCGCGTGCGCGCGAATCACCTCGTCCGGCCGCTCCAGCAGCGTCCCGGCGAGAGCTGGGATCGCGACGGGATCGCCGATGTTCCCTAGCGCGATACAAGCATTCCGCAACAGGCCACGCCACTTGGCGCGCTTGATCGGCGTCCCCGAGCAGCGCGCCGCGAACGCCGCCGGGCTGAGCGACAAAAGGGGAAGCAGCTCCGGGCTTGGCCCCATGCCAACATCGCCGCCAAATTCGGGCCGTTGCGTGCCGTCGACCTGCCGGTTGACAGGGCAGACCTCCTGACATATGTCGCAGCCGAAGATCCAGTTGCCCATCAATGGCCGCAGTTCGCGGGGAATCATTCCTCGCTCCTCGATCGTGAGGTAGGAGATACACCGGCCAACATCCATGACGCCTGGGCGAATCAGCGCCCCAGTTGGGCAGGCAGGCAGGCAGAGCGAGCAGCTACCGCAATTGGTGCGCAGCGGCAGGTCAGGCAGCAGCTCCAGATCGGTGACCACCTCGGCCAGGAAGACCCAGGAGCCGTGCGAGCGCGTCAAGATGCACGTGTTCTTGCCGTACCAGCCGACGCCTGCCCGTTGCGCCACCGCCCGATCCACCACCCGCGCGGTGTCGACCCACCCCTTGCGGGCGTCGGCGTGGCCATACCGTTCCGCCAGCAGCTCGATAAATTTCGCCGTTTGACGTAGCAGAATGGGATGGTAGTCACGACCCCAGGCGTAACGAGCGACACGGCCCCGTGGCACTCCCGGCGTCGAGGGGATGTAGGCATCCTGGGCAAGATAGGACATGGCTAGCGAGATAATCGACCGCGCTGCGGGAACAATGTGATGCACGTCTCCGGCAACGCGCGCTCGCTCCGCCGTGAACCAGGTCAACCCGCCCATCAAGCCGAGGTGGATGCGGTCGAGCAGCAACTCCTCCAACGACTCGAACGGCGCGGCCGAGGTCACGCCGACCAGATCGAAGCCCAGCTCGACCGCCAGCGCCTTGATCTCGTCGGTCAGTTGTCGGGCACTGGTCATGCCGACACCTCTCCTGGGTCGCGTGTCGTGAAAGATGCCATTGCAAGCAGCGCCCCTACCACGGCCTCCACGTTGCACGGTGAGACGCGACAAAACTGGCCCCTATAGGAAACCGACCTGGCGCAAATGATCGACCGACCGCTGCAGCCGAGCCTGTCGTTCCTGGAGACTCAGCTCGGGCTCCCCGCCGATACCTTCCAACTCGATGCTGAAGGGGCCAAAGAAGCCTGAGTCATTGAGGAGGCGGCCGACGGCACGAAAGTCGACTGCTCCGCCCTCACCCAACGCCGGGAAGTACCACTCGCGGTAACCGCCCCGGCTGTCCTTCAGATGGACGTGCCCGACGTACTTGGCGACAGTCCGCAGCTGCTGCAGGAGGTCGGCGCCTTCGGTGTAATAGAGGACGTTGGCAGTGTCGAAGTTGAGCCGTAACGCCGGGTGCTGGAGATCCTCCATGGTGCGCAACATCTCGGCGGCGTTCACGGTAATGCCCGGGTGCGACTCGAAACAGACCAACAGGCCGCGAGCGGCCGCGTAGTCCCCGACGTCGCTCAAGTTGGCCAGTAAAGCCGGCCGCTCCGCTTCGTCAGCCTCGCCGGCACTGCCGACGACGATCTGGAGACCCAGGCGCTGGGCGAGGTCGAGCCGTGCCTTGAAGCGCGCGACGCCTTCGGGCTCGGTCATGCGGTCGCCGCCGTTGCCGCTGATCGCTGTAACCCCGTGCTCGCGCAGCGACTGTAGCAGCGCCGCCTCGCGCTCGGGCCCCATGTCTGCCGCCGCGACCACGTCGCCCGGGATGACAAGCTGACCGTCATGCGGCTTGAGCGCGAGCTCGACATGACTGAGCCCAAGCTTGGGCACAAGCTCAATCGCCGCGGCGATACCATAGCGCCCATAGCAGTTGGTATACACTTCGACGAGGTTGTCTGGCATAGAACACCCTTACTTCACTTCCCATAGTACCTTTAGTCGATAGCTCGTGCAGCCGTTGCACGTCACTGCGTTCGCGCTTAGTATAGAGGCGTCGGCCAAGCGAGCAACGCGGGCCGACTCGCGTGTGGGGCGGCTGCTGTGCGCCACGTCGCCCGCAAATAGCGTAGTGGAGGTTTCCCCATGGTAGGTGGTGGTCCGAGCGTGCCCGGTCGGGGGGTGTACATCGCGACGATGATTGCCCTGGCAACCGCCGCGTTCGGCGTCGTCGCCGCGCTCGCCTGGAATACGGCGATCACGGATCTGATCAAGGCAGTATGGCCTGGCAAAGGCGCTACAGTCATTTCCGACTTCATCTACGCCATAATCATTACCATCATCGCCGTAATCGTCATCGTCAACCTGGGCAACCTTGCCCAGCGCGCCAGCGGGGACGCCGTCAAGTAGCGTCACGCATCGTCGCCAAGCCGCTCACCGGTCGTGGGGATAGAGCACCAGGCCGGTGAGCGGCTTGGGATAGTAGAAGGTCGACTTCTGGGGCATCCGGTCGTGGGCACGAGCAACGGCGCAGACCTGCTCGGGCCGGGTCGGATTGAGCAGGAAGGCTAGCTGCGCTTCGCCGGAACGCACCGCGCCGAAGGCGGCGCCGGCGTCACGCGTGTACGTGACGAACCGTTCGCTCCGAATCCCCGCTTCCCCGAGCCCGAGCAGCGGCCGCAGCACGAGGTCGTGCAGGGCATTGACGTCGAGGTCGCGCCACGCTTGCGAGCGGTCGGAGGGCAATCGATCGGCCGGCTGCCCGCGAGGAATCGCCAGCATGACATGCTGACCAGGACCGACCAGCACCATGGCGCCGGCGCCGGCGTCACGCTGCAGTCGAGTTAGCCGAGCAATGGGGAGGTCGGGCGCCACCGGCTCAAGCCGGTACAGCGCTTGCAACGCTTCCGGGAGTCTGGTCAAGCGCTCACCATCAAGGTTGTGCAGGACGCGGTGAATCGGCAACACCGCCAGGCCGGGATCGTCCACATCGACCAGGAACATCAGCGCGGCGTCCC
>CALBSQ010000035.1 GCA_937967325.1 uncultured Chloroflexota bacterium
TACCTGCTGCAGCGGAGCAAGCGACCGCATGTGCTATGAATCTCTCCCCCCGCCCTCACCATCGAGACCGTCGAGTACCGATACGAAGCGGGCTTCCGGCTGGGTCCAATCTCACTCATTGTCCGGCCCGGCGAGATGGTGGCCTTGCTAGGGCCGAACGGCTCCGGCAAGTCTACGCTGTTCAAGCTTGTCGCCGGCGCCTTGAAGCCGGCAGGTGGCTCGGTTCGGCTGGGGGCGACGTTGATACGCGCACTGTCGCGGCGGGAGCTGGCACGGCGGCTGGCGGTGGTGGCGCAGGATATCACGGTGCCGTTCAACTTCACGGTCGCGGAGGTGGTCTCCTTTGGCCGGACAGCCTATGCGCCGCTGCTTTCAGGACTGACCAGCATCGACCGCCTGGCCATCGAGCGCGCGCTGGCCCTCACCGACACGACGCGCTTCGCCGATCGGCACTTCGGCACGCTCTCCGGCGGTGAGCGCCAGCGCGCCTTGCTGGCGATGGCGCTGGCGCAGGAGCCGGAGGTGCTCTTGCTGGATGAGCCAACGGCCCATCTGGATATCCACTATCAGGTAGAGATGTTGGATCTGCTCCAGCAACTCCATGCCGGCGGAAAGCTCACGGTCTGCGTCACGCTGCACGACCTGAATCTGGCCTCCCTCTATTTCCCCCGGTTGATACTCATGGCGGCGGGCCAGGTGGTCGCCGACGGCGCTGCCGACGACGTGTTGCGGCCGGAGGTGCTGGGTCCGGTCTTCCACCGGCGTCTGACCCTGCTGCGGCATCCCACTCGAGGCGTGCCGCTGGTGGCGCCGGAGCCGGGGAATCGGGGTGACGGGCAGGTCTAGCTGCCGGCAGGTGTGCGGCCGCGTCTGCTGGGTCCGCAGGAAATGACCGAGATGGCGGGGGCCGCCGGGGCCGCGTCTGCGGACGGCGGCCAACCGGCGCCCCCGCCTCCAACTGCCCGCCCCTAATCTAATCCGTATCGGGCCCAGACCCACGGCCGCTTGGAGCGCGGAATCTGCCGGACGCACCACTCATGATAGGCTCAGGGATCGCCGGGCGGTGGTGTTAAGGAGATTGGCCGAATCGAGGTGTAAGGATGGTCTACGAGACGCTGGCTCCCTGGGCGGAATCGGCGCCCGGCGCCGGATACCCGTTGACCGAAGACGCCCTCCGGCAGGTGCCGGACGACTGCTGGACCTATGAGCTGGTAGAGGGGAGGCTGGTTCGAATGGCGCCGGCAGCGGGAGGAGCGTCATCGTCGGCGCTGAGCCTCGGAGGAGCTATGGCGGCGTTTGTTGAGGCTCACCACCTCGGCCGCGTGACCGGAGCGGATGGCACGTACGTGTTGAGCAAGCCCGGCGAGCCAACGACGGCGTTGGCGCCCGACGTGGCCTTCGTGCGGAAAGGCCGGTACCCCTCACCGGACTCGCCGGAGTTCTGGCGCTTCTGGCACGTGGCGCCCGACCTGGCCGTTGAGGTCGTGTCCTTCGACCAATACCGACCAGAGATGGCCAGGAAGGCGCACCTGTATCTGCACGCGGGTGTGCGGCTGCTCTGGCTGGTCTGGCCGAAGTATCGACACGTGGCGGTGTGGCGGCCGGGCGCGGATCAGCCGGTGGCGACCATCGGCATTGGCGAACAGTGGGACGGGCTGGACGTGCTGCCGGGCTTCACCTACCCGGTGGCGCGGCTGTTCTCCTGAAGGGGCGACAAGGCAGGCAAACGGCAGTGAGACAGAGGCAGCCGTGTTACGGCTGGCGGAAATCCTGTCGCGGCGTGCGCCCCGGCGCCTGCTGCTGAACCAGCAGGCTAACCGTTTGAACCCGCCTGCAGGCGGCTAGGGTTTCAGGGGGCAGCCGGGAAGCCTTCCTAGCCGGCTTCAGCCGGGTTCGATCTGTTAGTCCGACGGTTCAGCGTCGGGCGGGCCGGCGAGCAACGTGGAAGGATCTGTGATGGCGGCAGAACAGGGCACAGGCGGAATGGCCCAGGCGTTGACCGGCGCGCTGGAATGGCGGCTGATCGGGCCGCATCGCGGCGGGCGCGTCGTGGCGGTGGCGGGCGACCCCGCATCGCCCCTGGTTTTCTACTTCGGCGCCTGCGCTGGCGGGGTCTGGAAGACCATCAACGGCGGCCTGTCCTGGCACAACGTGTCGGACGGCTTCTTCAAGACGGCGGCCGTGGGCGCCATCGCCGTGGCCGAGTCCGATCCCAACGTGGTCTACGCCGGGATGGGTGAGACCTGCATCCGCGGCAATGTGTCCCACGGCGACGGCGTCTACCGGTCCACCGATGCCGGCAAGACTTGGGCGCACCTCGGCCTGGAGGATACGCGGCACATCGCCAAGGTGCGCATCCACCCGAAGGACCCCGAGCTGGTCTACGTCGCCGCGCTCGGGCACGCCTACGGGCCGAATGCGCAGCGCGGCCTCTTCCGCTCGCGGGACGGCGGCAAGACCTGGGAACAGATCCTCTTCCGCGATGAGCGCACCGGCGCCATTGACCTGGCCATGGACCCGCACAACCCGCGAATACTCTACGCCGCCTTCTGGGAGGCGCTGCGCACACCCTACAGCCTGAGCAGCGGCGGCCCCGGCAGCGGGCTCTGGAAGTCCAGCGATGGCGGGGATACGTGGACCGAGCTGACCAACAAGCCCGGCTTGCCCAAGGGTGTCAAGGGTAAGATCGGCGTGGCCGTGTCACCGGCGCGGCCAGACCGTCTCTGGGCGGTGGTGGAGGCGGAGGACGGCGCCGTCTTCCGATCCGACGACGCGGGCGAGTCCTGGCAGCGGCTCTGCGAGAAAGGCGAGCTGCGGCGGCGCGCCTGGTACTATATGCACGTTTACGCCGACCCCCACGATGCCGACACTGTCTGGGTGCTCAATGTGCAGTGCTGGCGGTCCATCGATGGCGGCGCCACCTTCAGCGCGATGCCGACGCCGCACGGCGACGATCACGACCTCTGGATCGACCCACATAATCCCCAGCGCATGATCGAGGGCAACGACGGCGGCGCCTGCATCAGCTTCGACGGTGGCGCGTCCTGGTCCAGCACCTACAACCAGCCAACCGCGCAGTTCTATCACGTCACCACCGACAACCAGTTCCCCTACCGCGTCTACGGCTCTCAGCAGGACAACTCCGCGCTGTCGCTGCCGAGTCGCTCTGTCCGAGGCGCCATCACCCACCTGGAGTGGTACGACCCGGGCGGCGGCGAGAGCGGCTACATCGCCGTGCGACCGGACGATCCCAATATCGTGTTCGGCGGCGCCATCGGCAGTGGGGCCGGTCATGGCCGCCTCATCCGCTACGACCACCGCACCGGCCAGCGGCGCAACATCACCGTCTGGCCGGAGGTGATGGGCATGGGGAGCGGCGCCAAAGAGGTGAAGCACCGTTTCCAGTGGACCTTCCCCATCGTCATCTCGCCGCACGATGCCAATGTCCTCTACGTGGCGGCCAACCGGCTCTTCCGCTCAACCGACGAAGGCGCCAGTTGGCAGGTGATCAGCCCCGACCTCACGCGCAACGACGAGTCCAAGCTGCAGCCGTCCGGCGGCCCCATCACCCGCGACAACACCGGCGCCGAGATGTACTGCACCATCTTCGCCTTCGTGGAGTCGCCGCACCAGCGCGGGCTGTTCTGGGCCGGCACCGACGACGGCCTGGTCCACCTCTCCCGCGACGGCGGCCAGACCTGGACCGACATCACGCCGCCCGACATGCCGAAGTGGGCGCTGATCAGCGTGATCGACCTCTCCGCCCACGACCCGGCCACCGCCTACGTGGCGGCCACCTGCTACAAGCTGGACGAGTTCCATCCCTATCTGTTCAAGACGAGCGACCACGGCAAGAGCTGGCAGCGGATCGACACCGGCATCCCCGAAACCGACTTCACGCGCGTGATCCGCGCCGATCCGGTCCAGCGCGGCCTACTGTTCGCCGGCACGGAGACCGGCTTCTACGTCTCCTTCGACGATGGGGCCTCCTGGCATTCAGCACAGGGCAACCTGCCGGTGGCGCCGATCTATGACTTGACGATCAAGGATGACGACCTGATCGTCGCCACGCATGGCCGCTCCTTCTGGATTCTGGACGACATAACACCATTGCGCCAGATGACGGAGCAGCGGCTCGATGGTCCGGCGCGCCTCTTCCAGCCGCGCCCGACCTACCGCTTCAAGGTGTATGGCGGCTCCGGTCGCGGAGACGCCGGTAACGCTTTCCGCTCCGCCGGACCGCTGCAGTTGCCCGTCTTCCGACGCAAGGACCCCTCGGGCAAGACCAAGGAGACCCTGTTCGACAGCGGGGAGAATCCGCCCAACGGCGTCATCGCGACCTACTACCTGAAGGAGAAGCCCAAGGATGCCATCAGCCTGACCTTCCTGGACGCGGCGGGCCAGGAGATCCGGACCTTCCGCAGCGAGGTAGAGCCGGAGGAAGCCGCGGCCGGTTTGGCGACGGCCGCGGCAGAGGGGGGCGAGGGCGGCAGCAAAGAGCCCCAGGCGACCAAGGACAGTGAGGCGGAAGACAAGGAGCCCAAACTGCCGGCAGAGGCAGGGACCAACCGCTTCGTCTGGGACCTGCGCTACCCCGATGCCCACAAGGTACCGGGGGACAAGGCCAGCGAGAATCTCGTCCGCGGTCCTGTCGCGACTCCGGGCCATTACCATGTCCGGCTGACCGTCCCCGGCCAGGCCTCGAGCGCGGAGTTCGAGTTGCTCGCCGATCCACGCCTGCAGGCCAGCCAGGCGGATCTGCAGGCGCAGTTCGACCTGCTCCTGAAGATCCGTGACAAGCTGTCGGAGACGCACGACGCGATAGTCCAACTGCGCGATCTGCGCCAGCAAGTCGACGCGCTGTTGCGCCGGACGAAGCAGCGTCAGGATGCCGAGACCATCGTCGGCCCGGGCAAGGCGCTCAAGGAGGCGCTGGATGCCATCGAGCAGGAGTTGATCGATCCCCAGGCGGACAGCCCGCTCGGCCATCCCACCCGCTTCAACGCCCGTCTGGCCACACTCTCCGGCTTCGTGGATAGCGCCGACGCGGCGCCGACGCGTCAGTGCTACGAGGTGTTCGACCACCTGTCAGCCCAGATCGACGCCCAACTGGCGCGGCTGCGCGAGCTCATCAAGACGAACCTGGCAGCATTCAATGCGCAGCTCCGTGGCTCGGACGTGCCGGCGGTGCTCGTCGTGGAATCGGTAGGATAGTGACTGTGTTTCAAGGCGTAGGATCTTAGCCGTGAAAATTCGTCATGACGCGGACGTTGATGCATTGAGCATCGTGTTCCGGGACAGGACAGTAACGACCGCGGAACTAGCGGAAGGGATCACCGCGGAATACGACGCGAGGGGCCAGTTCGTGGGCCTCGAGGTGCTCGATGCTGCTAGACGGTTCGGCGATCCGTCTGTGCTCAGCCAGATTGTGCTAGAGGGGCTAGGACCGGCAGTCTCGCCAGTCGCAAGGGCGCGTTGAAGAGGAATGGCAGCCGCGGGTTGCGTAGCATAGATTCATCCCTTTTCCATCGCTTAGCCGCCGACCGTCGTGAGCATCTGCGCGGCGATGCTGCCGTCCGGCGCCAGCACCACGACAAAGGCGGCAACGCCCTGCTGATCATCGTCCGGCACGGGCAGCGACGCGGCGCCGGCATCGTCTACGGTTTTGGCGGCCGTGGTGATGGAGGTCGCCGCATCACCGGCTCGCGTGCGCAGGTCCGCCCGCAGCCCGGCGCCTCCGGCAATCGTTACGTGGCACACCAGGCCCTTCCAACGAACGCTGTCAATCCGAGCGGCCGTGGTCGCCAGCAGCCGGCTGACGCTGAGCACCGGCGCCACGCACTCCTGCGGACTGACGCCGCCATGCTCCGCCTCGCGCCCGGCTTCGAAGCAGGCGATGCCCGACGCCACGGCGACCGTCACGCCGCTATCCCAGAACCATGGAACGGTCGGCTGGTCCGTGCAAGCAAACGGCTTGAGGAGCGCGCAGCGTCCCTTGCGCAGCTCCGTCAGTTGCTCCGGCAGTTCCACCTTGGGCAGGCCGCCCGGCAGGAGCAGCCAGCCGTGGTCGGTCACCACCACCACACGGCGCCAGCCTGCCTCAAGCAACGCGACGATTCGGGTTGCCAGGGCCCGTACCTCGGCGGCCAGTTGATGCGACACTTTCCAGCCATGCTCGTGGCAGTAGGCATCGATGTCGCCCAACTCCGTCCAGGCCCGACCGTTCGGGTCACCGTACTCCTCGTCCGCCAGGACCTGATACCCGGCATCCGCCAGCAGGCGCCGCAGGACCGGCGCCGTGGCGCGCGAGCCGGTGTCCAGTGTCGCGGCGTCGAAGCCGTCGCCCGGGCCCAGCCGTGCAGCGACCGGCGAGATGGCAGGCTTGGCAGTAGCAGTCACCGTCGGGAGCGCGGAGAACCGCCAGTCCAGGGTCGCCGCCAGCCCTCGGCCGTCCAGTTCCTGCCTCAACAGTTGGGCCACGTCGAAGCGCAACCCGTCACTGAAGAGCAGGCAGTCACCAGGCTCCGTCGTGACGGCGGCTGACGTGGGAGCGCGGACGCCTTCGCCAGACTTTTCTCCGGTCCGGAGAGAGGGGCGGTCGTCGGATGGGGGGGCGCCGGCCAGCACGCAGCGCAGCCAGTAGGCGGGACCGCTCCGCTCGTCCGCGACGTAGGGTCCCAACGTGAGTAGCGCCGGCAGCCGGGAACGCAGGCGGGGCAGCAGCGCCTCCCATTCCCGCTCTTTGTCTGTCCAGAGCACCGCCGCGGGCGCCACCTGGTCGTTGTGGTTGTAGCGGCCGGCGCGCTCGATGGCCTCGACCACCGCGTCGAGGAAGGTGTGACCCGGTGCAGACGCCGCCATCATCGCCTGATCTCGGCAAGCAGCGTCTCGGTCACCCAGGTTGGGCAGCCGCAGCCGAGGAAGTCGCCGTCGTTCGTCCAGATGCCAGCGTCGAGGACGAGCACCAGCGCGACAGCCGGCCAGTCATTGGGATCTCGGGGAATCCGCAGCCGGGCTCGCTCTTCCACGAAAGCGTACGCCTCCGCCGGCACAACGGTCACGTAGGCCTCGGCGAGGGCCCATGCCTTTTCGGTCAGCGCTGTCGCGGTGGCCTGATCCACCTGGCCGCGCCGTACCCGTGCCTCGGCGCGGTGTTGCATCTCGTGGTGTGCCTCATTCCAGGCATGCTCGGCGACGTACAGCTCGAGACGCGCGTGCGTCACCACTTCTTGCCCGCGCTGGCGCAGTAGCTCACCGACGAGCACATCGGCATCGGCAACGAGGCGCATCAGTCGAGCGACTGTGACACGTCGAACATTTCGGCGAGCTGCTCCTCGCTCATGCCGGTCTCCGCCATCGCCTTGCGCACGGCCTCTCTCAACTCGGCCAGGGCACGCTCACCCTTCTCCGTCTCTCGGGTCGGCACGGGAATGTAGAATCCCACGGTCTTGCCGTGGCGTTCAATGGCGATCACGTCGTTGCCCGCCAGGTAGCGGGTCGCGCGGTCGCGAAAGTCGCGGATTCCGGCGTGGATCATGGCCATGTCAACCTCCAATGCGCCGAGCGATGTGGTCACTGCCTGGTCACAGTGTAACCGGTCGCGACCCCTCCCTACCCTCCCCGTTCCGGAGAGGGGATGGGGGATGGCCGCCCGCTGCGCCACTTGGCGGCGATCGGCGCGGCCTGCCGTCCACCGAATGGGGTGTGGATGACGGCGGGCCGCTTGATTCGCTCCTCGGCGGTGGTCGGCGTGGGCTGCTCTCCGCGGGACGAGGTGGGATTGGGAGACGGGGCGGTGGCGGAGATTGGGGGGTGGGCAGCGGTTGTGCTGGCGGCTGAGCGGGCGTGAGATGGCAGGCGTCGCGGATGCGCTGCAGGACAGCCGGGAGGTGATGGCGGACGTCGTCGTTGCTGACGCGGAGGATGCGAAGGCCGCGCGCCGCCAGCACGCGGTCACGCTCGGTGTCGTAGTCTGCCTGTCGCCGATGGACTGCGCCGTCGACCTCTACCACCAGGCTGGCCTCGGCGCAGAAGAAGTCGGCGATGAAGCCGTCGATGATCTGCTGCCGATGGAAAGCGAGGCCGTCGAGCCGGTTATTTCGCAGGCGGTGCCACAGCGTCGTCTCCTCCGGCGTCATCTCGCGGCGGAGCTCCCTGGCCCGACGCAGCTTCTCCGGGTCCACGCGATGCCCCGTGATGATCCCCTTCTCCTGCCGCACCGCGACGGACCCCTCCCTACCCTCCCCGTTCCGGAGAGGGGGTGCAGGCGGCGCGCTCGGTGCAAGTACCGGACGCGCCGCCTGCAACGGATTGGACACGTCCGCCGAAGCTAGGGGACATAATAGTCTGCCAGTTCCCTGCACCGGGCGCGCCGCCTGCGCTCCCTCTCCGGAACGGGGAGGGTAGGGAGGGGTCATTCCGCCGCCTCCCGCGCCGCCAACTTCTCCGCGATCGTCTGATGCACATCGTTCACCCGCTCCGGCCCATCCGGGTTGCGCCCGCGGTCCTTGTTCCAGTTGACGGTGAAACGCTCGCGCAGGACCCCGGCGGCGACGAGGGGGCGGACATTCAGCCGGACCCCGTCATTCAGGTCGGGACGCCAGCCGATGGGCTGCTCAGCCGGCGACTTCCAGCGGACATAGATGTCATAGGGCGGCTCGCCCGTTTGGATGGCCTGGAGCTTTACCTGGAGCCGGAGCGCGGCGACCAGACGGCCATCGGCGCCCGCCACGCCGTCGGTCGCGTCGCGCCGCTGCCCTTCGATCCACCGGCCGAGATAGGAGTAGATCAGCGCGTTGAGGCGGGCGGCGTCCAGCGTATGGTAGTTAACCAGTGCCGAGAACCCGTCCTTGCGGCCGCCCCAGATCTGCCAGATGAAGGGGCGGTTATGGAACAGCTTGCAATGCCAGGCCTCCAATCCCTTGCCGCCGAACTGCGCCGCCGCCAGCACTCCTCTTGCCTGCGCGGCGACCATTCGCCGCAATAGGCAGCCAGGAGCGGCTGGGCCGCGTACTCCGGCTCCCAGAGCTCGATGGTGTGCAGCTCGCGCAGGCGCCGCACAGTAGGCGGCGCGGCCCCGCGTGCGCACCTCCGCCAACATGATGGCGCGGCTGTTGTGGACGCCAGCGCTGGAGTGGCTGCAGCCCAAGCCGAGGGCGACGTCGGGAGGTTGCAGAGTCCGGCCAGTTGCTGTAACGATCGGTTTCTCCCCACTCACGCTACGCAGCCAATCCTTGTACGCTTGATTGCATGAGCGGTCCTACACGGTCGCCGCGCTGTAGCCCTCAATCCACCAGCACGGCCCGCGAGCTACCGTCTTCCAGCCTGATCTCGTACTTGTGGCGGAAGCCGCTGGCGAACTCTTCCTGGTGCGAGACCAGGATGATCCGGCCGAGTGCGTTGCCCAGCCGGTGCAGCTCGTCGCTCATCTCCCGCAAGCCGTCGCGGTCCAGGCTGCCGAAACCTTCGTCGATGATGACCGACTCCATGCGCCGAGCGCCCTCCCCGGCGTAGCGGCCGATGCCGATGGCCAGGCTTACGGCCACGCGGAAGCGCTGGCTGCCACTGAGCAGCTTCACGTGGAGCGGCTGCTGGCCGGTCTGCCGGTTGTAGGCGACCAGGTCCAGGGCCTTGCTGCCTTCGCCGGTACTGTTGTCGGAGCGCAGCTCGAGCTGGAGAGCGCCAGCGGAGATATGGTCCAGGATGTCGTTGGCGTGCCCCACGATGCCCACCTCGGCCTGGTGGAGGAGGTGGCGCTGCAAGTTGTCGCGGCCGAGCAGGCGTTCCAGCTCGCCGTACAGGTATGCCTGGTGCGCCACCTTCCGGCGCTGTTCGGCCCATTCCTGGCGCTGCTCTCGCCGCGACTCCAGCGTCTGGCGCCGGGTCTCGGCTTCCTGGCGCGCTCGGTCCGCCTCTTGTTCCCTTGCGCTGACCCTGCGGTCCTCTGCGTCAAGCTCGGCCTTTGGCCGGCGCGCCTCCTCGGGGACGTGGCTCAGCGCCTCCTGCACGTCGCGCAGGCTCTGCTGAAGTAGTGCATGGTCACGGCGGGCGTCGACCAGCGCCGCCGCGCGGCGGTCGGCCCCGCCGAGCGCTTTCTGTTCTTGTCCCAGCGCCGCCAGCTCAGCACGTGAACCCGCGGCGCCACGCTCCTGCCAGGGTTCGGGGAGGTCAGCCAGCCGCAGGGCGATGCCGCGCTCCAGCTCGCCTTCGCGCACCTCCTCTGCATTCGCATCGTGGGTCGCTTGCTCTTGCGCCGCTCCTTCCTTGTCCACCACGGCCTGGGCGGCGCCTCGCCGCTGGCGCGCCTCCTCCACATCCGTCTCGACGCCGCTGAGGGCCGCTTCCGTCGCCTTCTCAGCGTCCTTCGCCGCGGCATGCTCCGCGCGGATGCGCCTGGTCCGCTCGGCGGGATAGCGCTGCTCCCCCCGGGCCACGCGCTCGGCCAGCGGCTGGCGCTCCACGCGCCGGTCGTGTCGCTCTCTGGCCTTTGCCCGCAGGCTGGTCAGGCGCTGCTCCGCAGCCGCGAGCGCGGCCAGCGACTGTGCCAGCGCCGCCAGCTCGCCGGCGGTCGGGTAGGCGCTGGCAAAGCAGGTGCTCCTGACTACCGCCGCATCCGGCCGGATGCGGGCGGCGTAGGTCGAGGGTAGCGCAGCCAGGGCCGCCTGCGCCTGCTTCTCGGCCTGGCCCTGCCGCAGGCGGGCCAGGCGCTCGGCCTCCTGCTGCGTCCGCTGGTGCTGGTGGAGCGCTATCAGCTTGTCGCCCAGCGCCTGCATGTCCTTCTCCAGTTGCTTGACCACGGTGTCCGCCTCGGAGAAGGCCCGTTGTGCCTCCTTGTAGTGCTGCTCTTTCTCCGCCACCTCCGCCAGCACACGCTCGCGCTCCGCTTCCAGGTGCTCCGCCGTCAGCTCGCTGCCGCAGTAGGGGCAATCGGGCTTGCCCTCGATTTGGTGGAAGCGGCGTAGGTGTGCCTTGGCCTCGTCGTACAGGGCCTTCGCCGCGGCCGCCCGCTCACGCCAGTCCTTATCACCGCTCCGTGCTGTCGCCAGCTCACTCGAACAGCCCTTCTGCTCGGCCTCCGCCGCCGTGATCTCCTGCCCCAACGCCCCGCCGCGGTCCAGGGCCGCGCCCGCCTGCGCAGCCGCCTCCCGCCAGTCGGCGCGAGCGCCGGCATACTGTTCGAGCCAGGGGAGCGTCGCCTGGAGCTCCTGGAGTGCCTGCACGGTGCGCTCTTGCGCCGCCAGTTGATCATCCAGGTCGGGTGGATAGCTGGCCAGCACCCGATCCAGCTCGGCCAGTTGCGATCGGTCGCGCTCCAGGGTGACCAGCGCCTCCACGTCCGGTGCCAGGTCGGCCAGCGTGCGCAAGGCGCCGTTGCGCTGGTCCTTGAGCATGGCCTGTTGCGCTTCCAGCCGGGCCACATCTGCCGCAGCCATGTCGAGCTGCGCTTGCGCCTGGGCGAGCTGCTCGCTCCAACGCTGCGCGTGGGCCTGGTGCTCGGCGCGCTGTCGGCGGCAGTCGTCCAGGCGCTCCCGTTCCGCCAGCAAGGAGCGCAGGCCGGGCACGACGGCAATCAACTCGGACAGGCGTGCGGCGTCGCGCTCGATGTCGTCAGCGTTCGCGAGTAGCTCCTGGGCCTTCGCCAGCTGCTCTTCCAGCTCACGCCGTCTCGCCGCCTGGCGTCCCCACTCGGCTGCCTGTACGACCAGTGCCGCCAGTTGCCGCTGCCGCTGCCGCGCGGTCTCCGCGTCGCCGAGGGCCGAGGCGGCCTGCTGGGTGAGCTGGGCAATCTCCTCATCGCTCACCTCCGGCGTCGCCTGCAAGCGCCCGCCATAGACGCGGGCCTCGGTGTTGGCCTCACCGTGCCGTCCCCTGGCGAGCTCATGGAGCCGTTCGTAGACGGAGAGGTTGAGCAGTTGGCTCAGCATGCGATGGCGCACGCTCGGGTCGGCCTCCAGCAGCGCATCGGCCTTGCCCTGCTGGAGCAACACCGATGCGGTGAAAGTGTCGTCCTTCAGGCCGATGGTCCGCTCCACCCAACGGTCGAGGCCAGCCCTGCTGTCGGTGCTCGGCTCTACCAGCCACTGCTCCTGTCCATCCCCACCGCGAGTCAGGTGCCACGCCTGATAGCTCGCTGGGCCGCGCCGCGCGACCGTGCGCTTGACGCGGAAGACCTCCTCTCCTAGCCGGAAATCGAGCTCCACCATCAACCGGTCCGCCTGATGATTGATGAGATCCTCATGGTGCTGCTTCCCCCCGCGACAGGCACCATACAGGACGAAGGTGATGGCGTCGAAGAGGGCCGACTTGCCGGCCCCGTTGGGACCCACTAGCGCCCACAGCGGCGCGCCGTCGAAACTGACCGTTGCCGGCTCGCGGTAACTCATGAAGCCGTCGAGATGGATGCGCAGCGGGATCATCGCCAGCCCTCCTCGCTCAGCAGCCCCTCCGCCAGTACCAGCAGCTCACCTCTGTGTGGATGGGTGGCCAGGCTATCCTGTAGGTAGGCCCGCACCGTTGTCAGCGGATCGCCCAGCCGTTCCGCATGCGCGGCGCCCTCGGCACGGCCGAGATTCTCGAACTCGCGGCGGTACCAGCGTGGGAAGACGCCCTGGATGGCCTGGCAAAGGGCGTCCCGATCGTGGAGGTCGGGGTGCCAGTGCAGCCGGTACGAGACCAGCGCCCGTTCGGCATCGGGGTGCTCCTGGGCCAGTGTTGGCAGTTGCCTCTCCGGGTCCGTGATCTCCAGGTGATAGATGGGCGTCGCCTCCAGTGGCAGCAGGGCCGGCTCGCCGACGCGGCCAGCCCGGTCAATCTCGCAGAACACGACGCTCTTCTCGTCGTCGCGCTCGTTGCCATCCAGCCGCTCGATGCTACCGGCATACCGGATATGGGAGGCGCTGGGAATCGCCGTCTGCGGCCGGTGGATGTGGCCGTAGGCGACGTAGGCCCAGTGCGCCGGGATGTCCGACGGCTCGAACACGACGTCCTCCGCCTCGCTCAGCCGGTAGAGCGAATGGGTCTGAACGCCCCGGACGTGGACATGGCTCACCAACACGCTGGGCAGCGTCGGATCCAGGCGACGTTCCAGCTCGTCCAGCACGTGCTTGAACGCTACCTGGATGGCCCGGTGCTTCTCCTCGACGCCGCGGTACTGCGCTGCCTCGCCGCGTAGATAGCAGCGCGCCGTGGGATAGGGCATGAGCACGAGCTGGACGATAAGCCCGGCGGGATCGGCCAGCTTGAGCAGGCGCGGCCGTGCCGCAACGTACAGCCGACCGGTTAGCTCGCTGCCGTCGGGGCGCGGCCGGCCGGGGGCGACCAGGTCGAGCGCCTGGCGCAGCATCTCGAAGAACGGCTCGCTATCGTGGTTGCCGCTGATGGCTACCATGGTGCCGCCGCGCTGCAGGAAGGGCCCGAGGATCTGCCGGAGGTCGCCCACGGCCGTCTCCAGCTCCTCCATGCGGCTGTGTTCGCTCATGAGATCGCCGGCCACGAGCAGCACGTCAATGGCGTACTCCTCCAGGTAGCGGGCAATTTGCTCCAGCGCCTTGCAAACGTCTTGCCGGCGGTCCACGCGGCCGAGGGATTCGTTCATGTGCCAGTCGGCAGTGTGCAGGATGCGCATCGTCCCCCCGTTCATTTGTCAATGATGGCCATGAGGTCATCGCCGCCATCCGCTCGCGAAACCGTTTCGCCGCCCGCCTCTCGCGGATTCATGGCCCAGGCCGGGAAGGGTACGCGCAGATGCAGCGGCTCGCGGAAGTTGTCCTGTATGAGCAGCTTCTCGTTCGGCGGCAACGCCTCCGCCTTCCGCCGGGCGCCGTCGCCGAGGAAGCGCCAGATCGGTGAGGCCAGTTCCAGACTGCCGGATTTGCCGAGGGCGCGAACGCCGGCATTTTCAATCACTTTCTCGGAGACCTTGGACGCCTGCTGCTGAGCGCCGAACAGGATGATCCCCTGGGAGCGCATCTCCGCCGCCACCGTCTCGATAAGCTGCGTGATGGGGTCGCGCGCGCCTCGCGGCGCAAAGCGATTGAGCTCGTCGATCATCACGACGTAGACGAGATCACGAACCGCCGCCGACCCGGTGCGCGCAGTCACCAACTGGCGGAAGACCGTCGCCACGACAAATCGTTGCAGCTCCGGCTGATCGGCCAGCGCCGCAAGGTCGATGACGATGGGATCGCTGGTGTCCGCCCGCGCCACGTTCAGCGGGTTGCCTTCCTGGTCGTCCCGGCGCAGCGCGCCCCGGCTCTCGTATACGACCTTGATCAGACGGCGGACGAGCTTCTGCCAGGTGCCCGAGTGGTGACCACCCAGCTCACGGTCGGCCTCTTTGGCCTTGGCCTGCTGCCGGGTCCACTTCAGTAGGTCCTGGAAGGTCGTGGGCTGGCCGCGATCGGCGCGTAGCGAGCGCGTCGCCGTCCCGTCGTTTGCGGTCCGCTCATTGGTGAGCCAGGCTTCCAGGTCGTCGGTGATGGCGCTGAAATTGCTGTCCTGGATGTCGGCCTCGGCGAACAGATAGGTGACGAGGCCCTGCTGGACAAGGTCGCGCAGGCTCCAACTGTAGGGCTGAACGCCTTCGCTACGCCCCGTCGGGACGGGAAGGCTGTTCCCCGGTTGCTGGACGGCATAGTAGCTGACGTTAGCGAACGGCCCCGGCCCATCGACTTCCAGACGCTGCCAGTCGCCCAGGTGGGCGCCGGGGTCGAAGCGATTGTTGGGGCGGTCGATGTAGAACAGGTCGAAGCCCTTCACATTGAAGATGATCGGTGCGATGCGCAGCCGGTTGGGGTCGGAGGGACGCTCCTTGGCCTGGCGGCGCGCCAGACGGAGCAACAGCCAGAGCACCGTGAGTAGAAAGCTGGTCTTGGTGCCGCGTCCCGTCGTGCCGTTCACCACCATGTGCCCGCCAATGGCGCCGAGGAGGTAGTCCAGGTCGATGCAACCGACACCGGCGAGTTGCTCGCCGCCGTTCTTGACCAGGCCGATGCCCAGCGGCTGTCCCATCTCATCGACCTGATAGGCCAGGCGGGCGTCCGCATCGGTCGCCAAGTAGACATCGCTGCGCTCGCGGGGCGAGGTGAGCACCGCCGGTTCGGTGCGCAGGATGCTGGCCTTGGCGTAGGTATAGCCGTCGCTGACAAACGGCGGCTGATAGCCGACGTCGCCGTCCGCCTCGTCCACCTCGCCGGCCATGCTGCGCTTGCGGCTGCCGCGGTAGGTCTCTTCCACCAGACCGTAGAAGGTGTACTGGCGCGTGGCGATGACGCTTTCGCAAACGACGAGCTGCGAACGCTCGACCAGCGCAGTCGCGGGTACCCAGAAATAAAAGTGGTCGCTCGTCGCTTCCTGCCCCTCGGGCGCCGCCACCTTACCGAGGACTACCCGTTGGCCACTCACCGGAATCGCCGCTGCGCCGTTCAATCCAGGCCCTACGCCGTCGCCGATGGCCGTGCCATCCGTCGCTTCCACGCGCTTGCTCCTCTCATTTCGCCCCGAAGTGCTCATTCACCGGCCTCCACGTTCTTTCCCAAGAACGGCGCGGAGTGTGACACGACCTCATAGCCCGCTCAGTCGGTAGAATCGATGCGCCAACTGGTCCGTAGGCGCGAAGATGCTCCCCAGGCTCTCCTCGGCGCGCTGGATCGGGTAGAGCGAGACGGGAGCACGACCATAGCCGGCGTCGCGGCAGCGATACTCGCAAAGGGCCCGGGACAGCAGGTTGACCGCCCCGAAGTCGCCGCCCAGCGTCTGGTCAAAGTACTTCCACGGCAACTCCACCCGCACGATCCCCCAGTTTGGCAGCTCGCCCCGGTTGCCGTCCAAGCGCAGATACCAGGTAACCACTTCGACGTTCAGCCTGCCCGCCCGGGTCGCCTGGTCGCCGGGCAGGCCCTCGACGCGCCGCAGATGGAACGCCGGCGTGCGCTGGCCTGGTTCGAGGTTGTAGAACACGCGCCAGCCCTGGGGGTGCAGATAGGCTTTGTTGTGGGCCTTGACCACGCCGACAACGGCGTCCGTCGCCGCGTCAAACGCGCCAGAGCGCGGATCCAGCCGGCCGTCCACCACGGTCGGAACGTCGACGCCGCCGGCGAGCATCTGCCGCTCCAGGCGAATCATTTCGTCGTTGGAGCGGTTCTGGGTGGTCTTGCGCATGCGTTCGAAGTCGAAGAGTTCCCCTGGCCCGTCAGGCCGTTCGCTCGGAAGGAGGCGGAAGCCTTGTTCGCGCAGGTCGATGGCCAACTCCTCGACTTCATCCCAGGGAAACAGGTCGATGATCATGGAAACCACACGCTCCAGCGGGACCACTTCTTCCCGCCGGAGCTGGCCGTCGACGACACGCAGCGCGATGGCGCCGATTTGTGACAGCCGCACGGGCACCGGGTAGCCCTCGTCGCTCTGCAGCCAGGCGACGGTATGGCCGACATCCTTGCCGTCGATGAAGCGTCGGGGTAGGAGCGGACAAGCAGCCCAACCGGCGAGGTCACGTACATCGATTGGCTGCCAGTCTCCCTCCGGGCGCTCGACGTCTAGATCGACGCTCTCGTCCTCCAGCGCCTCCAAGAGCTCGCCATCGGTCAGGAGCATTGGCGGCAGCGCGGCGTAGTCGCGCATGCGGCGCGTGCTCCGGCGAGCGAAAAACCGGATCTCCATCGCTCCCCTCCTCAGCTCTCCCCCATAGGCGTCGAGAGCAAGCCAAGCCCGCGCAGTCGCCAGCGCATCGCCGCCCGGCTGACCAGCAGGTCGGTCGCCAAGCGCCAGACCAGGTCTTCGTCGCGATAGGTGGAACGATACCGGTCGACAAGCGGCCACAGAACAGGGAGGGGCATCAGCAGCTCTACCGCAAACTGGTTGGCCTCGAACTCCATCTGCCGATAGGGCGGCAAGGCTACGGCAACGGCCGGCGGCAAACCAAACTGTCCGTCGGGAAGGTCGGCAGGCGTCGACTCATCGCGTTCGCGTCCCGGGAAGGTGTCGCTCGCCACCAGGGGCCGGTCCAGCGCCTCGCCATGAGCGAGGAACACCGGGCGAAAGTGCAAGACGAAGTGGCCAAGCTCGTGGGCGACCGAAAAGCGCCGGCGGGTGAGACGGTCGGTTGCTTCTACGAAGATCGCGCCGTTGACGCCATCGGCGACGAGGTAGCCCGCCAGCGGGTTCTCGCCGGCGTCGGCGATCGATTCGGCGATGGCGCCTTGCTTCAGCAGTTCCTCGCCGGCCTTTCTACTCGTCAAGTCGCGCAGCTCGCGGCAGGTCACGCTGTAGGTGCCGAGGAGCTCCGCGAGCGGGGTGATGCAGCGGCGCGGGTCGGCCCGTGTCACCTCAGCCCTGTGGTAGAGATCGACGACGGCCGCCTCGATGGCGGTGTTTGCCTCATGCACCTGGCGTCCCTCCTTCCGTGTCGTCGCCTCGTCGCTCCCGCTGCTGACGCGTCGCCGCGAGGCGGAACGCGCCGTCGCGGCGTCCCATGCTGAGGTCGATGGCGCGCTGGCGGAAGAGCTTGCGGAAGCGATCGCTCACGTCGATGCCCAACTGGTGAAACAGCCGGCGCACCGACGGCGCGCTCAAGTCTCCGGGTAGAGGCGTCTGCTCCCCGCTTAGCTTTTGGGTCACACTGAGCACGTCCGCGTCGCCGCGGCCTTGCCGGGTGACATCCTCTTGCACGCGCGCCGCGACGGCGCCAACCGTGAGTGGTGGCAGTTCGGCTGGCTCCGCCACCGCCCTGGCCGCCGCAAGGTGCTTGCTGAGCATACGGCTCACGGTCGCGACGTTCTGCTCCTGGACACGCGCATCATCCGCTTCCGCGTAGAGCGCGTTCAGTTCGTTAACGGCCGATTCCAGCGCTGCGTCGCCCTCGGCCTCCCGGAGCACCGCATCCACCGCATTGAGGTCACCCCGTTCAAGGGCAGCGCTGTAGCGATAGAGCGCGCGTTCCCGCACGTAGTCGCTGTCCGGATCGGTCGAATGTTCAGGCATTGCCGTCCTCTCCCTTCGTCCGCTCCAAGAGTTGCTCCCGCAGACGCCCGAGCGCGCGGTGCAGGCGTGCTCGCGCGTTGGCGGGCGTGATGCCGAGGTGCCGGGCCAGTTCCGGACCCGTGAAGCCGACGAGTTTTGCCAGCACGATAACCTGCCGGTCGGCCTCGGAGATGAGGCCCAACATCTGCTGGACCTGCTCATCGGAGGCCACCTGTTTGCCAGGCTCGGGCGCCAGCGTACTTGCAACCCGGTCGAAGAACATGCCATCGTCCTCGCCCGCATCGCCTGTTCGGATGTCGCTGGCAATGCGTTCATGTCCGTACCGCTTCGCCTGGGCTGCGCGTCGCTTTTTGATGGCGTTGATGCCAATACGTAACAGCCAGGCGTGCGGCTGCCGTGTCGGGTCGAAGCGATCGGCGATCGACATCGCGATCACCACCAGATCGTCCAGCACCTCCAATGCCGTCTCCCGGGCTTGATCGGCCGGGCAGAGGCCGAAGCGCACTACGTAGAGCCGGAGACCTCGCAGCAGGGCACCCACGTCCGTTTCGATGTAGCGGGCCAGGACCGTCCCTGGATCGGCACTCACCTGGGCGACCGACGACCATGCCGATGGGGGTGACTCGCTATCTAGCGGCACAGGCTGCCTTCCCGTCCTGTCAACGCGAGCGACACGTCGCCGCCACCAGGGCGGCTACTCCATCCTTTACCATCGAGAACCATTCCCACCGTCCTCTCACGCGCTCCCCAGTACTTTCCGTTCGCGGCAGTACTATGTGACAGCATCCCGGCATCGTGGCACGGTGGTCGCCTCCTAGCTATTCCGTGGGGGGACCCAGAATGCGACACTTTAGATCAGGGTGGCTGGCGTCTCGGCGGCGACGTTTCCATCGCGAAGCGCAAGCGCCTGCCGGATGAGCGGCAGATAGATGGTGTTGTCGAGATGTGTGGCAAACCATTCCGCGTACGTCCAGTTGTTCAGGTGCGCAGCGACCTCGCCCGCCTCTTTGAGCAGTACCCATAGGTTGTGGGTAGCACGGTTGCAGAAGCCCGCCAAGCCATTCGCCCGAAGCCCGGGCAGGCCGAACCTGCCGCAGGCGGGACAGGAACAGCCGGCCAGCGATTTGGCTTCGTCGGCGCTGGGCTCCCGGCCGCGCCAACTACCCATGTTGGCGACCATGCGGTCGCCGCGCCCGGGCAACTGCACGATGCCGCGGGCGGCGCGGTTGCGCCAACCGGACGAGTCGACGGAGTCGATGCCGAACAGCGCGGCGAGGTGCAGCGTGGCGGTGCCGCCGATGCCGAAGACATGGAGCTGGCGATCGGACAGTTCCGCCCGTACCCGTCGCAGCTTGGCCAGAACGTCCTCATAGGGCATGGCTTTGGGCGACCGCAACAGGTTCGGCACGATGGCGCCAAGGCCAATCGCCGGCTTCGCGCGGAGTCGGTCGTCCGTTTGAATCTGCTCGAGATAGGCGTCGAGGTGGCGGCTAACGTGGATCACGGGCACGTAACCATCGTGACGATAGGAGCGATTCACCTCCATCGTGCGCCGCAAGCACGACCATTGCTCGTCGTCGCTCATGTGCGGCGTGGGGATGTAGTCCTGCGGGATGGCGTACCAATCGGGCTTCGCGGCGGCCACGAACTGCTCGTAAGCCGGTCGGGGCACGTCCTCACCGGAGCGCAGGAAGGAGAAGGCGCCGTTGTCCAGGTAGATCGTGATCGTATCGTCAGCACCGAGATAGGCGTGTAGCCCCAGTTCTTCGGCCGCGCGACGCTGGGCCGACATGCGGTGGAACTCTCCGTAGGAAACCATGACCGCACGCAGATCGGGTAGGTGATAGGGTGACTGTGGATCCCACACTCTGGGCTGGAGGTTCTTGAGGCTCAATCCGGCGACAACGAGCAAGGAATCAGGCTCTCCCATCGCTGCTCAGTCGCTTGTGCGCCTGTTCTAGCGCCTCGAAGGCGTCTTGCTCCTCCCGCTCTCCCTGGGACAACGGTGGCTTGATCCGGACCAGCACGGGGAAGCTGGTGAGCTGGCCGGCGAGTAGCGCCTCTCCTACATCCAGATCGGGCAGCATCTTGGCCTCGTCCTCGCCCAGCGACTCGATCACTCGCCGCACGAAGGACTGGTCCGCCGGGTTGACCAGGCGCATGATGATCTGGGAGTTGCACTGCGACAGCGTCGTCTCGTCCAGGCGCGAGGGCCGCTGGCTGATGATGATGAGACCGACGCCAAACTTCCGACCCTCCTGCGCAATTTGCCGGGTAATCGCAGTGGCCCGCTGCTCCGCCGGAGTTTCTGCCCGTGCCGGTGCAAAATTGTGCGCCTCCTCGAGCACCAGGAGCACCGGCAGCGACAGGCGGTCACTGACCCGAGCCCCGAAGATTTCGCTGGCGATGATGCTGTACAGGGTAGCCTGGAAGTCGCTGGTGTAGCCGGCGAGAGAGACCACGCTAATGTGACCGTATTGCACGACCTGCGTCCGGTCGATCGGCAAGGGTTTGGCATCACTGGCCACGCGCCGGTTTGTCTCCTCCATGCGGCGCAGGGCCGCGGCGGCGGTATAGACACGCTTCTTGATCGCCTCCAGTGTGCGGACATCGGTCTTCGAATAGGTGCTGAGGGCGGGCCATCCCCATTCCAGCAGGCGATGCTGGCTGTTGTCTTTCAGCTCATTGCCACGCAGCGTCAACTCGCCGGCTTCAGCGATGTTCGCCAGCAGCCACATGTTGGGTCCGATACCGAATCGCGCGATGTCTGGCCGCTTGAGATGGTTCGCGAGCCATTCCCCGCGCTCTTGCCGTTCCGTTGGATCGGCGCCGTAGAACGTAGCGGCGGCGTCGAAGACATCTCCGAAGCGCGTGCGCATCGTGTCGGTGAGGGGATAGCCGAGGGTGTCGACGATCTTCGCCACCGTCTCGCTGTCCTCTTCGAAGATCGGGAGGTTGGCATAGTAGCGCGTCACGCGCTGCCGCAGTTCCGGTACGTCGGCCAGGCCGGTGTAGTCGCCGTGGGGATCGAAGATGACGATGGGGTAGTTCTTATTCGCCAGCTCCTCGATGATGCGGCGGACGGTCCAGCTCTTGCCGGCGCCGGTCATGGCGAGCACGGCCAGGTGACGCGTGACGATGGCGTGCCCATCCACTTTGACGGTGACGTCGGGGCGGTTGGAGAGGGTGGCGATGTCGAGCGCCCGTCGTTGCTGCTGGCCAAGCTCGCCGAGCACCACACGAGCGATATCGGCCGCCGAGGGACCATAGGCGCTGGAAGCGGGCTGGGGCGGGTAGCGGAGGTGGTCGAGGCGACCGCCGCTCTTGGCGTCTCGCGTCTCGGCGCCGAGCACCTGACACACCGCCGTGACCATCTCTCGGCTCAACGAGAGCACGGTATCGAACGGATTGGTCCGTGTGGCGGCCAGCTCCTGCCCGGCCTCCGCCGGAAAGAGCGGGTTGAGCCGCTCGATGCGCTGCACCTTCGCCCAGACGCGAATGGACTCGGGCGGCGAGGCGCCGTCAGGTGAGCGAAGCTCCGCGTCCACGGCGATGATGTCCTGCTCGCGGATCGCTTCGTGGGCCACCGCCAGGCGGAATTCGCGGCTCGTGCTCTCGCCGACCAGAGTGCCGACGTAGCGGGTGCGGTCCTCGCTGCTTGTCATCCGTGCTACCTCACGCCGTTCCGGCTCAACTCGTCGGCCGGAAGAGCCAATCGCGATGCGTCATGTAGATGGCCTGGACCAGGATGCGCCGCATCTCCGCATCGCTGACGTCGCCCTGTTGCAGACTGATGCCGAGATGATAGCGGATGAGCTTACTGTAGGCGTCGCTGAGCCAGGCCGGCAGCTTGGCAAACTTGTCGGCAATATCGAGACCTACCGGGAAGCCATAGCCCGGCAAGAGCCGCGCATAGAGGTAGGTCCGGCGGACCGCCTCGTCAATCTGGTTCGCGCCCAGATCCTTGAAGACCTCAACGCGGATTGGCTCGGTCGTCTCGGAAATGCTCAAGTAGCAGCCCAGGACCTGTGGGAAACCGATCGGGCCAGGGCCTAACGGCGCAAAGTTTACTGAGCTCGTGTCTGCTTCCCCTGGCAGGACAAGGTCGCCACGGCGCAGCCCCTCGTACTTGGCGACCTCCCAGGGCTCGGAGAACTCACCCGGTTGGAGGAGCATTCCGAGTAGGAGCGCGTCCGCATAGCCGAGGCGGTCGAGCAGCGCCTTCGGTGAGGTCAAGTCGGTGCGCCCGTACATTGTGTTGAAGTAGCCGGCGTTGCTCTTGAGCCGGAGGCCACGGAAGACCCGTTCCAGCAGCACACGCTCGCAGAACTCACGCAGCGCGCCCCGCTCCACGACACCGGCGATGATGGGGGTCGGGTCGCGGCGGCGCGCCTCTTGGATCAGCCGGCGATACAGAAAGGCGATCCACGCCAACGGCTCGAAGAGCCGCCGCTGCACCCACTCGTCCGAACGCGCGGTCATCGGCGGGTAGATGTCGAGCTGGGCCTCCTGTAGGAAGTCCGCCTTGAGCCGGCGGGCGAGGTCCGGCTCGGGGGCGTACTGGTGGAGGAAGCGGTCGACATCGGATTCGGTGAAGGGGGTATGGCCGGCGTAGTTGCCTACCAGATAGACCAGCGGCCCGTGGAACATGAGCAGCTTGAGGTCGGGCGTTCGCTGCAAGGCCGCTAGGCCGGCAAGCAACTCGGCCGTGATACGCACGATGTCGGTGAAGTCTTTGCGCTCCTTGCTGCCGCCTTCGAGGTCTCCCAGGATGACCGGGTAATAGCCAAACTGCTCGCGCTCGGCGAGCCGTCGCTCACCGGTTCGGACACAGTAGGACCCTACGCGCAGCAGGATGGGGACCTGGCTGGAGATTTGCACCTGACCCACGCCGCCGTCGATAAAGGTCACCACCTCGTCCTGGACCTGCGCCCACTCAGCATCGCGGACACGATGGATTGTGAGGATGGGATCCGGTCGGATTCCCGCGTCCGACTGTTGCACCGACCGGCGCAGGGCGCTGACAAAGGCGGCCGTGTTCTTGAAATAGTTATCGCGGAGGCTCTCCGCTACCGTCAGCGCGTTCTCGGCCAGCTTCAGGAAAAGATGCGGTTGAAGCTGGAGGTCTTGGCGCACCCCTTCTTCACTGGCCCAGCGCTCTTTATCGGTCCGACCCTGTACATTCATGCTCGCTCTCCGACGCCCCCGATGTCCTTGCCGCGGAGCCACGAATGGAGCTCAGCCAGTCTTCTCCCCGGCGCGCCTGCCGCCACGGTGACGTACAGCCGGTCCCCAAGGTAGTTGTCAAGCGCGGCGAGTGTCTTCCGATACTCCTTCCCGGCGTGGATAAATACCTCATGATAGGGAGCGTCCGCGAGGACCCGCCGCAAGTGTTCGGTCACGCTCGCACGAAGGGCCTCGGCGCGTTGTGGGGTCATACGCTGGTCGTAGCGCGGAATCGGCTCGTCGTGAGCAAGAAGCCCGAATTGGGCGGACAGGATGACGGTATGGAGTGGCGCTTCCGGCGCGCTGCGCAGGTAGCGGCGCAACACGCGGAAGGCCGGCCCGTCGTAGCGCTCGATGGCGGGCAACAGACCATCGTTCTGCAGCTTGCGTCGCGAGCACGCCATTATGAGGAGACGGCCAGGTTTCGAGCACATTGGCTTGCCCCCCCTCGTGATGAAGCTTACTGCAATTCTGTCCCTGCCGCTTACCATCCCGGTAATGCTTTCGCATGTGCTAGGCTCAGCGGCGACTTAGCCGCGACGGTAGGTGCGGAATCCCGTAGGTGACGTCGATGAGCGCGGCGGCGGAGAGGTCCCTCCACAATGAACATCATCATCATCGGTACCGACAGCCTGCGTGTCGACCACCTGGGCGCCTACGGCAGCGCCGTGAAGACGCCCAACTTCGACCGGCTGGCCCGTGACGGCGTGCTGTTTCGCCACGCCTATGGCGAGAACCTGCCGACCATCCCGACGCGCACCGTCTGGTGGACGGGGCGCTACCAGTCGCCGTTCCGCGGCTGGCAGCCGCTGGAGCTGACGGACTACTCGCTGCCGGAGATCCTGTGGGACCGCGGCTTTTGCTCGGCCTTGGTCACCGACACCTACCACATGCACAAGCCTGCCTTCAACTTCGGGCGCGGCTTCGATGAGGTGGTGTTCATCCGCGGTCAGGAATATGACCCGTGGGTGGTGGATCACCGCGTTGACGTGGACCTTTCGAAGCACCACAAGCTGCGGGGCGACGACACCGACGCTACCTGGAAGCCGCGCTTCGAGCAGTATCTACGCAACGTTTCGGGCCGCAAGGAGGAGTCCGATTACTGCGCGTCTCGCGTGACCGTCGCTGCCGTTGAGTGGCTGGAGAAGAAGACCCTCCACCAGAAGGACCAGCTCTTCCTCTGGGTCGACTACTTCGACCCGCACGAGCCGTGGGACCCGCCGCCGTCCTACGCGGAGCCCTACGTCGATCCGTCTTATCGCGGCGTCGACCTCTGGGATCCCGTGCCGGGCGACGTGGCCGGCTACCTGATCCCTGAAGAGCTGGCGCGTGTCAAGGCAAACTATGCCGGTGAGGTTGCTTTTGTCGACGCCTGCGTGGGCCGGCTGCTCGATCACATCCGCCAACTGGGTCTCTACGACAACTCGCTGCTCATGTGGGTCTCCGACCACGGCGAGCCCTTCGGCGAGCACGGCATCGTGCGTAAGGCGCGGCCCTGGGGCTACGAGGAGCTGGCGCACATCCCCTGGGTGATCCGTATGCCTGGGGGTGAACGGTCGGGCAAGGTCGTCGATGCGCTGGTGCAACCGACGGACTTGCTGCCGACGATCCTGGACCTGCTCCGCATCGAGACGCCACTCACGCTCCCGTACCTGGGGCCGGCGCGCGGCCAGCTTATCTTCCCGCAGGATGTGGTGCTGGATCAGCGGCGGGTGGAGCTGACCGGGAAGAGTCTGCTGCCGCTGATCCGAGGAGAGCAGGCGCGCCTACGCGACCTCGCGCTGGTCGGCCACCACAACCGGCAGTGGGCCGCCTATACCCACGACTGGACCTACCTGCTGCCGCTTGGCGACGAGCAGCGAGGGCCGGAGCTGTATGATCGGCGGCGTGACCTGGCGCAGCAACATAACGTGCTGGAAGAGCAGCGCGCGCTGGCGCGAGACATCGAGCTGGAGCTGCGGCGCTTCGTGGCCGGCTTACGCGGCGGGTACTGCTGACTCCTCCACGGTGCGGCTTGCCTTCTGTGCTAACTGAGCGGCAGCGTGATTTGTCCCAGTGAGAACTCCCCGTCTTCGAGACCCTGTGGCCCTATCTGGGCAACGCGCCGGACATCGGGCCGCGTGTACATTCCGGTGCGCAGCTCGTAGCGTCCTGGTGGCAGCGCCGCCGGCAGTGGCAGGTCGAACCAGGCGTAGAGGGTTTGCCCGGCCGCCCAGCGCGCCGAGGGGTAGGGGACGCCGTCGTGCTGGGCCACCGTGCGGCCGTTGTGAACCAGATGGACGTAGGGTGCATAGTCAGCGGTAACAGCGTCCGGCGGGAGCGTGTCGACGTGCCAGCCCAGGGTCACGCGCAGTGTCTGGGGCGACGGCTGCGTGGCCGTCCAGGCGCGATAGGTAATGCCGTTGGCCAGGTGGACGGCGAGTGGGCGCATCGACCCAAGGGGGCCTTGGAGATCAAGCTGGCTCACCGGCACGACGGCTTCCTCCGGCTGGTGGGCAGCTATTGGGATCAACTCTGGAGGGCTCTCCGATGGGAGCAGATCCGCGATGATGCTGCCGGTGGCCGGCCCCACCACCACCTGCCGCGGGGCGTCGACGAGCAGTGTCCACTGGATGGCGGTGACATTGACGCCATATCGCTGCTCGAGCAAGTACACCAACGCGGCGCCGCTGTCGCTGTCGGTCCCGATCATGGTGACCGGCAGGCCCGCCGGGAGTATCCGCTCCACCGCCTGCTGCACCGCGACTGGGTAGCGCGCATACTGCCAACCACCCGCCGCCGGCGTGCGCAGGTAGGCGAACAGGGCGAGCAATGGGAACACCGCCAGCACGGCGTAGCTCGTGACCATCGCGGTTACTAGCGGCGCACCGCGCGGCCACTGCAGGCAGAGGGCGTCGACGCCGGCGGCGATGACGATGAACGTGACTGGCAGCAACGCCATGAAGTAGTGGGAGAACAGCGGCGTCCCATGCCGGAGCGTGAGCGCCACGGGTACGAGCAACCAGAGGAGGAGGATGGTGTAGGTCGGCGACGCCGCGGAACAGCGAGTGATGGGACTGTGGCCGTCGCCTGCGGACGGTTCGGGGGCCGCTACCTTGCAGCGCACAGCGTGAACCGTGGCAATGCCGGCGCAGGCGATACCGACAACCAGGACGGTGCTGCCGACCCATGCCAGCGCCGGAGCGGTCCAGAGTGGGTGCAAGAACGACTGATAGGGCACGTCCTCCAGTTGCGAAGCGCCGAAACCGCTCGCATTCTGCGCCACGTACGCTACCGCGTCCAGATTCACACGGGCGCTGCCGCTCCCCGCCTGCAGAAATCGCCGCAGGTCTTGCCAGCCCCGACCCTGGTCCCGCGCGAGGTAGGGGACCAGGGGAAGTAGTCCGAGGCAGAGCGCTCCCAGCATCGGCCACGCTCGCAGCGACGAACGCCCGAGCCATAACGCCAGGAGCCCAACCGGCGCCAGGAGCGCCGTGGACGGATGGATCTGGAGCAGCCACAGCCAGCAGAGTAGAAACAGCGGTCCGCCCCACCGGCGATGCTCGACCGCGTGGGCCAGCAATCCCCACAGCGCCAGCACCGCGAGCAGGGGAATGACGTACGGATCCCAGATCTTCCGCGAGTCGACCACGGCCACCGGCGAGAGGGCGTATAGGACCGCGGTGAGGTAGCCGGCGCGGGGTCCAACGTAGCGGCGAACGAGCAGCGTGGCGAGGATGAGCGCCAGCACGTTGAGGGCGGCGACGTAGGCGGTGGCGAGAACAGGACTGGGACTGATCAAGAAAGGAGGAACCATGAGGTAATCGAAGAGCGGGGGGAACGGCGCCCCCACGGAGGAGACGGTGCCCGCGCTCAGCAGGACGTGGTCCCTGAGCATGTGCGCAACCTGCTGGGCGGCAGTGGCTTCGTCAAACTTGAACAGCACCAGGTCGGGCTGGATGAAGCGCAACAAGGCGCCCACGACGACGGTCAACGCCGTGGCAACGGCGAAGGGTCGAGCGGATGCCGTCCGCATCAGGAGAATGCCGGCACGCCGGTTTCGGTCGCGACGCCGGACTCGGTGGGAACCGAGCAAGCGCCGGAGACACCCAACGCCAGCGGCGGCGCCGGCGCGTCCGCGCCCGCGGGCGTTGAGGATGGGGCCGGGAGCATGCACACCTCAATGTAGCTGCGCCATTGTAGTCGTCCGGGCGGCCCTCCGACAATCCAGGTGGCTGGCCTGCGATCTCCGCGGCATCTATCATGGACACATGTTCGCGCCACAGCTCGGGGCGACGCGTTGGCCCGGCTTGTCTCTACCCCAATCCCGCGCTCACGCCGGGCGACATCCTGCTCGCTTTGCCGCTCAACGCTACGATGTTCGGATGCGCTGGCGTCGGTGGCGCATGCCGATGGCAGGCGGTAGGAGGAGGTCATGGATAGGCGGGTGTTGGGCCGGACAGGTTTGCAGGTGAGCGCCCTCGGCATGGGCGGATTGTTCGTCTCGCGGGCTGGTGGAAACGATCGCGAAGAGGCGCGACGGGCGGTGCAGCGCGCCTTCGAGCTGGGCGTCAACTACGTCGACACCGCTCCCAGCTATCACGACAGCGAGGAGGTGCTCGGCTATGCGCTGGCAGGAGCGCAGGTCCCCTACTTCCTATCCACCAAGCTCGGCGGGCGGCCACAGCCGTTCAATCCTAAGGACAAGACGGGGTTGCGGCGCTCGGTCGAGGAGAGCCTGCGGCTCCTGCGGCGCGACTACATCGACGTCCTCTTCATCCACGAGCCGGATCGACCGCGGCAGTATGACTGGTGGACCGATCATGAGTTCCACGGTCCGGTCAACGACCTGCTGGATGAGCTCAAAGCTGAAGGGGTAATCCGCTTCAGCGGTGTCGGCGGCACCACCGCCTACGAGCTGGCGCCCATCCTCGCCACCGGGCGCTACGACGTCGTTCTAACCGCCTTCAACTACAGCCCGCTCTGGCGCGAGGCCGCCATCGCCGTGCTGCCGGAAGCCAAACGACAAGGGATAGGAGTCATCATCGGCTCGCCACTCCAGCAAGGAGCGCTGGCCCGCCGCTACGATGAGGAGATTCGCTCGGGCGCGCGCTGGCTCAGTCCGCCCCGGCGCGAGCAGTACCGCCGTCTCTACGCGTTGGTCGACGAGGTCGACATTCCCCTGCCGGAGTTGGGCTACCGCTTCGTGCTCTCCAACCCGGACGTCAGCATGACGCTGATGGGGGCGCGGTCCCAGGCGGAAGTAGAGGCGAACGTGCAGGCGGTGGAGAAGGGGCCGCTACCTGCGGACCTACTTGCCCGCATCCAGGGGATCGCGGACCTGGCGCCGTTCCGACCGTTCGAGGAGCCGTTCGTCTTGCCGTTTGAACGGCCGTACCAGGGTCCCGGAATCGCCGGGCGGTAAGCTAGACGTCTGCGATCTCGTGCCGCCTCGCAAGGTTGCGCACGACAAACATATTCATATTCGACGTCAGCCACTGACGCAGAGGCAATCTCTGCCGGCTCGCTCACACGACGGGCGTGCTGCTCAGGTTGAATGATATGGCGCCATGTGACTTGCAGCGCTCCGGGTCTCCACTGCCTCGGCGCTAGCTTGCTGGCAACCTCTGTTTCGCACTTGTTGAACAAGACACGGTTGCAGCGCCGGCCGGCGTGAAGTAGATTAGGGGTGACCGAACCGGGGCTTGAGACTTGGAATCGCTGGAGGTGGCGGATGGCAGCTCCGGTCACAGTCAGCAAGTTCGAGGTCACGGCGACAGCCCTATCCTCGACACTCCACGCGCCAAAGTCGTACGACCTGGCGCTCGCCAGGATGCCGGCTTTGTGGTTGGTCGCAGGGGCGTGACAGGAGGCTTCACCGCGATGTTCGTGCTCATGTCCTCGCGTATCGTCTGACATGGTGACGTTCGCCCTGCTGCACGGCGCCTACCACGCGGGCTGGCACTTCACCCTGCTGACCAGAGAGCTCGAGTCGCGAGGCCACTGCACCTCGATGCCGGACCTTCCCTGCGAGGACGCCGCGGCCGGATCCGAGCGCTATGTCGAGGTGGTCGCCCAGGCGCTGGAGCCGATCGAGGATGACATTGTGGTCGTCGGCCATTCCCTGGCCGGGCTCTTCCTCCCGCTGCTCCCCGCGCGAAACCCTCGGATCCGGCGGCTGATCTACCTGGCGGCCTTGCTGCCGGAGCCGGGAGCCAGCTTCGACGAGCAGGCCCAGCGCGATCCCGCGGTGTTCTCGCACTACCGGGCCCGCGCGGAGGCGGTCGGCCACCCGGACGGGTCGGCGTCCTGCTCGGAGGCGAGGGCGCTGGAGGTCTTCTATCACGATTGCCCGCTTGAACTGGGCATAAAGGCGGCCGCTCACCTGCGCCGCCAGCACTGGCGTCACACGCAGGAGACCACGCCCGTCACGCGCTGGCCCGACGTGCGCGCGGACTACGTGCTCTGCCGGGCTGATCGCGCCGTCAACCCTGACTGGTCGCGGCGGGTGGCGCGGCAGCGGCTCGGGATCGAGCCGCTGGAGATGGACGGCGGGCACTCGCCCTTCCTGGCGCGCCCGACCGAGCTGGCGGAGCTGCTGGTTTCGGGCCGTTAGCCTCGCGCCGAGTGCCCGCGAACGCGCTCGAGCCCGGCGAGGCAGCGCAGCGTCATGGCTCTGCTGAAGCCATCCCCCGCGGCCTGTTCCAGCGCCAGGGCCCGCTGGAAGAGCGAGCGCGCCTGGTCGTAGTCGCCACGCGCTTGTGCGACGAGACCCGGGGGCTGGAGCGTGCGGTAGGTGAACAAGGGGTTGCGATGTATGGACGATAGCCGCAAGCTTTCATGGAGCCAGGTCTCGGCATGCTCGTCATCACCCAGGGCCTGCGCGGCCGGCCCGGCTCCATTCAAGGCCTCTGCAGTGTCCAATGCGTCCCCTTGGGGGGCGTCGCAACACCAGGCACTCTTCGAACAACGCTAGCGCCACCGGATTGTCGAGAGGGTCTTTGCGAAGTTGCAGCACGCCTTCCGGCTGCGGGCCGATCGACCCCACCATTTGACCGGCTTCCTGGCGCGGCTGGCCGCCACGGTCACGCTGCACAACTTCTGCCTCTGGCTCAACCGGCAGCTCGGGCGCGCGGCCCTCGCCTTCGCCGACCTCATCGCCTGGTAAGACGTGTCCCATATCCCACACCAAGCGTTACGGTCGGGACAGCGACTTTTCCACATGGTCCAGGATCGCCAGGTAATCCTCGGGGGCGTCTGCTACCTGGTAGCGGTCCTCACTGATGAAGCCATTGGCCGTCTTGACCAGGTGGGAACACTCCCAGGGCCGGCTTGGTCGGCCCGGAGCCACCCGCACGACCAATGTGTGCAATACCCCCTGTGGGAGCTCGGTCTCGAACAAGGCGTAGTCGGTTTCGAGCTGGTGGACGCGCCAGTGATGGCGCAGCCTGCCTTGCCGCAGCGCTTCCTGCGCCCGTTGCGCCGCCCTGCCCCAATCCACCGCCGGCCGCTCCACAGGCGTGCTGCCGTCGCACGTCGGAGTAGCGTCGCAAGTGGCGGGCCAGGAGGAAGGGGAAAGGGCGAATCTGACCAAACCGTCACCGGGGAACGCGAGCTTTCATGCGCTTGTCAGCGGCGAGGGCGCGGTGATGAGGAAGGGCCGCTACTTCGCAAGATGTCGCCGGTAAATTTCCTCGAACAGGCGCACGTCGGTGAGCGTGTCCTCGCCGCTGGAACGGAACGGCTCGCCGGTACGGAGCGCTCGCACGAAGAAGGCGGCTTCCTCGCGATAGTGCCAGGCCGTCGCCGGCTGAGGGATTGGATACCGGTAGGTGTGATGGTCGCCGCCCTCGTAGATCTCCACCCGTGACTGCGCCGGCTTGGTGAACAGGGGCGGCGACCAGACGTGGACCCAGCCGCGCTGAAAGTAGACCTGGGTGTGCTCCTCCCAGGCGTGGTAGGCCAGACTACCGGATTCCAGAACAGCACGCGTGCCGGCGAGGTCGAGAGAGACGACGCCGGTCATGCCGTCGTCGTTGAGATCGACCGCGCGCACCCTGACCTTGTCGCCCGCGTCGAGCAGGTAGCGCAGCAGGTTGACGTTGTGCGTGTACTGCTGCAGGTAGCCGAGGTAGCCGGGCGCCTTCTCCAGCGGGAGCCACGCTGGTAACTGCTCCGCGTAGGAGGCCGGTTCCGGCTTTTCGTCGGTGCTGATCTGTGCGCTTCGGTCCAATCCCGCGGTCCAGTCGCCGGCAAAGCCGTGGGCGCGGGCGTAGAGCGGGGCGCCCATTGCTCCGCTCTTCTTCCACTCGGCAATCATCTGGTGCGCCACCTGATTGCCGGGGTCGTAACGCTTCATGTAGGCGACCATCAGGCGTGTCTTGCCTTCGCGGGCCGCGGCGAGCATCCGCTCGGCCTGGGCCACGGACACGGCCATGGGCTTCTCCATGAAGACGTGCTTGCCGGCGCGGAGCAGGTCGGCGGCGATCTCCCCTTGCTGGGCGAAGCCGGCCGACACGCCGACTGCCTCAATCGACGGATCGTTGATGAGGTCCAGGTGGCTGCGATAGATCGTTGGGATGCCGCGTCGTGCCGCCACCAGCGCCGCCAGCCGCGGCCGTACCTCCGCCAGCGCTGTCAGGCGGCAGCCGGCGAGCGAAGCAAAGTTGGGCAGGTGGACGTGCTGCGCCATAAAGCCGCACCCGACGTACCCCATGCGTACCGGTTCAGCGTTCATATGCCTCCTTCACCGTGACGGCCCATCAGACAGGACACACGGTCCACGATTCGACGGCTGCAGTCTATCGTCTCGCCGCTCCCCCGGCACGCGAAGTTACCCAACAGCCGGCAAACAGGCGCGGACTGAGGAGCTTCGGCGCTATCATGCTCGGATTAGCGCTCGCCGTCGAGGACTGGGTGGCAGGCATGAACAGTGGGCACGCCCAAGCTCGCCGTCCATCGGCCACGCCGGACCGTGACCTGATGCCCGACCTCCTGCGCAGACACTGCGCGCCGACATCGGCGTGTCGGTGCTGGCGTGTCTTCGCTCGCTCCAGCCGCCACCGTCCGACGCCCTCCTCACGCTCTTGCTCAACGAACTTGCCGGCCTGCCTGACGACATCGTGCTCGTGCTTGACGACTACCACGTCATCGACACGGCGACGATCCATAGCGCCATGGCTTTTCTGCTCGATCACTTGCCGCCACAGGTGCATCTTGTCGTCGCTACGCGTGTGGATCTGCCGGTGCCCCTCGCCCGCTTGCGCGCCCGCGGCCACTTGACCGAGCTGCGCGCGCACGATTTGCGCTGTACCGTCGATGAAGCGGCCGCCTTCCTCCGCCGTACGATGGGGTTGCAGCTTTCGGCGGACGAGGTGGCGCGGCTCGAAGAGAGCACTGAGGGCTGGGTCGCCGGGCTGCAACTGGCCGCGCTCTCGCTGCAGGGGCGCGACCCCGCCCAGCTGTCCGGCCTGACCGCGACGTCGAGCGGCGCCAACCGTTACATCCTCGACTACCTTGCCGACGAGGTCTACGATCGGCAGCCTGTCGACGTGCGTCGCTTCCTGCTTCGCACTTCCATCCTGGAGCGCATGTGCGGCGCTTTGTGCGACGCGGTCGCCGCGACGCCGCCCGCCGCCTCGCGCGGCGGTCAGGCCATGTTGGAGCGACTGGACCGAGCCAACCTGTTCGTCGTGCCGCTGGACGACACCGGTACCTGGTATCGCTATCACCATCTCTTCGCCGGCTTCCTGCGCGCGAGGCTGCGCCGAGAGGAGCCTGACCTGGTACCGGAGCTGCACCGCCGTTCCTGCTCCTGGTATGAGCAGCAAGGGTTGCCGGCGGAGGCGGCAGACCATGCGCTCGCGGCGCACGACGACGAGGCGGCCGCTCGGTTGGTCGAGCAGGCCCTCCCGACGATATTGTGGCAGCGCGGGGAGCTGGCGACCTTACTGCGCTGGCTGGAGCAATTGCCGCGCTCGGCGGCCTCCGCCCGACCGCGCCTCTGTCTCGACCTGGCCTGGGTGTTGCTCTGGAGCGCGCGGCTGGACGCCGTCGAGCCGCGGCTGCAGGATGCCGAGCGCGCCTTGGAAACTGCCCCAACACCGCCAGCGCTCCATCCATCCGCCTCCAGCCGGGCGCTGCGCGGCGAGATCGCGGCGATCCGCGCCGAGCTCGCCCGCCTCCGTGGTGACCTTGCCGCCGCCATCGACCTGGGGCGCCAGGCATTGGATGATCTCCCCATGGATGATCGGCGGGTGCGGGGCGTAACTACCGGGTTGCTGGCCGGGGCGTATCTCTGGAGCGGCAACGCGGCCGCTGCCACCCAGGCCTATGGCGATGCCGTGGCGTTGAGCCGGACGCCCGGCACGATCACCCTGGCGCTGATCGCCAGCGGCCGGCTCGTCATGACCCTGGCCCTACAAGGGCGGCTCAGACAGGCGTCCACGACCTATCAGCAAACATTGGACCTGGCCGCCAACGAGGGCATGACGTTCACGCCGGCGATCGGCGTGGCGCAGGTCGGCATGGGCGAAGTGTTGCGGGAGTGGAACGACCTTGACGCGGCGGAAGGACTCCTGCGCGAAGGGATCGCGCACTGTGCCGACTCTGGCGGGCAGGCGGAGATGGCGTTGGACGGCTGCATTACGCTGACGCTTGTGCTCCAGGCACGCGGCGACACCGCTGGCGCCCTCGCCGCGCTGCAACGGGCCGAGGCCCTCGGTCGCGACGGTCACGTCGTCCAGTACGCCGAGCGTGTCGCCCTCGCCCGCGCACGGCTGTGTCTTGCGGCCACGCCGGAGGACCCGTCCGCGGCGATGCGCTGGGCCAGCACACGAGAAGAGGCGTGGCGCACGGACGAGAACCTAGGGTATGTGGGCCTGCTCGAGCGCCTCATTCAGGCGCGCCTGCACCTCCTGCAAGGCCGGCGTGACGAGGCGTTCGCCCTGCTGAAGCGTCTGCTCGTTATCGCCGAGGCAGGCGGCCTGGCCGGCTGTGTGATCGAAATCCTGGTGCTCCAGGCGCGCATCTTCCTGGAGCAGGCTCGGGTTGCCCAGGCCATGATCGTGCTGACCCGCGCCCTATCGCTGGCGGAGCCGGAGGGGTACGTCCGCCTCTTCGTGGACGAAGGCGCGCCGATGGTCGCGCTACTGCGGCAGGCGCGAGCGCGCGACGTTGCGCCTGCCTACGTTGCCACACTGCTCGCTGCCTGCGGTGCGACTTCAAGACAGCCGCGCCGTCGACTCCCGTGCTCGTCGAGCCGCTCAGCGCGCGCGAGCTCGAGTTGCTGCGACTGCTCGCGGCAGGACTCTCCACGCCCGAGCTCGCCGCGCAGCTCGTGATTACCGCCGGCACGGTTCGCAACCACCTGAAAAGCATCTACGGGAAGCTCGACGTCCACAGCCGTCTCCAGGCCGTCGAGCGCGCCAGAGCGTTGCGCCTGTTGTTGTAGCAGGGTTCAACCTGCTAAGACGATACTATAGCGGTTGCTAGGAGCGGAAACAAATACAGGCGGCTGGGTCTTTTGGTGTTCGACATCCGTGCCTGACCGCCTTGTTCGCGGCGCGAGGGCGATGATGGCGCGGGTGCATTACGATCAGGTCACCAAGAGCTTTGGGCCGGCGGCCATTGCCATTCGCGATCTGACCCTGGACGCTGCCGATGGCGAATTGCTGGTGATGCTCGGCCCGAGCGGCTCCGGCAAGACGACGGCGCTGCGCTTGCTCGCCGGCCTGGAGCATCCCGACAGCGGCGACATCTTCATTGATGGGCAGAGCGTCGTCAGCTTGGAGCCCAGAGAGCGCGACGTGGCGCTGGTCTTCCAACAGTTTGCCCTCTATCCCCACATGAAGGTGCGCGATAACTTGCTCTACCCGCTCAAGATGCGCCGTCTTTCCGGCGCCGAGAGGGTCCAACGAGTTGAGGAAGCGGCCGAGCTGCTCCACATCACTCATCTGCTTGATCGGAAGCCGGCCCAGCTCTCCGGCGGTGAGCGGCAGCGGGTGGCGCTGGGGCGGGCGATCGTCCGGCAGCCGCGCGTCTTCCTCATGGATGAGCCGCTCAGCAACCTCGATGAGAAGCTGCGCCTGCGGACGCGGGCGGAGCTGAAGTCACTGCAGAAGCGGCTGGGGGTGACGACGCTGTTCGTCACCCATGACCAGGCGGAAGCGATGAGCATGGCCGATCGGATCGCCGTGCTGTGCGAGGGCCAGCTCCAACAACTGGCCATCCCCGATCGCCTCTATCACTACCCCGCCAATCTCTTCGTCGCCCAGTTCGTTGGTAGCCCGCCGATGAACGTGCTGAGCGCGGTTCGCCAGGGAGACGATCTGGTGACCGAAGGGGGCTGGCACGTGCCGGCGCCGCCGCTGTCCGACAGCTCTTTGCCGCCGACGCTCAAAGTGGGCCTGCGACCGGAAGCGATCCAACTGAGCCTGGAGCAGGGGCCCGCTCGGCAGCCGGCCGAGGTCTCGCTGAGCGAGCTGTTCGGCAGCGAGGTGATTGTCCATGTCAAGGTCGGACCGGCACTCGTGAAGGTGCGCGCCACGCCGGACCTCCGGCCCCGGCCCGGCCAGGTGGTGTACCTCTCACCAGCGGCGCAAGGCGTGCGCTTGTTTAACGCGGCGACCGGCCGTGCGCTCGGCCAGTGATCGCGATCGCGCGAGCCACAGGATTGACCGGTCCTCCGGGAACCGTTCTGGCCCCGCTGGCAGGTCCGGTTGCGCAGCGCCAGCAACATTGCCATACTTCCCCGCGTCTACCGGACGGTAGGCAGTAACCAAGAAAAGGGAGACGCATGGCACCGACCTTTGCACTTGACCACAACACGCTCACCACCCGCATCGCCGAGATCAAGGCGCGCAACGGACCGCCGCCCTGGGCGGAGCGGGTCGTCATCACCGATGAGCTCACCGTCACCGTGATCTATCAGGCGCCTGGTCACGAGAATGACCACCACTATCACCAGCACGACGAGGCCTGGGTGATCGTGGAAGGGGAGCTGGCCTGGCACTACGAGCACGCGCCCGAAGCGCACCGCGTCAAAGCCGGCGACGTCGTCTTCGCGCCCAAGAACCTCTGGCACCACATCGAGGTTCTGGGCGACCAGCCTGCCATCCGTGTCGGCATTACCCCGGCCGGCGAGTTCCACCGCTACGACCGCCCCGGCTGCCGCAGGGTCGAGCCGAAGGCGTAACCTCACCCCCTGGCGCCGCCGCGTCACGACGCGGGCGGCTCAGTTGAGCCGCCGCGGGTCGAGGTTAGCGCCGCAGACGAGGACGCCAACCCGCTCCTCCGGCGCCGGCCGATACTGGCCGGAGAGCAGCGCCGCGAGCGCCGTGGCCCCGCCCGGCTCCGCCGCCACACGGACGTCCTCCCACAGCGTTCGCTGAGCCGCCAGAATCGCGTCATCGGTCACCAGCACGACCCGGTCGACGTAGCGTTGCGCGATGGCGAAGGCCAGGGCGCCGGCACGGTGGGCGCCAAGGGAGTCCACCGCTACTCCAGTTACCGGCACGTCGACGGGTCGGCCGGCCTCCATAGCGCGTGCCAGCGTCGGCGCCCCTTCCGGCTCGACGCCCACGACGTGCACCCGGCCCTGAAACCAGGCGGCGATGCCGGCGATCAATCCGCCGCCGCCGACGGCGACCAGGAGTGTGTCCAGATCCGGCGTTTGGTGTTCCAGCTCGCGCGCCACCGTGCCTTGGCCGGCTGCCACCTCGGGCTGGTCGTAGGCATGGACCACCAGCGCGCCGGTTTCGGCGGCGCGCGCCATGCTGGCCGTCAGCGCCTCTGGATAGCTCGCTCCGATCAGCGAGACGCGAGCCCCATAGCGCCGGAGCCGTTCTACCTTCAGTGGCGGCGTCGACTCCGGCACGAAGATTTCGGCGTGGCGCCCCAAACTGCGCGCCGCGTAGGCAACGGCCGCGCCATGGTTGCCCCCGGACGCGGCGATGACGCCGGCGGGCGGCGCCGAGCTGGAGAGTATTCGATTGAAGGCGCCGCGCGGCTTGAACGACCCGGTATGCTGCAGGCACTCCAGCTTGAGGACGAGCCGCCCCGAAAGTCCCCAGGCCCCTTCCTCCAGGGTCATGACTGGGGTGACCCGTACTCGCCCCTCGATGCGACTCGCTGCCGCTTCGATGTCGGCCGGCCCGATGATCATGCTGTTCAAGGTGCTGCCCTTACTCCGCTGGACGCCGGATGTCCTCCGGCACATTGTAGACGAGCGGGCGGCCCATGTTTCACTATTGGTGGAAACTCGTGGGTCGCCGGTCCGATCTCGGCGCGCACCCTGTTGTGTGA
>CALBSQ010000036.1 GCA_937967325.1 uncultured Chloroflexota bacterium
GCCCCGATCCCCGCGCCATCCCCTGCCGGCGCAGCGCCCGCCCCGCCGCCGCTGATCCAGCTACCCGTGCCGCCGACCCCCCTGGTCGGGCGGGCGCGGGAAGTCGCGGCGGTACGGGCGCTGCTGGTGGAGGAGGATGCGCGGCTGGTCACGCTGACCGGCCCGGGCGGCGCCGGCAAGACCCGTCTGGCCCTAGCGGTTGCTCAGGCAGCGGCCGACGCCTTCCCGGAAGGCGTGACCTTCGTGCCGCTGGCGGCGCTCGCCGACCCCGACCTCGTCGCCTCCGCCATCGCGCAGGCGCTCGGCCTGCGCGACGTGGCAGGGACATCCTCCGCCGACCGCCTCGTTGCTGCCCTGGCCGGTCAACACCGCTTACTCGTTCTGGACAACTTCGAGCAGTTGCTGCCGGCGGCGCCGCGGCTGGCCCGATTGCTGGAGGCATGCCCGAAGCTCAGCCTGCTGGTGACGAGCCGCACGCTCTTGCGACTGTCGGGCGAGCGGCGCTTCCCCGTCCCGCCCCTGGCCCTGCCGGCTCCGCACCACCTGCCGCCGCTGGCGGACTTGGGCGAGATTGAGGCGCTGGCGCTGTTCGTCAAGCGAGCCCAGGCCGTCAAGCCGGCATTCGACCTCACGACGGCGAATGCCCCGCTCGTGTCGGAGATTTGCCGGCGACTCGATGGCCTGCCGCTGGCGATCGAGCTGGCGGCCCCGCGAATCCGCCTGCTCTCACCGGCGGCGCTGCTCTGCCGTCTGGAGCACCGGCTCCAGACCCTGACGGGTGGGGCCCGCGACCTGCCCGCCCGCCAGCAGACCTTGCGCGCGACCATTGCCTGGAGCCACGATCTGCTGACGCCGCCCGAACAGACCCTCTTCCGCCGCCTGGCCGTATTCAGTGGCGGCTGTTCGTTAGCAGCGGCGGAGGCGATCGGCAACGAGCACGGCGACGTCGGCGCCGACGTGCTCGACGGTGCCGAATCGCTGGTCGATGCGAGTCTCGTGCGCCAGGAAGAGGGAGGCGAAGCGGAGCCGCGTCTGGTCCTCCTCGAGACGATTCGAGAATTCGCCTGGGAAAAGCTGGCGGAACGCGGCGAGACGGCAGAGCTGCGGCGCCGCCACGCCGCCTACTTCCTCGCCATCGCGGAGGAGGCAGCGCCGAAGTTGCGTGGGGCCGAGGCGCCCACCTGGCTGGACCGGCTGGATCGGGAGCAGGATAACCTGCGTGCTGCTCGACGCACGATGGAGGAGACGAGCGCTGCGGAAGATGCCTTGCGGCTGGCAGCCGCCCTCGGGCCGTTCTGGGGGGCGCGCGGTCACCTCAGCGAGGGGCGCGACTGGCTGGATCAGGCGCTCGCTCATGCTACCGGCGTGCCGCCACCGGCAGTGCGAGGCCAGGCGCTCAACGCCGCGGCGATGCTGGCCTACTGGCAGGGCGACTACGACCAATCGCAGGCCCGGTTTGCGGAGGTGTTGCCGCTGCGGCCCCACCTGGCGGATGGGCCGGTGATTGGCGACGCGCTGAACGGTCTCGGCAACAACGCGGCGGCGCGGGGAGATTACAGCCACGCCACCACGCTGTTCGACGAGGCGTTGCAACTCCGACGGGCGCTGGGCGATGATTCGCGCGTCGCTGACTCGCTGAACAATCTGGGCAATCTCGCCTACCTCCAGGGCCGGTACGCCCAGGCGGCGGCGCTCGACGACGAGGCGTTGGAACTGCGCCGGACGATCGGCGACCAACGCCTCCTGGCGCTCTCACTGCACGAGCGGGGCAACGTGGCGCACGCGCTCGGCGACACGGCCGTCGCCGGCGCGCGCTGGCAGGAAGCGCTCATGCTGTTGCGGGAGCTGCAAGACCGGCACGGTATCGCGCTCGTGCTGAATGCACTGGGAGTGCTTGCTGAAGAAGAGAATGCCCTCGATCAGGCCACCGCGCGCTTCAGCGAGGCGCTGACGCTCCAGCGAGAGCTCGGTGACCAGTGGGGCATCGCCAATGCCTTGAGCAACCTGGGAACTTGCGCGTTGAAGCAGGGGGATCCCAGCCGGGCCAAAGCGCTCCGGGGGCAAGGGCTGGCCATACGTACCCGCCTCGGTCACAAGCCCAGCATCGCGACAGACTTCGCCGAGTTGGCGCTGGTCGCGATGGCGGAGGGCGACCCGAACGAGGCGGTGCAGTTGTTTGGGGCGGCTGATAGCCTCTGCGCTACCCTCGGCGCACCCCTGTCTTCCGAGCAGGCGACCGGGGTGCAGGCGCTCACGACCCTGCGCTCCCAGTTGAGCGCGGCGGCCTTCGCGGACGCCTGGAAGGTGGGGCAGGGCAGGACGCTCGCGCAGGCGATTGAGCACGCGCTCCAATTCGCGCAGGCGTAGCGTCGATCAACCAAGGCCGGCCGGCGCACCGATGAGGACCCACCCCCGTTAGAAACCGCCCCCGCCGAGCTGGCCGCACTCGGTCGTGACTTCCGAAGTGGACGTCGTGACACGCGACGTGGTGGTGACAGACGTGAGCGTGGTCGTCGTGGATCCGCTCGTAACGACGGTGGTGGACGTGATCGTGATGGGGACGGTGAACGTGGACGTCACCGTGCTGACCATACGAGTACACGTAGAGGTTGGGGTAGGGCACACGGACTTCGTTGTGTTCGCGGCGGTGAACGTCGTGCATGAGGCGGTGCTAGTCGTCGTGGTACTCGGCGGAGGGGGCGTCGACACGCTCGTGCTCGTACTGCCATTGGGTAGGGAGGTAGATGTGGACGCGTTGGTCGTGGTCGTCGCTGGGGAAGATGCGGTGGTGGACGTAGTGGATGAGACGGCGCCAGTCGTCGCGGCACTCGATGGTGGCGCATTCGTGGAAGAACCGGCGGCTTGCCGTGGGAGGTACTGCGTCGTCAGGGTGAAGGAGACGCTGTTCGCGGGGTCGTAGTCGAACACCTGCACCAGAATTGGACCCGGCGCCGCCGACCAGAAGAGGGCGAGGTCGGTGAATGGGCCGTGCCGGCCGGTCGTGGCGGCCAGGGTGCTGCCTTGGTAGACGTTGAGGCCAGCGGCCCCACTATTGAGCGGGACCGCGTTGTTGGCGGTCAAGGTCAGGGCGACGAGTGATCCGTCGCCGGGATACGACAACCGGTAGTAGGCAAAGGCGCCCCCCGTGTTGCCAATCAGGGTTCCTTGCACCACTTGCGTCAGCAGGATCGGGTTGGCAGCGCTATTGCCGGACGGTGCGGCGGCAACGTAGCCGGTCAGGCCGAGGAGCAAGGTGAGAGTGGCGAGAAGGGCGCGACGGAGGACGCGGTGGGACACGGATAGTCTCCCTTGGTGAGGAAGCCGTCGCATGACAGTACCACAAGGGAGCGTCGCAAAGAAGCCAGGGGTGCGCTTGCCGGCCGCGGCAACCGTCGCAGCCCATCGCGGAGGGCAGTCCCCAAGGCTCGCTTCCTAGAACCGTCGGTTTCCTCGAAGCGGCGTTCTCGGTACCAACGAGCGGTTTGACGGGAGCGCTCGGCGGGTAGGCAGGCGCGCTCGCGAACAGCTCCTCGGGGGAGCGGTCGGCTTCCGGGTGGGTCCCGGCGCCCCTGGCGGCCCACCGTGGCCACACGCCGAGCCATCGGGAAGCAGACTGCACCGGGAGGGATGGGGAATGCCCCGTCCGCGAGCCGCCCAGGTGCAGCAATCTCGCGGCGGCGCTCCGATCACGGACTCGTCTCACGGGCCCGCGAGCGTCCCAGCAGGCCCATGCCCCGACCTTGTCGGCGCTCGCCGCGGTGGACTATACTCCGCAGTCAGCGCGACCAGACCGCGCTCCCCGTCTGGCGCCACCTCGGCAGGGAAAGGACGATTGATGGCAACACCACTGGCACGGTTCGTCGCAGGACGGCGCCTCCTGGCGCGCCCGGTGATCGCGGTCGCGCTCGGGCTGCTCGGGCTCGCCCTGGGCCGCCCGGTCGCGCTGGCGGCCCCGAACGGGCAGGCCAGCACGCCCGCGCAGGTCGTCACCAGCTTCCTCACGGCGATTCGTCAGAGACCGCTGGACAGCGGGGCGCCCTTGCCGTATCTCAGCTCGCGCCTGCGGGCGCAGGTGCAGAGTCCGGGGGCCCTCCTGGCCCTCGTCGGCAGCCCCGGCGGGTTTGTCCATTGCCAGGCGCCCCTCCAATCCTTCAGCGTGGCGCCCGCCCAGGTCGCCGGCGCCGGCGCCACCGTCACGGCGACGCTGACCTACACCTTCCTGACCGGGCTACCGGCGAGCGACTGTATGTCGCCGCCCCCGCCGGGGCCTGTCCCGGTGACCCGGACCTTCACGTTGCTGCTCGCGAACGGGACCTGGCAGATCGACGCCAGCGCTCCCGCCACCACGCCACCCGCCGCCCCGGCCCAGGTGCCCCAGGCGCCCGCGTCGCCGGTCGCGCAGACCGCGACGATCCCCGCGGCCATGCCGAGCACCGGCGGCGGCGGCGGCACGATCGCCTTGGGCGGCCTCGCGCTGCTGGGCCTGCTCCTCGCCGCGCTCGGCTCCCTCCGCCTGCTCGCCAGGCGCTAGCCGATTTCGCGCGGTACGTTGTGGTCCTGAACCCCGGCCGTGAAACCGCGCTGGCCCGGGATAAGGCGCGGCCGGAGGGGACCGTCGGCGACGTTGGCCTTCACGAAGCCTTGGTGCGGGGGCTGTCCCGAGTCGGACGCTGGAGTGACAATCGCGCGATAACACCGGCCGAGACCGTCGGGTCGATCTTGCACCGTTCGGAACAGGCGGCACTCCAGGCGTTGCCGCGAAGGTAGGCCCCGACATGCGCCGCCCGAGGGCCGGCCCTCGCCACCCCGTGTCAGCTTCCTGGGGTAGGGAGGGCGAAGG
>CALBSQ010000037.1 GCA_937967325.1 uncultured Chloroflexota bacterium
TGCGGCAGCTCCTCGACCGGCTGCAGGGCGAGGTCGCCAAGCGCGGCGTGATCGACGTGCTGCGCAAGGGGATCAAGCACGGGCCGGCTTCGGTCGAGCTGTTCTACGGCACGCCCACGCCCGGCAACGCGCAGGCGACGGCCCGCTTCCGCGCCAACATCTTCAGCGTCACGCGGCAGCTCCGCTACAGCAAGGACGAGACGCGGCTGGCCCTGGACCTCTGCCTGTTCATCAACGGCCTGCCGATCGCCACCTTCGAGCTCAAGAACAGCCTCACCAAGCAGACCGTCGAGGACGCGGTCGAGCAGTACCGGCGCGATCGCGACTCGCGCGAGCTGCTCTTCCAGTTCGGGCGCTGCGCGGTGCATTTCGCCGTCGACGACAGCGAAGTCCGCATGTGTACCCACCTGAAGGGCAAGGACTCCTGGTTCCTGCCCTTCAACCAGGGCTGGCGCGACGGCGCCGGCAACCCGCCCAACCCCGACGGCATCAAGACCGCCTACCTCTGGCAGCGCATCCTGACGCCGGAGAGCCTGACCGACATCCTGGAGAACTACGCGCAGGTCGTCGAGGAGCGAGACGACCGGCAGCGCAAGCAGCGCCGCCAGCTCTTCCCGCGCTACCACCAGCTCGACGTCGTCCGCAAGCTGCTGGCCGATGCCGGCGAGCGTGGCGCCGGCCGGCGCTATCTCATCCAACACTCTGCCGGCAGCGGCAAGAGCAACTCCATCGCCTGGCTGGCCCACCAACTGGTAGGCCTGGAGCAGGAGGGCCGGGCGATCTTCGACACCGTCATCGTGGTCACCGACCGCCGCGTGCTGGACAAGCAGATCCGCGACACGATCAAGCAGTTCGCACAGGTGTCGGCCACGGTGGGCCACGCCGAGCATGCCGACGAACTGCGCACCTTCCTCCAGGCCGGCAAGAAGATCGTCATCACCACCGTCCAGAAGTTCCCCTTCATCCTCGACAGCATCGGCGACGAGCACCGCGGACGCCGCTTCGCCATCATCATCGACGAGGCGCACTCCAGCCAGGGCGGACGTACCTCGGCCCAGATGAGCGTCGCCCTGGCCGAGCACGGCGGCGAGGAGGAGGAGGAGACGGTCGAAGACCGCATCAACCGCCTCATTGAGGCGCGGAAGATGCTCACCAACGCCGGCTACTTTGCCTTCACGGCCACGCCCAAGAACAAGACCCTGGAGATCTTCGGTGAGCCCTACGAAGCGGACGGCGTGGTCAAGCACCGGCCCTTCCACAGCTACACCATGAAGCAGGCCATCCAGGAGGGATTCATCCTGGACGTGCTGGCGAGCTACACGCCGGTGCAGAGCTACTACCGGCTGCTGAAGACGGCGCCCGACGATCCCGAGGTCGACGTGAAGAAGGCGCGCAAGAAGCTGCGGCGCTACGTGGAGGCGCACGAGCACGCCGTTCGCCAGAAGGCCGAGATCATGGTCGACCACTTCTCGGAGCAGGTGCTGGCGCGGCGCAAGCTCGGCGGCGAGGCTCGCGCCATGGTGGTCACCAGCGGCATCGCCCGAGCGATCCAGTACTATCACGCCTTCACGGACTACCTTCGAGAGCAGCACAGTCCGTACCGAGCGATCGTGGCCTTCTCTGGTGAGCACGAGCACGGCGGGCACATGGTTACGGAGGCCTCGCTCAACGGCTTCCCCAGCAACCTGATCCCCGAGAGGATCGTCGAGGACCCCTATCGCTTCCTGATCGTGGCCGACAAGTTCCAAACCGGTTACGACGAGCCGCTGCTGCACACCATGTACGTGGACAAAGTGCTGGCCGGGGTGAAGGCCGTGCAGACGCTCTCCCGCCTGAATCGGGCCCATCCCAAGAAGCACGACACCTTCGTGCTCGACTTCGTCAACGACGCGGAGACGATCGAAGCCGCCTTCGCCGACTACTATCGCACCACCATCCTCAGCGCGGAGACTGACCCGAACAAGCTGCACGACCTCAAAGCCGACCTGGACAGCGCTGAGGTCTACGATGAAGCGCAAGTCGACGACCTCGTCGGGCGCTACCTGGGCGGCGCCGATCGCGACCGGTTGGACCCGATCCTCGACGCCTGTGTCGCTGCCTACAAGGACGAGCTGGACGAGGGTGGGCAGGTCGACTTCAAGGGGAAGGCCAAGTCGTTCGTCCGGAGCTACGACTTCCTCGCCTCGATCCTGCCCTACACCAACGCCGAGTGGGAGAAGCTCTCCATCTTCCTGAACTTCCTGATCCCCAAGCTGCCGGCGCCGAAGGAAGAGGATCTGTCCAAGGGAATCCTCGAGGCGATCGACATGGACAGCTATCGTGTCGAGGTCCGGGCCGCCCTGGAAATCGCCTTACCCGACCAGGATGCCGAAGTTGGGCCGGTACCGGCCGGAGGCGGCGCGAGCATCCCGGAGCCGGCGCTGGACCGGCTGAGCAACATCATCAAGGCCTTCAACGACCAGTTCGGCAACATCGACTGGAAGGACGCCGACAAGATTCGCCGGGTCATCAGCGAGGAGATCCCGGCCAAAGTCGCCGCCGATCGTGCCTACCAGAACGCCAAGAAGAACTCCGACAAGCAGAACGCCCGCATCGAGCACGACAGGGCATTGGGACGGGTCGTGACCGAGCTGCTGGCCGACCACACCGAGCTCTTCAAGCAGTTCAGCGACAACGCCTCCTTCCGCAAGTGGCTGGCCGACACGATCTTCGCGGCGACGTATGACTCAGCGTCGGGGGGCAGGTGACGCCATTTGTCGGGCGACCATTCCTACAGGTCGCTTCCCCGTCTCCTCGGGTCGGAGCCTTCTTTCCGGTTTCCGCCGCCAGGGCGGAGGCGGCAGCGCAACTAATTATTCGCTGGCAGGTGGGCCGACCAGTCCCAGAAAGATGAGCATGGCCCGGTTCAGTCGCCCCAGATCTTCGTCGTCGAGCCGCCCGACGTGCGTGCCCACTTTTGCCTTGGGGACCGTAGTGATCTTATCGACCATTAGCCGGGAGGGTGCGCGCAAGCCGTTTCGTTCATTCGGCTCGACAGCCAGACGAAGCAATGGGGCGTCGGTTGGATCGGTCGTGAACGCGCAGATCATGATGGAGCTCGTCGCGTCGAACCGATCGTCTTGCACGATCACCACGGGCCGGGGCTTCCCGGCATAGTCTTGGCCACCCGCGACGGTCCAGATGTCGCCGCGCCGCATTCGCCATCCCAGGCGGACACCGACACGGCATCGATGTAGTCCTGATCGTCCCTGGAGTGCGGGCCGTTAGCGACCGCGAGCGATTGGCGGTGCGCTTCAGCAGCGAAGGCCGGCGACTGAACGCCGAGCACCCAGAGCTGGATCGGCCGCAAGCCCCGGCTGCGCATCCGTTCCCGGTAGGCCCTCACCTTGTCCCGCGACCGCTTGGAGCGAGCTGGTACTGCCATCGCTGTCCGCCTCCCTATCCTTGGTTACTCGTAACCTACCATGCGTCGAGCTCGCCGGCCATTCCGACCACCCAACCCTAGCCGCAACCCTTGATCCGGTAGTTCCCAGCGCCTCGATCATCTGAACAAGGCAGCCATGAAACGTATCCGTGCGACTAGCCCCGAGAATATTGGAGGACCACCGATGCTCGTGTGCGCCGGCAATGGAGACGTATTGCGCCTGCGGCAGAGCCGGATCAGGGTCGGATGTTGAGTACCCGGCGGGCGTTGCCCCCGAAGATTGCCTCTCGCACCGCCTCGTCCGGCGCCGCGCCCTCGACATCCGAGATCGTGACCGGGATGAAGTGGGAGCCACCCCTGGTGTCCAACGGGCTATCGGTCCCAAAGAGCACGCGGTCGGGTCCAAAGAAGTCGACGACGCACTCGACACCGTGCCGCGAGCCGAACAACGCCGTGTCGACGTAGAGCATCTTGAAGTACTCGATCGGCTTCTTCCGCAGGCGTTCGAGCGCCTCGCCCAGCGTCGCGTCCATTCCGGTGAGGTAGGGCATCATTTCCACGCGGCCGGAGAAGTGGGGGATGAGCGCGCCGCCGTGGTGGGCGATCAGCTTGAGTGCCGGATGCCGGTCGTAGATGCCGCCGAAGACGAGGCGGGCGACGGTGATCGTCGTGTCGAATGCCCAGCCGAAGACCTGCCAGAGGAGGAATGGCGCCGTCTCCATCGGAAATCCTGGAGTGGCCGGTGTGCGGTACGGATGCAGCCAGACGCCGGCGCCGAGTTCCTCCATGGCTGCGAAGAGGGGCTCATAGCGTTCCTCGTGGAGTGGGAACGCCATGGCGTCCTCCTCGAGCTGCACGCCGAGGGCGCCGAGCTGGCGGACCGCGCGGGTAGCCTCCTCGGTGGCCGCGTCGGGATCGGCGATCGGGGTCGCGGCGGCGAAGCCAGCGAAGCGGTCGGCATGCCGCCGGACCAGTTCGGCCATCTCCTCGTTGTTGCGGCGGACCAGGTCGACGACCGCTGGGCCGGCGGGTCCCCGGTAAACGTGCGGCAATGGGATAGGCGTCAGGACCTGCCGGTAATCACCGTAGGCGTCCATAACCTGGAAACGGTAATCCAGGTCGCGTAGGCCACGGTTGGCCAGGATGAAGGAGCCGGCTCCGGGCCCTTGCTGCCCGGCTGTCTCCAGTTGGCCGATGTACCCCGAGGACAAGATGTGGGTCCAGGCATCGATCTTCACTCAGACCTCCTTATGTCTGCCGGCGGGATCACCTCAATCGCGGTCGCTCGCCAGGATGCCGGGATAAGGGCAACGCTCTTCATCAGGTAGACGTATGTTTGTGTCCCTGTTCGGCACGATCCTTGACGAAATCGGGTTGCCTGATCATGCCATGCGACTGCGCGACGTGGTGTTGCTCCGACCTGCGCGGGGTGTTGGGGAAGTTGGACAAAGCAACTCCGGGCCGGGCCGCCCCGACTGTGCGATATCTGGTCGCGGGCGCCAAAGGTGCTCCACACGCCGTCGAAGTACCCGAGCCGGGCGAGGTGCCAGCGCCAAGCGGCGGTGCTGACCAAGCAGCACCGAGGTTTCCGGGCTCGCCCGCGCCGGGGAAGTGGCGGGGACGGGATCGCCGGCCGTCAACGGCCCCGCCGCCCCTTTGCCACCAGCTTGGCCGCCTCCTCGTCCGTGACCTCCTCCAGAGCGAGCGAGCCGCGTGCCCGGCGCACATAGTCGGCAATCGCCTCCTTGGGCGCCATGATCCGGCCTCCCACGCGGTATCCCGCCAGGTGGCCGTGACCCACCCAGTTCTTGATCGTCTGCCCGGTGACGCCGAGCAGGTCGCCCGCCTCGGTGCTGGTGAGCACATCCAGTGCCGGGACAGCCTCGTCGCGCGCGGCGGCGACCAGCGCCTCGATGGCCTGCGCCCGGTCCTGCTCGCCACGTTGGCGCAGCTCCTCCGCCGCCGTCCGCGCCAGGCGAAGCGTGTCCTGCGTAATCATGTATCCTTCGTTTCAGCGATCATTGTGCCGCAAAAACCGATCGCAAGCAAAGCGGATGCGCCGCGGATCGCCGGACAGACGTATAGCCCGGCTTAGGCGGCGTTTCCAGTCTCTGCAGCCTCTCACGACCTATGGTCCCGCCATTTGCACCTTTTACTGCTTGACTCTACAATCGGCTGGTCGCCGATACCTGGTCCTTGTCAGGAGCCACCCGCATTGAGATCCGCTCCGAGGAGATGCCGTGCTACTGGGTGGTGCGGCGGGCGCGCTTCGGCTAGGCGCCAGCGGAGTCCGACGCGATGGGAATGGGAAAGGACTGATCATGCCGACCCAGCGCTATGCCGTCACCCAGCCTCCGATCGAGACGTTGTTCACCTGGATTAAGTCCGGTGAGATAGCCATTCCGGAAATCCAGCGACCTTTCGTCTGGAGTGCCGTCAAGGTGCGCAACCTCCTGGATTCTCTCTTCCACGGTTACCCAGTCGGCTACTTGATCGCCTGGCGGAACCCTGACGTAAAGCTAAAGGACGGCACGTCATCCTCGGGCAAGCGCATCCTCATCGACGGCCAGCAACGGGTGACGGCGCTCATGGCGGCGTTGCTCGGCCGTGAAGTGGTCAACAAAGACTACCAGCAGGTGCGCATCCGAATTGCCTTCCACCCTGATTGTACACGCAGACAGCAGTTCGAGGTGTACAATCCTGCCATCGGCAAAGATACGTCGTGGATCCCGGATATCGCGGTCGTTTTCGATCCGCGAACGAGCCTGTTCGATCTGGTGACCGCTTACTGCGAAAACAACTCAGATACCACCCGAGACAGCATCTTCCGTAGCAGTGAGCTGCTACGCGGCATAACCAGCAACCAGATTGGCCTCATCGAGTTGGCTTCGGATCTGGGCATCGAAACGGTGACCGAGATCTTTGTCCGTGTCAACTCGGAAGGCGTGCCGCTGAGTCAGGCTGACTTTGCGATGTCCAAGATTGCGGTGAATGAGACCTATGGCGGCAGCGTCCTGCGCAAGGCCATCGACTATTTTTGTCACCTATCAGTCGCACCCGACTTCGACGCGACTATTAGAAAGGACCGCGAGTTCGCGCAGAGCGATTTCTTTCAGCAGATGCGGTGGCTGCGCCACGAGAACGGCGATCTCTACGATCCTACCTACATCGACATGTTGCGCGTTGCCTTCACATCCGAGTTTAGACGCGGCCGACTCGAGGATCTGGTCGCGCTCTTGTCGGGCCGTAATTTCGAGACCAGGCAGTACGAGGAATCGGTCGTCGAGGAATCCTTCAGTCGCCTGAAAAGAGGCATCAGTCACTTCATAAACGAGACACATTTTAAGCGCTTCATCATGATCATCCGCTCCTCAGGTTTTATCGGTGCGTCCATGATTGGCTCACAGAATGCCCTGAACTTCGCCTACATCCTCTACCTGACGCTCCGAGATCAGGGCGTACCAGACAACGAGATCGAGCGCTACGTGCGGCCCTGGTTCGTCATGTCCACGCTGACCGGGCGCTATTCTGCCAGTCCGGAAGGGGCGATTGACTATGACATCCGCCAAGTCCACGCGCAAGGAATCGCGACGTACTCCGAAACTGTGATCCAGAGCGAACTATCAGAGGCGTTTTGGGATGCTTCGATACCCCAGGGGTAAGCGTTCACGGGGTGGTCCGGCGACGAGCGCAGTTGGCGGGACAGCGAGGGC
>CALBSQ010000038.1 GCA_937967325.1 uncultured Chloroflexota bacterium
TACCACCGTTCCTTGCGGCGGATGGGATTCGATTCGTGTCGACGAGGGGCCCATCTGGGGCGGGGTCCGGGAAGTCCTTCACGCCGTTGTCGCGGATGCACTGGGCGAACTTGAGGGCCGCCTTCTGCTGCTCGGGACTCCTCTTGCTTCCCGTGAACCCCGGTGGCTCCAGGTCCTTGCACGCGCTGATGGCCCGCTGGAACGCCGCGCTGCTGGTGTCCAGCGACGAGCCGTTCGCTATCTGATCGATGGTCAGATTGCCCGACGCGTCCGGGTCAGGGAACTCCCTGACACCGTTGGCGCGCATGCACTGGGCGAACTTCAACGCCTGATCCCGATTGGTGGCGTTGCTGCCGCCGCTGCTGCCGGCGCCTGGAACAGCTGTTGACGCGACCGTCGGCCTCGATGGAGTGGCGGCGGTGTTGTTGTCGCCGCTGCTGCCGGTGCCGTTGACGGCGGTGCTGTTGCCGCCGCTGCTACCGGTGCCGGCACTTGTTGAGGAAGACGATAGCGACTGCATCACGATGTTGTTGCCGCTGCCGATGCCGGTGCCGGCGGGTGCGTTCGAACAGCCCGTGCTGATCAGGGCGAGCATGGCAAGGGCGGCCAGCGGCAGTAGTGTTCTACGCATGCCTTCTCCCCGCATGTGGTGATTGCGTTGACACCGGTTCTCTGCCGAGCGTGCGGATCACTGCTGTATCCTTTCCTTGTGCTGGTTCGCATGTCGGTCATGCCGCCAGTCTAGGCAGCGTGGTGTTGCCAGCACGTATGTGATTTTCAATATGCCGACGATATGCGCCGGCTGGTAGCATCGAGCGCATGCGTGTGTTGGTCGTGGAGGACGAGCCCTATCTGGCAGAAGCCATCGGCGATGGCCTACGCCTGGCAGCGATCGCCGGTCTGCGGCTGGATCCGTTCCGCCGCGAGGTCTACCGCGACGGCCGCCGGGCCGGCGACCGCGGTTACTCGTAATGCAGCGCGTGTATCGGGTCCAGTCTAGCCGCACGGTAGGCCGGATAGAGGCCAAAAAGCAGTCCGGCGCCCACGGACACCAGGAGCGCCAGGCCGACGGCGACGAGGCGCGGCCAGGCCGGATAGGATGCTAGCGCCGGGACGGTCCGCGTCACGATAGCCGCCGCCGCGTAGCCGCTGGCCACGCCGAGCGCGCCGCCGACGAGGGTGAGGGTCAAAGCCTCCTCCAGGAACTGGAGCAGGATGTTGGAGGGCTGAGCCCCCACCGCCAGCCGGACGCCGATCTCCGGGGTGCGTTCGCTCACGGCGATAAGCATGATGTTCATTATGCCGAAGCCGCCGATGGCGAGGGCGATGCCGGCCACGGCGGTCAGGACGCGCGTCAGCAGCGCCGTTTGCTGCCGCGCCGCGTTGGCCACCTGCGTGTCGTCGGTGACGTTAAATTCGTTGGGCTGCCCGGTCGTGAAGTGGTGCGCCTGTTCCAGCGTCGCCGTCACGCCGGCGAGCACGGCCGGGATATCGTCCGTCGAGTCCGCCTGCAGCAGGATGCTCGCCAGGTTGCCATAGCCGAAGAGCCGTTGCTGCGCCGTGTGCAGCGGGATGATGACGACGTCGTCGAGGTCGGTCTGGGCGTCGTGCCCTTTCGCGGCGAGCACCCCTACCACCCGGAATTCGACGTTGCGGAGGAGCAACTGTTGGCCGACCGGGTCCTGGCCGGGGAAAATCTTGTCGACAACCGTCTGGCCGAGCACAGCAACGGTCGCCCCGGCGCTTTCATCCTGCGCCGTGAAGAAGCTCCCCGCGGCCAGGGCGTCGTCCTGGATCTGCTGGATCGTGGGTAGGGCGCCGATGACGTTCGTGGTATAGGCCAGCCGGCCGGCGATGGCGGGGACGCTGCCCGTCACCTCCGGCGTGAGCGCCGCAACGTCCGGGACCTGCGCCTGCATCAGGCTGGTATCGTGCAGGGTGAGGGCCGGGCGGACGCCGCCGAGGCGAACGATGCCGGGCGTCACGGTGATCAGATTGGAGCCGAGCTTGGCGAGCTGCGTCGCGACCGCGGCGTTCTGCGCTTGCCCCACGGCGTCGATCACCAGCACGCCGCAGATGCCAAGGACGATGCCGACGATGGTCATGGCCGAGCGGACCTTGTGCGTGAGCAGGGCGCCCAGCGCGGCGCGCACGCTCTGTCCAGTTGCCTGCCGCCAGGTCGACCCGCCGCGCCGCAGCGGCGGCAGGGCGAGCAGCGCCGCGACCTTCCGCCGGTGAGCGGCGCCCGGCGTCTGCGAATGCCCGGCGTCCGTGATCGCGGCGCCCAGCCCGGTTGGCGCGCTCATGTCGTCAATTCCGGCGCAGCGCCTGAATGGGATCAAGGCGCGCCGCCCGCTGGGCGGGATAGCTGCCGAAAAGGACCCCGAGCACCAGCGCTACACCCAGCCCGGCGCCGATCGCCACCGGCACCGGCGCCGGAGCGACGCCGCCCAGCCCGCCGAGCAGGGAGAGGGTGACAGCCTCGATCAGGAACTGGCGGCGGATGTCCGCCGGCTCGGCGCCGACTGCCAGGCGCAGGCCGATCTCCCGCGTCCGCTCGCTCACCGCCGCCAGCAGGACGTTCGCCACGCCAAAGCCGCCCAGCAGCAGCGCCACTGCCGCCACGATCCCCATGGCGAGATCGACGGTGCCCAGGGATTGGCGCGCCGCCCCCGACGCCGCCAGGAAGCCGCCGATCGTGAAGTCGTCCTGGCCGCTCGGCGCGATGTGATGGTTCTTTTCCAGCGCCTTCGTGATCTCCTGCTGCACGGCGGCGACGTTGCCCGTGGCGTCCGCCTCCACCTGCACCATCGGGACGGTGGAGCCTTGCAAGGCGCTCTGGCTCGGGCTCGGCGTGGCGCCTTGCAGCCGGACGACGTTCGCGCCCGGCGGCAGCTTGGTCTCACCGGCACTTCCGAGCGCTGGCCCGGACCTACCTTTCCCGCCGGGCCGCTGGCCCTGCAGCCGCTGCTGCCAGGTGCTCACAGGCACGATGATGATGTCGTCGGGGACGATCTTCATGCCGCCCTCTCCAGCAACAGGGGCGCCGCCCACCGTGTTCAGTACGCCGACGACGGTGAAGTTCACGTTGTTCAGCCGGACCTGCTGGCCCACCGCCGAGGCCCCAGGGAAGAGGTGCGCGGCAGCGTCCTGGCCGAGCACGGCCACGGCGGCACTGTTGTCCACGTCGGCCTGGCTGAAGAAGCTGCCGGCGTGCAGTTTGTAGCCCTGGAGGAGCTGCAGGTCGGGGAAGGCCCCCTCGGCCACCGTCTGCAGGTTGTGGTTGCCGGCCGCCGCCTGGACCGGCGCGTCCGTGCCGGAGGGGCTGGCCGCGATGACGTGTGGCAGTTGGCGCAGCGTCTGCACGTCCTGCAGCGTGAGCGAGGGCGGGCCGCTCGCGATGACCATCGTAGCGTGGCCCGGCGCGGACGGCGCCGCCGACGGCGCCATGACGAAGCCCTCCACAGTGATCGTATTGGCGCCGACGGCGCCAAACGCCCCGGCCGTCGCCCGCTGGGCGGCCTGGCTCACGGTCAGCACCAGCAGCACCGCTGCGATACCGACCACCAGGGCCAGCATCGCCAGCGCAGAACGCAACTTGTGCCCGGTGAGCCCGCGGAAGGCCTCCCGCGCGCCACTCAGCGTGAGCCGCCACCACGGCAGGCGTCCGCGTCCCGGCAACGGCGGCAGCAGGCGGGGGGATGTGGACAACGGCATTTCTTGATTTTGCATGGTTTCCTCCCTAACGACCCATTGGCGCTGCGGCTGGTTCGGTCGGGGCGCTCACGCCACGCCCTCCGCTGCCGCGCTGGCCAGTTCCTCGCTCGCCCGCCGTGGCGCCGGATTGGGGGCATCTTCCGCCACCCGCCCGTCCGAAAAGCGGATGATGCGCGGGCAGAACCCGGCGATGTCCGGCTCGTGCGTCACCAGCAGGATGGTGCCGCCGGCCGCGTTCAACTCCTGCAGGATGGCCATGATCTCCAGGCTGGTGCGGCTGTCCAGGTTGCCAGTCGGCTCGTCGGCCAGGATGATGGACGGGCCGGTGACCAGGCTGCGGGCGATGGCGACGCGCTGCTGCTGGCCGCCGGAAAGCTGGTTGGGATGGTGGTGGCCCCGTTCCGCCAGACCCACGGCGGCGAGGGCGAGCGCCGCCCGCTCCTCCGCCCGCTTGCCGGTGACGCCGGCATAGAGCAGCGGCAGCATGACGTTCTCCAGCGCGCTGACGCGGGGCAAGAGGTTGAAGCTCTGGAAGATCATGCCGATCCGCCGGTTGCGCACCCGGGCCAGCTGGCGCACGGTCAGCTTGCCCACCGCCACGCCGTCCAGCCAGTACTGACCCGCGGAGGGCCGGTCCAGGCAGCCCAGGATATTCAGGAACGTGGACTTACCGGAGCCGGACGGCCCCATTGCCGCCACCAGCTCGCCGGTGTGCACCTCCAGGTCCACCCCGCGCAGGGCCTGGACGGCGCTTCCGGCCATCGGGTAGACCTTGGTCAGCCCTTCCACGCGGATACGCGGCTTTTGCTCACCCGTCTCCGGCCTTGCCGAGGCGGCTTGCGCAACATCCATCAGACGATCTCCTTCCTTGATTACTCTCAACTCAAGTACTGTCCCGGTCCCCCGCTCTGCCCGGTGATCACCTGCTCGCCCGGCTGCAGGCCGGCGATGATCTCCGTCCGGTTACCATCGCTGAGGCCGCTCTGCACCGGCACGCGCGCTGGCTTGCCGTTTTGCAGCACCAGGATGGTGGCGTTGGTGCTGCCTTGCGTCGCCACGGGCGCGGCGGCGCTCGTCGCGGCGGCCGACTGGGCGAAGCTGAGCGCCGCCGCCGGCGCCAGGAGCACGTTGTGCCGGCTGGCGGTAACGATGGTGACGTTGGCCGTCATGCCGGGCAGCAGCCTGGTCTTCGTCGGGTCGATGGAGCAGGTGACGTTGTAGCTGACGACGTTGTTGCTGCTGCTGCCCAGCGGCTGGACCTCTGCCACCTTGCCGGTGAAGGTCTGGCCGGGGAAGGCGTTGAGCGTGAACTGCACGGGCTGGCCCAGGGCCACCTTCGCCATGTTGGCCTCATTCACCTGGGCCACCACCTGCAGCGCGTTCAGGTCGGTGAGCACGAGGAAGGCGGTGGTGGAGACGTTGCTACTGGCGCTGGCGCTGGTACCGACGGCGCCGCCGCTCACGAACTGGCCGGCGATGTCGTTCACCTGGGCCACCGTGGCGGCGATGGGCGAGCGCAGCGTGGCGTCGTCCAGGTTGCCCTGGGCGGTGGCCAGTGCTGCCGTGGCCTGATCGACCTGCGCCTGGGCGGCGGCGCGCTCGGCCGGGGTCGGCGGCTCTTTGAGTTGGTTGTAGTTGGTCTGCGCCGTCTGCACGGCCTGGCGATCGGCGTCGACCGCCGCCTGCACCTGCTGCAGGGCCTGCGCCGCCTTGCCGGTCTGGTCGTTGAGCGCCGCCTGGTCCGTCTGCACGCTGCCCGCCGCCGTCTGCAGTTGCGCCTGGTCCTTGGCCTGGTCGTTGGCCAGCGCCACCTGCGCCGCCTTCAGGGCCCCCGCCGCCTGGTCCAGGCTGGTCTGGGCCTGCACGGCACTGCCCTGGAACTTGGCCGTGTCGTCATGCAGCGCCGCCTGGGCCGTCTTCAAGGCGTCCGTCGCCTGGGTCACGGCTTGCTGGGCGGCGAGGCTGGCGGCCTGCTGCTTGACCTTGTCGGAGGCGGCGGCGTCCTGGGCGGTGTTGAGGGCCGCCTGAGCCTGGGACACAGTCTGCTGGGCCTGGGCCTGGCTCTGCTGGATCTGGGCCCGCACGGTGTCGATGGCCGTCTGCTGCGTGTTCACGGTGGCGTTGGCGGCGTTGCAGCCGGCCTGGGAGTTGCGGGCATCGGCGAGGTTACAGGCGGCGTCCCGTTGGATCTGCGACGTGTTGAGGGCGTTTTTGGCCTGGGCCAGTTGCTGCTGCTGCAGCGGCGTGCCGGTCGCGGCCACCGCCTGGGCGTGCTGGAGGCTCTGCTGGGCATTCCGCACGGCGGTCGTGTCGCTTTGCAAGGCGGCGGCAATCTGCTGCTGGCTGGAGGTCAGGTTTTGCTGGGCCGTGCTGACGCCCTGCTGGGCGTTCTGGAGCGCCACCTGATCGGCCTGGGTGGACGCGGCGATCTGCGCCTGTACCGCCGCGGCGTTCTTCTGGGCGTTGGCGAGCGCCGTCTGGGCGTTGCTGATGGACGTCTGGTCGGCCGCCTCGCCTCTGGCTACCTCGTTCTGGACGCTGCCCGTGTTGGCCTGGGCGTTGGCCAGCGCCACCTGGGCCTGCTGCACGTCTTTGGTGTTCTGCTGCGCCATCAGATCCAGGTTCTTCTGGGCGTCCGCCAGGTTGGACTGGGCGGTGCTGATGGCTTGCTGGGACACGGCGAGTTGCTGCGGCGTGGGGCCGGCCAGCAGCTTCTGCAGGGCTGCCTGCTGCTGGCCAAGCTGCGCCTTGACCTGGTCCAGGGCGTGCTGCAGGTCGGCGGTGTCCTCATGCGCCAGCACTTGCCCGGCCTTGACCGTGTCGCCCGGCTTGACCAGCACCTGCTTCAGGAGGCCGCTGTTCTTGAAGGTGAGGGGGATCGAGGCGGCGGTGCTCACCGGCCCGGTCGCGCTCACGCCGATAGCAAGATCGCCGCGCGTGACCGGCACGGTCGTGTAGGTCGCCGCCGCGGCGCCTTGCGCACGCACGCGGTAGGCGTAGAGTGCGCCGCCCGCCAGCAGCGCCGTGACCAGCAGCAGGAGCAGCGCCCGCCAGGGACCACGGACGGGCCGTTGCTCCAGCAGTTCCTCGTCAAGCACCAGCCACTGCTCCTCTCCGTGTGCTTGTTCGCCGTAGGTTATGCCTCCAGTCTCGGCGGCGTGGTGTTGCCGGCGCGTATGTGGTTTTCGATATGCCGACGATATGCGCCGGCTGGTAGCATCGAGAGCATGCGTGTGGTGATCGTCGAGGACGAGCCCTATCTGGCAGAAGCCATCCGCGATGGCCTACGCCTGGCAGCGATCGCCGCCGACATCGCCGGTGACGGCGACACCGCTCTGGAACTGCTGCGCATCAACGCCTACGACATCGCCGTCCTCGACCGCGACATCCCCGGCCCCTCCGGCGA
>CALBSQ010000039.1 GCA_937967325.1 uncultured Chloroflexota bacterium
TAGAGCAGCCGGATGTCTTCGATGCCGTAGCGGAGCATGGCAATGCGCTCCGCGCCCATGCCGAAGGCGAATCCCTTGTAGCGGGAGGAATCGTAGCCGCCGTACTCGAGCACGCGGGGGTGAACCATGCCCGCGCCCAGGATCTCCAGCCAGCCGCTGCCCCGGCAGACGCGGCAAGCGGGGTCGCGGCCCTCGCAGACGAAGCAGTCGATCGCCATCTCCGCGCCCGGCTCGACGAACGGGAAGTAGTCACAGCGGAAGCGCGTGAGCCGTCGCTCCCCGAAGATTTGCCGCGCGAAATCGGTCAGGACTCCCTTCAGGTCGGCGAAGGTGGAACGCTCGTCCACCAGCAGCCCCTCCACCTGGAAGAACTGCGACTCGTGGGTGGCATCGAGCTGCTCGTACCGATAGGCGCGGCCCGGGATGACGATGCGCAGCGGCGGCTCTTGCTGGCGCATGGTACGGACCTGCATCGGCGACGTGTGCGTTCGTAGCAGCGCCTGGTCGTCAATCCACAGCGTATCCCACATGTCGCGCGCCGGATGGTCCGGCGGGATGTTCAGCGCCTGGAAGTTGAAAAAGTCCCACTCCACCTCCGGCCCTTCCACGGCCTGGAAGCCAAGGTTGGCGAATGCCGCGAGGATCGCGTCGAGCGCGCGAGTGGTGGGGTGCTGGATCCCCATTGCGCGCGTCCGGCCTGGCAAGGTGACGTCGATCTGCTCGGACTCCAGCCGCCGAGCGAGCGAAGCTTGGTGTGTATGCTCGAGCTCCGCCCGATAGGCGTCCTCCAGACGCGCGGCCACTGCTTGCACGGCCATGCCGAAGGCCTTGCGCTGGTCGGGCGGTTGTTGGCCGATGGACCGTTTCAGCAGCGTGGCCTTGCCGTGTCCCCCCAGGTACTCCAGCCGCCACCGTTCCAAGGCGGCGACGTTGTCCGAGCTGGACGCCGCTTGGGACAGGTCGGCGAGACCGGCATGCTCCACCGCCGCAACGCTGTCGGCGCCCGCCTCGATCGCGCTATCCATGGGTCACCTTTGTGCCAAACGAATGCCCGACCATCGTACCAGGCGCCGCAAGTTAGCAGCAAGGTGAGAGGATCGTCTAAACTGAAGCCACGATGGGATCTACACAGCAAGCGTGCTGTGGCTGGGCGTGTGACGCGAAGGGCGTACCACGTGCAGTCTGCGGATTTCATCGTGGCTTCAGTTTAGGTGCGCTGATCCATCGGCAGCCCTGCTCTCCATTCCCGCGTGCAGCACTGGTGGCACGCTACCGACCGGTCGTTACAACAAGATGATAGGGGCAACGGGGGTGTGAGAGGTCTGGTCGGGCTTCGCCGAGCAATGCTTGAAGCCGGCACCCGGCCCCAGGGGAGCGGGCATGGCGGCCCAGCAGTTCCTGCAGCCGTAATCGCTGCGTCGTCACGCTGCCAGTCCGGCGCTCGGCGTTGCTGTGCCCGTAACTGCCCGGCTGCTACGTTGCCAGCGAGCCGGAGATGGTCGCCGAAGCGAGCCGAGTGTGCCAGTCACGATCGTGGATGGGTGCTGCGAACGAACCAATGGTCATCATTGACGACCAGGCGGCAAGGTCTCGTACCGTGGGCGCCGGGCCAGTGTACGCCAGGAGCGCTGCTCAACGGCGTCCCGCGTCGGCCTCGGGAAGGTGCAGCTTAATCCCGCTAGCGGAAGCATGCCGCGTTGCCATGCGGTCAGGAGCATTTGGCTATGTATGCACCGGTAGCTCATCCGCCTGCGGCACGCCGTCCGCGGTGGAGCCTCCAGCGAGGCCGGTCAGCAGCCGCAGGAGATTGGCGACGATCCGCTCCCGGCTGTACCCACGCGCCTGCCGCTGGTAGAGGTACAGGGGCGGTTCGCAGGCCGCCTGGATGACGTCCACCGTGGCCTCCACGTCGAGCGGCCCGATCTCCTCCTGCGCCACGGCCCGCGCCAACAACAGCGCCATGGTCTCGCGTTGCCAGACGGCCCAGGCGCTCTGGTAGCGCGCCTGCGGGGTCACGCCACAGGCGCTATCGCTCGCGGCGCTCACCAGGGGACCGTTCTCCTCGATGAAGACAAGCAGGGCAGTAATGATCTCGCGGAACTGCTCCAGGGCGCGCCCGCCAGTCGCTTCCAGCCGGGCCACTGTCCCGTCGTAGAGCTGCTGCACGTTGTCTACCAGCAGCGCCTCGCACAGCGCGCTCTTGTGCGGATAGCGGCGGTACAGCGTCCCCTGGCCGATCCCCGCTGCCACCGCGATGTCGTGCATACCGACCGCCCCCACGCCTCGCTCACCGAACAGCGCACGCGCCGCGGCGAGGACACGCTGACGGTTCTCTACCGCGTCGCGTCGTTCGCCGCGCAGCGTGGTCGCGAGACCCTCCCGCAATGAGCGGAGCTGCGGGATGCCGCCGCGGGGCGTCCCGCTGGCCTCGCCCTCCGGCCTTTCGGTCAGCATGGCCACCCTCTTTCCATCGGAATTTGGACAGTAGTCCAGTTACCCCTTGACAAGTGGACTACTGTCCGGTACCATCTGTTTATCGGACACCTGTCCAGATTAGTATAGCGCAAGGAGGGCGCCCCACCATGGCAACCAGCTTAATCGGCACCCGGCATTCCGTCGCCAGCACCACCTGGCAGATCGACCCAACCCAGTCGCGGGTAGAATTCTCCCTCCGCCAGCGACTCCTGCTGGTCAGGCTGACCGTGCACGGAAGCTTCCCCGACGTCAGCGGCACGATCACCCGTGACGAACAGGATCCCACGAAGGCGCACGTCGACGCCAGCATTGGCGTCGCCAGTGTCAACACCGGGATTGCCAAGCGCGACCGCCATCTGCAGGACGCCGACTTCTTCGACGCGCTGCGCTACCCCAGCATGCGCTTCACCAGCGACCGCGTCGAGGACCTCGACCCGGCCGGGGGGCGTGGCCGCGTCCGGGGGAAGCTCACCCTTCGGGGCGTCACGCATGAGGTGCTGCTCGACGTCGACTTCCCGCCGTTCCAGGAGCGCACGGAGGAAGCGCGGCTGCGCTTCACCGCCTCGGCCGTCCTCAACCGTCGCGACTTCGGGCTGACCTGGAAGAACCTGGCGCTCGGCCTGGGCGACATCATCATTAGCGACACGATCCGGGTGACGCTCAGCATCGAGGCGACGCGGGTCGAACCGCGCTAGCGTGCACGTGAAGACTGGCGACAAGCCAACGGCATGCGGAATGACCAGCGGTTCGGGCAGGCTGCAGCCATCGGTCGCAAGGGCGGACCACGTCCTGCCTCGACACATCTTGTTGAAGGAGCAAACACCATGACGCTGTTTCGTCTGGACGCCAGCATCCGCGTGGATGGTTCGGCCAGCCGCGAGATCGCTGACATCGTCGAGCAAGAGTGGCTTGCGGCTCACCCCGGCGACACGGTCGAGCGCCGCCACATCGGCGTCGATGTGCTGTCCGCCGACGCCTGGGGCCTGGCGGTGGCCGCCTCACACACGCCGGCGGAGGCGCGCACGCCGGAGCAGCGCGCTGCGACCCGGCTCGCCGCGACGCTCGTGGATGAGCTGCTCGCCGCCGACGCGATCCTGCTGGCCGTGCCCTTGTACAACTTCGGCGTCTCCCAGCACATCAAGACCTGGATCGACCTCGTCATCACCGACCCGCGGGTCAAACTCGGCGGGCCGCGGCTGCTCGCCGGGAAGCCGGTCGTGCTGGCCACCGTCCGGGGCGGCGCCTACGGTCCGGGGACGCCGCGCGAGGGCTGGGACCATTCCACCCCGTACCTCAAGCGCATCCTTGCCGACGGCTGGGGGGCCAACCTCACCGTCGTCGAGCGCGAATTCACCCTCGTCGGCGTCAATCCCGCGCTGGACGCCTTCACCGATCTCGCCGCCGAGATGCACGCCGGCGCCCTGCGCTCCGCCCGCGAAGCCGGCCGCGCCCTCGGCGTCGGCGCCCTGGCCGCGGCCTGAGCCGCACTCAGCGGACGCGCGCGTCCTCGGCGCCGCCCAGCCGCGGGCGTGATTGTGCGCTCTCCCGCGCCGGCAATAGCCCAGTACGGGAGCTCCGGGTCGGGGAACACGGCTACGGACTGGGGTTTGAGTCGCAATGGACAGAAAACAGGTCCAACGGTTGCAGCAGGCCGGAACACACCTCTGACGAGGCTATTTGGCGCTGGATCCGCGAGGAATTCACCGCCAACGTCTGCTTTGGGACCAAGGCCAGGATCCGGGCGCATGTCAATCACTTCTTCTCCACCATCGCCGACCGCGCCGACGAAGCGATCCAGCGCTGCCGTACCGCCCTGCAAGCGAGCGCCGACGCCATCATCAAATCACAACACGCTTGCTATGTAGATTCCATCGCGGTTTGAGTTTAGGTACGGCACTGTCGTTACGTTTGCAATGCCGGGGCGGGGACCGCGGTCCCCGCCCCGGCACGTCATATTCCATGGACTTGACACTGAACCACGCTGGATTTGAGAAGCACCCTGATTCCCGCCTACCGCGCCTCGTCCCATAACTTTACATAACTGTCATGCCGAGATACCGGGATGCAGCCGTCAAGGATGGCGCTGAGCACTCGGCAGGCCGGTTCGTGCCGGTGCGTGCAGGCCGGAAAGCGGCAGGGCAGCTCAAGGGAGGGGCGAAATTCGGGGAAGAGCCAGGGGAGGCGGTCGCGTTGTAGCGCCCACGGCGAGAGCTCTCGCAGTCCTGGTGTGTCGGCCACCCAGGAAGACTCGTCCAGACGCAACAGCTGCGATACGGTCGTGGTATGCCGCCCGTGGCGTCCCGCCTGGCCCACGGCTGCCGTTCGCAGCCGAGATCCGGGGATCAGCGCATTGAGGAGACTCGACTTTCCCGTGCCGGAGGCTCCGACGAACGCCGCGATGCGCCCATGAAGCAGCGCGCGGAGCTCGTCGATGCCTT
>CALBSQ010000040.1 GCA_937967325.1 uncultured Chloroflexota bacterium
TCGCCTTGGGCGTGAGTCCCCGCGGCACGCTGGCCCTCTATAAGGCGGCACAGGCACTAGCGTTGATTCGAGGTCGCGATTTCGTGACCCCTGACGACGTTAAGGAACTGGCGCCGTCGGCGCTCCCCCACCGCGTCATCGTCAAGCCGGAGAGCGAGGTCCGTGGGCGGACGCGCGACGCCATCGTGCGGCAGCTCCTGGCCGACGTCGAAGTGGGCATCGCCGAAGACGTGGCACAATGAGCGATCAGGTATCAGGTATCAGGTATCAGTGGGCCACGACTGGCGACCGCTTTCCTCAAGGGCGAGTGACCGGGCCAGATGCGATCAGGTGGGCACGCCTGATAGCTGATACCTGATACCTGATCGCTCGTCATGCCATCCCTGATCCCCCTGCTCATCTTTCTCACCATCCTGGCGGCCATCTTCGATGCCGGCCTCGTGGCATCGGTGGTCTATTTCCTGGTGGCCGTCGGTCTGTTCGTGCGTTGGTGGGTGCGGCGGGTGCCGACTATCCTGACCTATCGTCGGCGCTATGACACCCACCTGTTCCACGGCGAGTCGGCCACAGTGACGTTGGAGCTGCAGAATCACAGCGCCATCGCCATACCCTGGCTGCAGTTCAGCGAGCGGCTGCCCCTGCGCCTGGGCTACACGTCGCCCCACACGGCGGCCGCTTACCTTCCCGGTCGCTCGACTCGGCATCTCCGCTATACGGTGCGCGGCAGCCGGCGCGGTCTGTACTACCTGGGGCCATTGACGTTGAGCTACGGTGACATTTTTGGGTTCGAAGACCGCATCCTGCGCGATCCCGGCGCCGACCGGCTGGTCGTGTACCCGAAGATCATCCCGCTTGAGCGGCTGCTGCTGCCGTCGCGAGCGCCATTGGGCGCCTTGCGCTCGCGCAATCCGCTCTCGGAGGACCCGTCCCGCGTCATCGGCGTGCGCGACTACCAGCTTGGCGATAGTCTGCGCCGCATTCATTGGCCCGCCAGCGCCCGCATCGGCAAGCTGCAGGTCAAGAAGTTGGAACCGGCAATGACGCTGCAGACCATCCTGTTGCTGGATTTGCACCCCGAAAGCTACGAGCGCCAGCTCGTGGATCACTACATGGAGCTGTCCATCGTAGCGGCAGCCTCTTTCGCCAACCGCCTCATCGAGATACGTCAGGCAGTCGGCCTGGTAAGCAACGGCGTCGACCCCTTGGCAGACGGAGACCCGACTACGGAGGCGGCAACGACGGCTCGTCTGCCGCCGGCGGCTCCGGTGACCGTTCCGGCGGGCCGCGGTCGCGGCCATCTGATCCGGCTGCTGGAAGTGCTGGCGCGAATAGAAAGCGGAGCGCACCTGCCCTTTGCTACGCTGCTGCAGCGGCACGCCTATGGGCTCGGCTGGGGGACGACGGTCGTCGCCATCACCGGCGGCCACAATGACGAGCTGATGCCGGCGCTGGCCGGACTCAAACGCAGCGGCTATACCGTGCTGCTCATCACCGCGGGCGGTCGACGTCCACGAACGAGCGAAGACGGGCGCGCCCAGTCGCTCAACATCCCTGTCTTCCGCATTCAGGAAGATGTACAATTACCGGCACTGGCGGAGGTTGCCCGTGGCTAGCCGCGCGATGGAGGCGCAGGAGCAGCCGTTTCCTGTCTCCTATATCGTTGTCGGCCTCATGAGCGTCCTGGCGGCCTGGCTCGTGAGCGTCATGGTGGGCACGCTGGTGAGCACCTGGCGCGGCGGCGCCTTCTGGCTGGGCGCGGTCGCTGCGATCGTGTTTGCCGTGTCGCTGCGCGAGGCCATCGCGCGTGAGCACCCCAATGCCGAGACGGCGGCGGCGCTGCGCATGCGCGAGCTGCTCATCATTGCCGGCCTATCTTTTCCCGCGGCGCTGATCCTGCGCTACCTGCCCTGGGATCCGCTTGGCATGGTCGACATGGCGCTCAACATCTGGTTCGACCCAGGCACGTACGTCGACGGCCGCGACCTGCTGACGATCGTCTTGCTGGTTGGCGCCTGGGCCTTCCCCATCCGCCCGCTGGACATACTGGAGCGGCTCGTCGTGACGCAAAGGGACTTGCCGAAGCCACGCGCGTCCGTTGCTTACGACGATCTCACCTCGGTACGATTTGGGCTGCCCGACCTGACGAAGCTGCATCGCCAGCTCTCCGGCTGGACGCTGACCAGCACCACGCTGCTGGCAGTGGCCCTGGCGGTCTTCTGGCGCTCGTTCGGCACCTTCACCCACATGTTGAGCGGCGCGGCAACAATTGCCTATGCGGCGCTAGGGTTCACCCTCATCGCCATGGGCAACTTCGAGCTGCGGCGCAGCCGCTGGCTCATCGAAGGTGTCGAGGTGGAAGGTCAATCGGCCGATCGTTGGGCAGCGGCCGGCGGGGCTATCACCGCGGTGCTGGCGCTCATCGCGATTGCGATCCCGGCTGTGATCCTGCTCGCCGGAACGCGGGCGGTGATCACGGGCGTGCTCCTTGCCTTTATGGGACTGACCCGGCTCTTCAGGCTGCCGTCTGCGACGGGCTTCAACGGCGTGCCGCCCCAGATCGTGACGCCGCAGCTCCCCTTTCTTCCACCGCCGCCCCAACCACATGTCAATCAATCCGGCTCCATGCCGGAATGGCTCGTGGCCGTGGTCGTGGCATTCGCCTTCCTGGTCGTGGCCTTGTTGGTGCTCTGGCTCGCCGCCTGGTGGCGGCGGGGGCCGCGCGGCCCTCGCTTGCAGTTGGTACGAGCGATTTCCGGCATCCTCGCCTTCTTGCGCCATCTGGGCTGGTCGCTCCGGCGCTGGCTGGCGGGCCTGCGAGCGGCCGTCGCCGATCTGGCGGAGCGGTTGGCGCGGGCGCCCCGAGCGGCAGCGACGCGTGCGCGGTACCGGTCAGGCCCGCCCGCCGGAAGCGCGGCCGATCTCGTCAGGTACTGGTACGGACAGGTGGTCCGTCAGGGCGGCCGCACCGGCCTGCCGCGCCGTCCCGGTCAAACGGCGGAGGAGTACCGGGCGGCTATTCACGATCAGGTGATCGAGGCCGCCCCGTCGTTGGACGCCTTGACCTCCGCCTATGTGGAGGCCCGGTACAGCGGACGAGATCTGCCTGCCGCTCGCGGCACGTTGGCGCGCGATCAGTTTCGACGGGTGCGGCAGGCAATGAGCGGCTGGCTGCGCCGACTGCGGCGGGGCGAAAAGCCGAAGGAAGGATAGGAGGACACTGTGGCGGAACGATTGGTGACCATAGCCGAGCTGCGCGAGCAGTTGGAGCGCGTGCTTGCCCTGGTGGCGAACGGAGAAACCGTGGTCGTCGTGGACGAGGTAGACGGCGACGTTCAACGCCGGCACGCGGTGCTGATCGCCGACGCTGTCTACCAGCAGTTGCGTGGCCACGGTGACGCCCAGGGAGATCACACGCCAGTCGAAGCGAAGGTGGGCGGGGTCGCCGGCGGCCTGGTCGCGGGGGCCGGCACGACGATCTCCAGCCTCACCGGCAACGCCG
>CALBSQ010000041.1 GCA_937967325.1 uncultured Chloroflexota bacterium
AACACCGCCAGGCCGGGATCGTCCACATCGACCAGGAACATCAGCGCGGCGTCCCACGGCCCGTCTGGCTGATCCGGATGGGCCGCTCGCTGCTCCTGGCGATAGGCGAGCGCCGTCTCGTAGCGATGGTGCCCATCGGCCATGTAGGCCTGGCTGTGGACGAAGGCGCCAATGATCGCTGCCACCAGCGCCGGTTCGGTGATCACCCACAGGCGATGCATGGCCGCGGCGTGGAGGATCTCACCAGGCTGCAACTGGACGATTATCGCCGGCTCCTGAGCCGTCACCTGGCTCAGTAATGCGCTGATGTGACGAGCGGGGTCGTCATACATGAGAAAGATCGGGCTGACGTTGGTGCGCGTGGCCTGGAGCAGTCGGAGGCGGTCCACCTTCGGCCCCGGCAACGTGCGCTCGTGCGGCAGGACCGCGCCGGTGCTCCACGGCTCGACCACAACCGTGGCCAGGAGTCCGAGCCGCCGCCTTTCCTGACCGTCGAGCGTAAACCGCTCTTCCAGGAGATAGAACGCGGGCGACGCTTCCTGTGTCAAGATCCCGTCGCGCCTCCAGGAAGCAAGGAGCGCTGCTGCCTGAGCATAGCGTTCGTCACCGCCGACCGGCAGCTCAACCTGGATGACGTTGTAGGCGCCGCGCCGAACCAGAGCGCTGCGCTCCTCGGAGCTCACCACGTCATAGGGCGGGGCCAGCAAACCGGCTGCGTGGCCCGACTTCGGCTCATTGAACCGCAAACCTCGAAAGGGCCGCACTGCGACCATGGCTCCCCCAATCCCCACTACCACCAGCCGCCATCAGTCGATCCACAGTGTAGTGCATCGCCGCGCCGCCGCTATCATCTGCGTACTCGCTGGATTCAAGGTACGATTAGAGGACTTCGTACTCGGAGCAGCTCGTGGATCGGCGCGGCAGGGGACGCATCCGCCACGCCCAACGAGCGTCGGGTGGAGAAGTTGTCGAGCGACAAGAGTCGCCAGAGAAACTGGTAGCGCTGACGGTTCCGGTGCTCCCCACGGGCACGTCCGCGATGAGAGAATGTGACTTGAGATATGGCTGAGGCGCGTTTTGACTTTGGATTGGCAACACGGTTGGACGCGGATGCAATTGGCGAGCCTGGGCAAAGAACCTTTCGCTTGCTTATTCGTTCGGGAAGCTCGTCGGCCTTGATTTGGATGGAAAAGCAACAGTTGCTGGCGCTGGCGGTCGCCATGGAGCAGGTACTTGCTCAGGTCGCGCCGGGTGAAGCCCGGCGAGCCGAGCTTCTCGCCAGTCCAGCGGCGGCTTCCGCACAGGACTTCCCGCTCAATCCGACGGTGGAGTTCAAGGTCGGCCAGTTGCAGTTGGGACACGACGCCGCGAATGAGCAGTTTCAAATCATTGCCAACGACGACGAGACGGCGGAGGACGGGCCGCCAACTTTCACCGTGCGAACGGGCTACCAGGCGGCCCGCAGGCTGTGCAGCCAGATAACGTCGGTGGCCTCCGCCGGCCGCCCCCTCTGTCCGCTCTGTGGCGAGGCCATGGGACCTGAGTCGCATCACTGTCCCCCCGAGCGCATCCCCCCGCACATCGCCAACGGTTACATCCACTGATGGCAACGGACCTTGGCATTGCCGCCCACGACGTGATCGTCGACGGGTTGCGCATTCACTACGTGCAGGCGGGAAGCGGACCACCGGTCGTGCTGGTGCATGGCATCGCCGCGTCCGCCGTCGATTGGCATTTGAACATCGCCGCCCTGGCGGACCATTTCACCGTCACGGCGATGGATTTGCCGGGATTTGGGGAGAGCGAGATCCCCACGACGCCCATGGCAATGATCGATGCGGTTCGCTTTCTGGATGGCTTCTTGCCCGCGCTCAAGATTGAGGCGGCTGCTCTTGTCGGCAACTCAATGGGCGGCCTGATCTGCGCCCACTACGCCATCGCCCGTCCGAATCGGGTACGACGTCTCGTCCTGGTCGACCCGGCCGGCATGGCCCGCGATCTGTCCATACATTTTCGGCTCCTAACCATTCCCGCGTTGGGCAGAAGGTTCCTCAAGCCCAATCCCAACGCGGGCGCGCTCGCCGCTCGAGGTCTCTTCGCCGATCCGGCGCGCGCACCCGCGCTCTGGATGGCGGACAAAGTGCGCGACCGGGGACCTCGAGCGCAGCGCCATATGCTCCATGCATTGCGCAGCGGCGCCTCGATCTTCGGGCTCAGACGCGAGCTCATCATGCTCGACCGCCTGCGGATGCTCGACATCCCCTCCCTGATAATGTGGGGCGCACACGACCACGTCGTGCCTCCTTGGCACCTGCAGCTCGTCCGACAGCGCTTCCCCTCGGCCCGGACCTACCTATTTTCCAACGCCGGCCACGTTCCGATGTTGGAGTGCCCGGAGGAGTTCAATCGGGTCACCATCAACTTCCTGCTGGGGGTTGGGTGCTAGGGGCAAGCCGGTTCCGATATGGAGACGCCGCTGGTGGCGATGGGGCCGGGGCGGCGACTGCGGTGCGAGCAGGAAGTAGCCGCGGTGGCGGGGACGCCGGGGCCGCGATTGCGATCGGCGGCTAAGCGACCGGGCGACTGCGGTCGCTTTCATTTGGCGAGGGCCGTCCGCACGACGGGGGATACTGCGGTCGGGACTTGTTGGAAGGTCATGATCTTGTTCTGAATACGTGGTGTCCGCTGGAGCCGGCCGGCGCACCGCAGTGCCGGACTCTGGCGGCGGACCGCAGTCGCCGCCCCGGC
>CALBSQ010000042.1 GCA_937967325.1 uncultured Chloroflexota bacterium
AGCGGGGGGCGGCCGAGTTGGGGCTGCGGCTGGCGGGGGCGCTCTGGCGCTTCTGGTCCATGCGGGAGTACTTCAGCAAAGGGCGGCGCCGGCTGGAGGGGGCGCTGGCCGCGGGCCGGGGCCCCCCGGCGGCACGCGCCAGGGCCCTGAACGCGGCCGGGGACCTGGCGGCCGAGCAAGGTGATGTCGGGCGGGAGGTGGTCCTGCAAGAGGAGGCGCTGGCGCTCTGGCGCGAGCTGCGGGACAGGGCGGGTCATGACGCTGACCGAGGCCCTCGCGCTGGCGCTCAAGGCCGACCCGACCGGCTGATCGAACCGTGGAGCGGGAGACGGGACTCGAACCCGCGACAGCCTGCTTGGAAGGCAGGAACTCTACCAGACTGAGTTACTCCCGCGCGCCAAAGAGTATACCGCACGCGTTGGCAGCACTGCGCTGCCGGCGCCGGTGCGCTAGCGAGTACCATCGCTCAGGAACCCGATACCAATCACTAGGCGGTACCGCGAGCTAAAGACATGATAGTCGCTTGAATTAGTCGACTATCGACGCGATCCACGCTCCTGACGACGAATGCCATGCCTTACGCTAATCGCCGCGTGCTTATGGGATGCACAACGCCCTTTCTCGCCCTTTTTCTCTCCACATCCGAATCTTAAGGGTCCCCAAAGGTCAGGCGCTTGCAGCGACACGGGCAATTTATGCTATCATCGAAGGTAGCTAGACTATCCATTCATGCTCGACTCGCCTGACGCCGTACGCTCTCCGGCGCGGTTCGTGTCCCAAGGGCCATCGGCGTGGTAAGGGAAGGGGGTGCATCACCACACATGTCATCGTCCGTACAGCCTGGACAGGGATCTAGTCTGCACTTTGTCGGACATTATTGCGGGGACGCCGGACCAGGACTGGGCGTACCTACTCTCGTAGAAGTCAGAGCGACATAAAGGAGGTATCGTGATTTCCGGTAGTTGCCTCTCCCGACGGGAAGTTCTCCGTGCCAGCGTGCTCGCGGCCGCTGTACCGCTCCTTGCCGCCTGCGGCGGACAAGCATCCACAGGCTCCACATCGTCGGCACAGACGGCCGCGAGCAGCGCTCCGTCGGCCGCCAGCGCCGCCTCGAGCTCCGCTGCCCCGAGCAGCTCGGCGGCGGCAGCCACGACCAGCGCGGCCCCGTCTGCCGCCAGCAGCGCCGCGCCGAGCAGCGCGGCATCGGGCAGTGTGGCGTCAAGTAGCGTTGCCTCAAGCAGCACGGCCAGCGCCGCCACGTCGAGCGCCGCCAGCTCTGCGCCAGCGCCCACACCCACGTTCGTGCCCGTCACAGCGGCCTTGCCGACGCCGGCCAAGTCCTCCGCCAAGGTCAGCGGCAAGTGGACGGTATTGCAGGACCAAGATTTCCAGCCCGCCATGAACGCCTACGTGCGCAAGGCCATCCAGGACTTCGCCGCGTTCCAAGGTTGGCAACTAGACGTTTCCTACGTCGCCGGATTCAGCGCCGGCGGCGACCTCTTCCAAAAGATCGGCGCAGCGGTCAACGCCGGCACGCCGCCGGACGTGCTCGGCAAGGATCTCTCCGGCTACCAGATGAAGTTCCTCGGCCTGCTGGAGCCGCTCGACGACGTTGCCAAGGAAATGGTTGCCAAGTTGGGCGACCCGATCCCAGGGATGCAGAACGACACCCTCATCGACGGCCAGTGGTGGGGTGTCCCCTGGTTTACGCGATCGGGGGGGTACTGGGGACGCAAGTCCTGGTTCGACGCCGCCGGTGTTGACATGATCAAGGGGACAGCTACGCTGGAGGGCCTCCCGGACACCTTGCTCAAGATCTCCGACCCAAGCAAGAAGCGCTACGGCTGGGGCATGACCATCAATACCTCCGGCGATGGGGAGAGCCTCGTCCAAAGCACCTTCATGATGTTTGGAAGCCGCCTGACAGACCAAACCGGTCAGCTCGTCAAGCTGGACTCGCCGGAAACCGTCAAGGCCCTGACCTGGCTGACGTCCATCTACACCGATCCGAAATGGAAGAACATGCTGCCGCCCGGCGTCAATAGCTGGACCGACACGTCCAACAACGAGGCCTGGCTTGCCGGCCAGATCGGCTACACCTCCAACGCCGGCACGCTCTACGCCCAGTCGGTCCAGCAGGGACAGGATCTGGCGAAGGATACCTTCTTGCTCCAGCAAGCCGCCGGCCCCGATGGCACTCGCCTGCAGGGTGGAGGCGGCAATCGGTTCTGGGCCTTCAAGGGAACAAAGAATCTCGACGCCTCCAAGGATTTCATCCGCTACATGATGGATCCGGTCGCTCAGAAGGCCCTGTGGGCCTACACGCCCGGCTATGTCCTCCCAGGCTACAAATTTGGCTGGGACGACCCGATCATCACCAACAACCAGAACAGCAAGGCCTTCCAGCCGGTCGCGTTCTCTACTCCACCGTACAATGGGATCTCGTACCCCGGGCCGAATACCGCGGCGTCCGCGGCCGTCAATAACGGGAACGTCTACACGAAGATGACGGCGCGCGTGATCAACGGCATGAAGCCGGCCGACTCGGTAAAGCAGGCGGCACAAGAAGCAATTCAGATCTACCAGCAGTACGGCATGAAGGGTCAGTGACCCACCGTCGTGCCAGGCGGCCTGAGGCTGTCGGCAACAACCGGGTCACCGACGGTGCTGGGAGGTGAACTCCACCTCCCAGCTACATCCCGCGCAAGGAGGATTACCGAATGAGTATTCAGACGGCAGCACAACCACCGCGCGCCATCACCGCCAAGGCCACGCCGCTTGCGCGGGAGCGCTGGAGCGAGCGGGCGTTCGGCAAGGATTGGAAGACGGCCTGGCCCTTCATCCTGCCGCTGTTGATCCTCATGTTCGCCATCATCGGCTGGCCGGTCGTCAAAGCCGTGTCGCTCGTCTTTACGCGCACCGTTGGCTTCCAAACCGGCCCATTCGTCGGTCTGCAGAATATTGCCAACCTCATCCACAACCCAGATTACCCCGCATCTATTAAAGTCACCGTCCTATTCACCTTCTGGTCGGTGTTCTTCAAGTACTGGGTGGGGCTCGTCGCGGCGCTGGTCCTGACATCCAACATTCGATTCCGCAATGTCCTCACGGGACTTGTCCTCATTCCCTGGATCATCCCAGAGGTGGTCAAGGCCCTGGCGTGGCGGACGTTGTACGCTCCGCAGTTCGGCGGCCTGAATCTGGTCCTGCAGCGTCTGCACATCATCAGCCAGGGTGTTCCCTGGCTCGGCGATCCGCACCTCGCCTTGCCGTCGATCATCGTGGTCGACGTCTGGGGTGGCATCCCCTTCTTTGTTATTGTCCTGCTCTCCGGCATCAAGGCGTTGGACCACGAGCAGTACGACGCGGCTGCCATTGATGGCGCCAATGCCTTTCGGCGGTTCCTCCACATCACCTTGCCCGGTTTGCGCTACGTCACGATTGTTTGCTGCTTGCTGTCGTCTATCTGGACTTTTAACAACTTCGGACTGGTGTACTTGCTCACATCAGGCGGCCCGGGCACCGCGACACAGGTATATTCCATCTTCGCTTACCGCGCCATCAGCGGCTTCTTGTACAGTCAGGGGACCACCATCGCCCTTTCAATGGCCCCATTCATCGCCATCGCCGTCATCTTCCTGGGTCGCTATATGATGTCTGGAGGACGCTATGAGGAAGTTGGCAACGTTCCCGGACTATTCCGCGCCATCGGCCTACCATTCAGGCTCCTGTTCCGTGGCCTTGGCCGCGCCGTCATGGCCATCATCGACGCCGCGGAGACCGGGATTCTGGCCGTTGCCGCCGGTCTCGGCCGTGTGCTTGGCCGTCCTGACGGCACTGGCCTGCTTGGGCGGCGTGCCGCTGGTCGCGCGCTCTTGACCGCTGGCAGCGTCGTCCTAGCAGCGGTGCTGGTCTTCGAGCTCTTCCCGTTCTACTGGATGATCATCACAGCCTTCAAGTCAGAGAACCAGATCGAGGGAGGTATCAATATCCTGTGGCCGCAACCATGGACCATCGACCACTTTACGTTCATGTGGCAGCAAACCGACTTCCCTATCTGGCTGCGCAACACGGTGCAGGTGGCGATCGTCGCGACCGCGGTGTCGGTCGTGGCGGCGGCGCTTGGCGGCTACGCGCTGGTCCGCTTGCGCTGGCGCGGCGCACGGTCCCTCTCGGTCATCGTCCTGATCACCTATCTCATCCCTGGGATCATGCTGCTGATCCCGATGTACAAGATCCTGACCGAGCTCCACCTGAATAATTCCATCAAGGCGCTGATGGTGACCTACCCGTTCTTCATCCTGCCGTTTTGTACGTGGCTGCTGATGGGCTACTACCGTTCCATCCCAGAAGAGATGGAAGAGGCGGCACAGATCGATGGCTGCAGCCGGTTTGGCGCCTTTTACCGCGTGGTCCTGCCGCTGGTGAAGCCGGCGCTGCTCGCCACCGCGCTTTTCGCCATCACGGCGTCCTGGAACGAGTTCCTATTCGCCTTTGCCCTGATCTTCAGCGACACCAGTAAGACCTTGCCCGTCGGCCTGGCGCAGATGATCCTGGGCGACATCTACCCGTACGGCAACATGATGGCTGCATCGATCATGATGACCATCCCGGTCGTGATCATGTACGTCTTCGGCCAGCGCTACATGATCGCTGGACTAACCGCCGGCAGCGTCAAAGGCGGCGGCTGAGCAGCGGGCCGGCGCCACCGCCTGCCCGCTGCTCCTATTGTTCTCTCCTGCGCGCTACACTGCTACAGGAACCTCACCCCCTGGCCCCTCTCCGCGCCGGAGAGCGGGAACCCAGTTGGGAGGAAGAGGCGCGATTGGGCAACGGCCTACAGAGCAGTGTAAGGACGCGGGGACCGACCAATGCCGTTGCGAAGACGCGGGCGTCGCTTGGAGGACGGAGGCGCTGGAAGAGTCAACGCGACTTCGCCCCCACGGTCAGGTACGTCGGACGGCACTGAGCGGGCGGTGAACCTTACGGTGGTGGCGCCAAGTCGTAACGAAGAAGACAGCGTTGGCCCGCTGGCTCTGGCGGTGCGTGAGGCCCTGGGCAACGAGCGCTACGAGTTGCTTTTCGTCGACGACAGCGACGACGGCACGGTGAGCGTGCTCGACCGACTGACGGGTCAGCCGGAGCTGCACGTGCGCTACCTGCACCGCCCCAGGGGGCCCGCCCGCTGGGGCGGCCTGGCCGGCGCTGTGGTGGATGGCCTGCGCCAGTCGAGGGCCGAGTTCGTCTGCGTCATCGACGCGGACATGCAGCATCCCCCCGACAAGATCGCCGAGTTGCTGGCCGCCGCTCGCTGCTCCGGCGCTGACGTCGTCATGGCCTGTCGCTACATGGCTGGTGGCAGCAGCGAGGGCCTCGCCGGTCCGTTGCGGACTTTCTTCTCGCTGAGCTGCAAATGGGCCAGCAAGCTCGCCTTCCCCATCCGGCTCTGGCAGGTCCGCGACCCGCTGTCCGGCTTCCTGCTGGTCCGACGCTCGATCACCGAGGGTGTCGGACTGCGGCCCATCGGGTTCAAGATTTCCCTGGAGCTGCTGGTCCGCTGCCGGCGAAACCGCTTGGTGGAGGTTCCCTATCGCTTTCGCCGCCGCGCGGCGGGAACCAGCAAGGCGGACGTCCGCGTCGGCAAGCTGTTCCTACAGCACCTCTGGCGCCTGCGCACGTCCTGACCTCACCCCCAACGCAGAGGACCAATGATCATTGGTGGGCACGGTCCAAATGGCATGCCAGGGCGTATAGCCATACGCCACTACAGATGTCGGCACCCTTGGTAGGGGCGTGTGGCTATACGCCCTGGCTGCCGCACCCGTCCGGCCTCCCCTATTGCCAACAGAGTCCTTCGCGGCGGAGGATTTGGCGAGAGGTTCCGTCCATCCCAAACCTACCCGTTTGCCGGCGAGAGCATCCGCGTCAACGAATCGCGTCCCAGGCGCAGCGCCTCTTCTGGCCCGTGCTGCAAGGGCACGCCCATCCAAGTGTTGAACAGCTCCAGCGACAGGTAGCCCTGATAGCCAATCTCGCCGAGCGCCCGGAGGACCGGACGAAAATACAGGTTGCCTGTCCCCGGCGCCTGCCGGTTGCTGTCCGCGGCGTGCATGTGCAGGATGTGACGCCCGCCGCGGCGAATGGCGGCGTCGAAGGGGCCCTCCTCGATGTTCATGTGGAAGGTGTCCGGGGTCAAGCCGAGGTTGGGATGGGCGGCAGCCTCCAGGAACTCCAGGCCCTCGGCGATGGTGCGCCCCCAGTTCGCTTCGTAGCGGTTGACCACTTCTAGCGTCACTCGAATGCCGCGGGTGTCGGCGTAGTCCCCCCACTCGCGGAATGCCACTATCGCGCGCGGCTGCCACATGTCACGCGCCATACCGTCCGGAATGTTACGAGCGCCGACCGAGCCAACGGTGACGACCTTACCGCCGACATCAGCGCACAGATCGATCACTTGCTTGAGCTGGTCAATGCCGCGCCGGCGTTCGTGCAAATCGTCCACCAGGATGCGATGACCCGTGGCCGGCAGCACACCGTTGGTCCCGGCTACGACGATGCCGAGATCCGTGCAGAGTGCGCGCAAGTCGCGGCGGCGCTGTGCGCTCGCGTCCTGAGGCATCAAGGTGGACGTGACGAGGAACTCGACAGCGGCGTAGCCGAGTCCGGCAATCACGCGCACGGCTTCCTCCGCGCCGCGCTCGGCCAGGCACGAGGTCACCGCGCACAGGCGAATCGGCTCCACGTCGTTCTCTCCTTCGGGTAGTGTATAGCGTAGAGGTGCGTACGCGGAGTGCTGTCCATGCAGTGTGTGCTCACCATCGCCGGCTCGGACTCCGGCGGCGGCGCCGGGATCCAGGCCGACCTGAAGACCTTTGCCGCCCTGGGCCTGTTCGGCACGAGCGCCATCACCGCCGTGACGGCGCAAAACACCCTGGGTGTCACCGCTGTCCACGTCGTTCCGCGCGATGTTGTAGCCGCGCAGATCGACGCGGTGGTGACCGATCTTCGGCCGGCCGCGGTCAAGATCGGCATGCTGTCGAGTCCGTCCATCGTCGAGGTCGTCGCGGAGAAGCTCGCCGAATACCGACTGGACCGCGTCGTGATCGACCCAGTAATGGTGGCGAAGAGCGGCGACCAGCTCCTCCGGCCTGAGGCGGTGCGAACGCTGGTTCGCCTGCTCTTGCCGTTGGCCACCGTGCTCACGCCCAACCTGCCGGAAGCGGAGGCGCTGCTCGGCCGGCCGGTGCGGACGCTGGCCGAGCTGGAAGCGGCCGCGCACGACATCGCGGCGTTGGGACCCATCGCGGTTGTTGTGAAGGGCGGGCACAGCGCCGGTGATCCTGTGGACGTGTTGTACACCGGCGGTACGGTCACCCATTTCCCGGCGGCGCGCATCGTCACGCGCCACACTCACGGCACCGGCTGCACCTTCAGCGCAGCTATCGCTGGCTATCTGGCGATGGGGAACTCGATCCCGGACGCCGTGGGCGCCGCAAAGCGATACCTGACTGGGGCCATCAAGCATGCTCCGAACCTGGGCAGCGGCCACGGCCCGGTCGATCACGGGTGGCAGCAGCGGAACCCTACCGTATCAGGGCGGGAGCGAAACGCATGAACCGCGACTTGCTGCGCGTTTACGTGATTCTGGATCCCAGTCATTGCGCCGGACGGCCACTCGACCAGGTCGCCCGGCAAGCGGTCGAGGGGGGAGCGACGCTGCTGCAACTGCGCGCCGAGGGGTGCAGCACCTACGAGCAGGTGCTCCTCGGCACGCGATTGCGCATCGTGTCGCGCGAGCTTGGCGTTCCGCTGGTTATCAACGACCGCCTTGATGTCGCCCAGGCGGTGCAAGCGGACGGGGTCCACGTCGGCCATCCGGGTGTGGACGATATGCCGCCGGACATCGCACGGGCGTTGCTGGGACCGCGCGCCATCGTCGGCGTCTCGGTGGCAACGCCGGAGGAAGCGGTGGGCGCCGCTCGGCTCGGCGCGAGCTACCTCTCCGTTGGTCCGATCTTCGCCACCAGCAGCAAAGGTGACGCCGGCCCAGTCGTGGGGCCAGGGCGACTCCGCGCCGTGCGCGGGGCCAGCGATCTGCCGCTCTGCGCCATCGGCGGCATCACCGCCAGCAGCGCGGCGGAAGCGGTTCGAGCCGGCGCGGACGGTGTCGCCGTCCTATCAGCCGTGTGCGCCGCGCCCGATCCCGCCCACTCCGCTCGAGAGCTAGCGGGCGAGGTAGTCAGGGCGCTCGCTGAGCGTGTCGCCCATTCGGAATAGGGGAGGACGAGACAGGGAGCTGTGCAAGCACGCATACGGACCTACCGCGATGCCGACCAGGAGGCGGTGCTGGCGCTGTGGGAGCGAGCGGGCATCAACCGGCCCTGGCTGAACCTGCGGGCCGAGATCGCGGAGAAGCGCAAGCGCGACCGCTCGCTATTCCTGGTCGCCACAGACGGCGACGAGATAATCGGCGCCGTGATGGGAGCCTACGATGGCCGCCGCGGCTGGGTCTATCATCTGGCCGTGCAACCATCCTGGCAGCGCGACGGCATCGGACGCGCCCTCATGCAGGAGCTGGAGCGGCGAATGCTCCGCCTGGGCGTCAGCAAATTAAACCTGCAGGTTCGCAACCACAACCTCGTCGCCACCGGATTTTACGAGCGGTTAGGCTACCAGGACGAGCGCCTGACCAGCTTCGGCAAACAGCTGCGTCCGCCTCGCCAGTGAGTCACTGGCGTCGCACGATAGCATTCCACCACGCCAACGGTGTAGGGGCGCTGCTTAGCGAAGCGTCTGCGCCCTGATCTTCCCGGCGTGGTCGGCACTGCCCGGGGCGCAGACGCTTCGCTAAGCAGCGCCCCTACCCCACCGACCGGCGACGAGACTCCGATCAACACTCGTGTTACGACAGGATTACCGCGCCATGCCCGGAACCGTCACCTGCTCGGTGTTGTACGTGCCGGGTGCTATACTGCTAACACACTTGGCGCGATCGGGTGCCGGCGGCGAGGACCGGTTCTCCGATGCTTCCCTTGTAAGGGGCGGAGAATGAGCCTCCAATGAGCACCACCACATCCGTGTCATCGGTAGCGCAGCGCGCACCGGCTCCACGCGGCCCGCGAACGCTGCCGCCACCCCTGCACGTGTTGCAGGTCGGCGGCGCGACGCATGGCTGGCTGGTGCTCCTTATGGTCTTCGCCATCGCGCTCTACATCCCGTTCGCCATAGCCGACATTAACTGGCTCGACAACGTCAGTATCCTCTGGCCGATCACGCTGCTCGCCGTAGTCGTCGGCGTGGTACTGGCCGTGCTCCGTCCCCACGACGTGCGTGGCTTCGTCGTCGGGTTGATCGCCGGGCTGCTCGGCATCTTCGTATCTGTGGGGCAAGTGGTCCCCTCGTGGGGACGCCTGGCGACGGATGCCGGCGAGGTGGGCCGCTGGATCGTCACGCGTGGGGCCAGCGTATCGTCGGGGCAGAATCCGCTCGCCCGCATGTGGGACGTGGGCGCGCAGTCGGCCGCGAAGTTCGCCGGCGAACTGGTCACCTGGTGGCGTCTCGGCGGCATCGGCGAGGCGACGGTCGACAATCGGATCTTCCTGTTCCTGCTGGCCGTGATTTCCTGGACCGTGGTGCTCTACTTCGCATGGGCGCTCTACTCCCAGACGCCGGCCCTCGTCGCGCTCCTGCCGCCCGGTGTCGTGCTGGTCAGCTTTGTTGTCCTGGGCGGCCAGGGCGCCCCGTACGTCTACCTCTTTCTTCTGACCGCGCTGCTGATGATCCTGCGCATTCACGTCATCTCGTTGGAACGAACCTGGAACCGCCGCAATCTGGACTACCCGACCACCGTGGGTCCCGAGCTCCTGGCGACTGGTCTAATCTTCACCTTGCTGGTCGGCGGCATTGCCCTCCTGCTTCCGGTCGCTCCCCAGAATACGCTGGCCGTCCATTTCTGGGGCGTGTTCAACGATCCCTGGAGTCAGCTGGAGGCCAACGTCGGCGAGGCCTTTACAGGAGTCCGGCACCGTGTGGGCGGCAATGGCGGGAACGACCTGTATTTGGGCGGTCCGCTGTCCTTCGGCAACGCGCAGACCGTGCTGTACGCCAAGACGGATGAGCCACCACCACCAAGCGCCACCGAGCACGAGCTCGAGGCGACCGGGTACGTTGAGCCGGAGCACTACCTGGCCGGCTCGGCCTTTCAAGATTACAACGGCAAGGGCTGGGAGCTGGGGAAGACCCGGGGGCTCTCCCGCACGGGCGTGCCCATCGGGGCAAACGGCGATCCGCAATACCTGGGCGTCGGCAAGGGCTCCGAGAACGTGCTGTCGCACACTCCGAACCAACCTATCGTCGGCACACCGCCCCAAGGCGACAAGATCGTCCAGCAGATCGAGAAGGTGTCGGCCTCGAATAATCTGGCCTATGCCTACAACGAGCCGGTGCTGATCGACCAGCCATACACCTTGCACGAAACCGGCGGGTATCCGAACCAGATCGATCTGAAGGCCGGTACCACGAAGTACACGGTCGTGAGTGTCGTCCCCAGCGCCACCGCGCCCGACCTGCGGTCGGCCGGCTCCAACTATCCCGCCTGGGTGTCGCCGTATATGGCCAAGCCCAACGTACCGGGCCGGGTTGCCCAACTCGCCGAACAGTGGTCGGCGCAAGCCGGCAATCCCTACGACAAGGCGATGGCTATCGAAGGCGAGCTGCGAAAAATACCCTATACCACCGACATCTCCCCGCCGCCGCCCAACCGCGACGCGGTTGACTACTTCCTGTTCGACCTCAAACGTGGCTACTGCGAGTACTACGCCTCCGCCATGGTGGTGATGCTCCGCGAAGTCGGCGTGCCGGCACGAATCGTCACCGGCTATGCGACGACCACCTATGACCGCACGCGCAACGCCTACGTCGCAACGGACAACGACGCCCACACCTGGGTGCAGGTCTATTTCCCCAACGCCGGCTGGCTGGACTTCGAGCCGACGCCGATCAACCCCGAGCTGGTGCGCCCCGAAGCGGCGAGCACGGACGTGGCCCCGGTCCTGCCGGCGGTACCCCAGGTGGCCCATCCCAAGCAGCGGATTCGCCTGCCGATCGACGGACGCATCCTCATCGGCATCGTCGCCGCCCTGCTGATCGCCTTGGTCGCGTTCCTGATCCGGCGGCAGTGGGAGGCCGAGCTCTCGCCGCCGGATCTCGTCCGTGTCCTATATGGCCGAATGGTCCGCTGGAGCAAACGGTTTGGCCTGGCCAAACAGCCGGAAGAGACGGCGCTGGAATTCGGCCATCGCCTGGCTCAGCGCTACGAGTTGACCGCGGAGCCGGTAGCCCAAGCCGTCCGCCAGATCGTGGCGTTGTATGTGGTGGCGCAATACGCGGCAACGCCGCTTGGGCAGATCGAACGGACCCGCGCCCACGACGCCTGGCGGACCATGCGGGGCCATTTGTGGCAGTTGCGGCGCCGGCGCTAGGGGATCTCGCCTCCGAGCGCATCGAGCGCCGCCTCCATCCCAGCGCTGCCCGTGCCAGGATCGGCCAACGTCGTCTGATTCGCGGTCTGAAAGACGTAGCGCAGACCCTGCTGTACATCGTCCATCACGGCCAGAAAGGCTGGGTCCAGATGCCCCAGCAACGGCGATGCGGCCGCCTGCAGCACCCGCGGATGCACATTGGCTGGACCGGGGCCGAGTAAGAGCCGGTCCGGCGTCGCCGGCCGCGGAAGCTGCACAGCGGGGATTGAAAGCACGACGTTCTCCTCCATTGACTTCCCGGACACAGCAGCGGGGCCGTGGTGTGACGCTACGCGGTGTCGCGGGAGACAGCGCCGCGTGATCATGCGGTTGGGTCGCCGCGCCGGCCCTGCCAAGGATGAAACGGGCAGCGAAATTGGGACAAGTGCGTGACCTTTTCCCGTCCCGTACGTCTACTCCATGATGCACGTTGTCCCGGCCGCGTCGGGGCTGCGTGACACCGGTCTGATCGTAACATCGGAGGCTGTCCTGGACAGTAGGGCGGGCAGAAGGTGGTACGATCGGAGAACGTCGCTTGTTGGCACAGCTCTTGCGGGGCTTATCAGCAAGCAGCGCGCCGAAAGGATCGGGGTGTGTGAGGTTCCGCGGCTCAGCATGAGTCGAGGCGGGACTGAGCCGGGTGAGCAACAGTGCTCCCGGTGAACGACCGAGAAAGGGCAACGTAGCATGGCAGACGAGAAGCGAGGCCCGCAGCCCGGGACGCCGCAGGCACGGCACGGTGGCCAGGCGGTGAAGCTGAAGTACGGGCCGAAGTTCTACTCGGAAATCGGCAAGAAGGGCGGCGAAGCGGTCAAGCAGGAGCGCGGCACCGAATTCTACGCCGAGATCGGGCGGAAGGGCGGCGAGGCGACGATGGAGCGCCACGGCCCCGAGTTCTACTCGCGCATCGGCAAGAAGGGCGGCGAGCAGGGCGGCCGCAAATAGCTAATCGGGGCCGCCCGACACGTCTGGTGGCCCCACCAGCGGCCTGCCAAACCACAAGGGCCAGCTTGTAGGGGCGAGGCAAGCCTCGCCCAGGTGGGCAGGGCTTGCCCTGCCCTTCCCATCACCGCGTATCTTCTATGACAGGCTACGAGCCATTCGCGATCACCGACAGGTGCAATTCCGCGAGTTGACGCCCGTCAACCGGAGATGGCGCGTTGGTCATCGGATCGACGGCGCTCTGGTTCTTCGGGAAGGCGATGACCTCCCGGATGCTGCCTTCTTTCGCCAGGAGCATCGCGATACGGTCTAATCCGAGCGCGATCCCGCCGTGGGGCGGAGCGCCGAAGTCGAAGGCCTCCAGCATATGGCCAAATTGCTCTGCCATTTGCTGGTCGGTGAGGCCAATGGTACGGAAGACCATTTCCTGCACGCTCCGACGGTTGATGCGAATGCTCCCACCACCAACCTCATTGCCGTTCCAGATGACGTCATACTGCTTGGCCAGCGCCCGCGTGGGTTCGCTGGCGAGCAGAGGAAGATCGGCGTCGCGTGGCGAAGAAAACGGGTTGTGGGTGGCCTGGTAGCGTCCCTCGTCGGCATTCCACTCGAACATTGGAAAGTCGGTGACCCAACAGCCGGCTACCGCGTTCGGATCTGCCAGACCCAGGCGCTCGCCCAGGTCGGTACGGAGCCGGCCGAGCACGCGCGCGACGATCTCCGCGCTGTCGGCGACGATCAGCGCCAGGTCCCCAGCCTGAGCGCCCGATCGAGCCGTAATTGTCGCGATCTCACCCTCGGTGAGGAACCTGGCGGCGGGCGACCGGATTCCTTCGCCGGTGAAGGCCATGGTCAGCAAACCCTTGGCGCCGTAGGCGCGGGCCCGTGAGGTGAGCTCGTCGAGCTCGCGACGCGAATAGCCGGCGCAGCCGGGCAAGACGATCGTCTTGATCTGTCCGCCGGCCGCCGCCGCGTCGCGGAAGACGGCGAAGCTGGTGCTCGCCACGACGTCGGTGAGGTCCATCAGCAACATCGGAAAGCGCATGTCCGGACGGTCGTTGCCGTAGCGCGCCATGCTCTCCGCGTAGGTGAGGCGGGGAAAGGGCGTCTGCTGCAACCGGAGGTCGGTCAGCTCGCCAACAAGGGTGATCAGCATCCCCTCGATCAGACGCATCACGTCCTCGGCCTCAACAAACGACATCTCCAGGTCGAGCTGGGTGAATTCCGGCTGGCGATCAGCGCGTAAATCCTCATCCCGGAAGCAGCGAGCGATCTGAAAATACTTGTCTAGGCCGGCCACCATCAGGAGCTGCTTGAGCTGCTGCGGCGACTGCGGCAAGGCATAGAAGTGCCCCGCGTGCAGCCGGCTGGGGACCAGATAATCGCGCGCGCCTTCTGGAGTGCTCTTGATGAGCATCGGCGTCTCGATCTCCAGGAAACCCTCGGCGTCGAGATAGTCGCGAATGCGCTTGTTCATCTTGTGGCGCAGGAGGATGTTGCGCTGCATGCGCGGGCGGCGCAGGTCGAGGTAGCGGTACTTGAGCCGCACTGCTTCTTCTGGCTCGATCTCGTCTGTGATCAGGAACGGCGGCGTTTGGGCCGGATTGAGGATCTCGGCGGTGGCAGCCGCCAGCTCGATGTCTCCGGTGGCGAGATTGGGGTTGCGCGTGCCTTCCGGCCGCTCGCGTACCGTCCCCTGCACGGCCAGCACCGTTTCCGGCCGGACCTCGGAAGCGACCGCATGCGCCTGCGCAGAATCGGCGGGGTTGAACACGACCTGGGTCATGCCGTCACGATCGCGCAGGTCGATGAAGATGAGGCCGCCGTGGTCGCGCCGGCGGTGGACCCAGCCGTTTAGCACGGCGGTGCTGCCGCTCTCGGCCAGGCCGAGGGCGCCGCACGTGATCGTTCGCTTCAGTTGCACAGCTTTCCTTCCCTTAGTCGCGTTTCAGCAGGCGCGCGGCGGCGGCCGCGAGGCGTGTGCCGGGGTCGACTACGGCGGCAATCTCCGGCAGGCGCAGCACGCGCTCGGCTTCGGGCCGTCGATATCCCCAGCCAATCAGCGCCTCGACGAGCTCCGCCTCGACGGCTCCCCCGGTGGTCGTGCCCATCTCGATCTGGCCGACCCGCTCCCTCAGCTCCAGCACCAGCCGCGCCGCCGTGCGCCTGCCCACGCCGGGTGCGCGTGTCAGCGCAACTTCGTCTCCCGTTGCCAGTAGGTGGCGTAAATCGGCGGCTGGTATGGCCGAAAGCAGCCCCAGCGCCAGACGCGGACCAACGTTCTGCACCGTGAGCAGCAGCTCGAACAGCGCCAGGTCGTCCTCCGACAGGAAACCGTAGAGCGCCAGCACGTCCTCTCGCACGTACAGATGCGTGAAGATGTGGACCGAGGACCCCTCGGCAGGCAGCGCCCGCACAGCGGTCAACGGCATGGAGACCCGAACGTCCATCGGCCCGGCGCCAATGATGGCGTAGTCCAGTCCGACACGGCGCACCAGGCCACGAAGCGCAGCGATCATGACGAGGGGGCAGGGGGGCAGAGGAGCAGAGGAGCAGAGGAGACCTCGGATCGGTAGTACCGGCGGTACAACGGATTCGTGGGTTCCAGAGGGGAGGTCGACCCTCCCGCGCCAAATCCCCCCTGCCCCCCTG
>CALBSQ010000043.1 GCA_937967325.1 uncultured Chloroflexota bacterium
GGTTGCCGCTGGACCCGTACATCCGCGTTCCCTGCGACGACGTATATCATGTGAGCGCTGAAGTTGAGACAGGTGCGCTGCTGCTCGCCGCTTCCGGGACGCCCGTGACGCAGAACGATGTCGCGCAGTGGATCGACGGCGCGCGGCGATTCGATGCCGCGGCGTGGGATTGCCTCTACCAGAGGGCATTCCCCCAACTCTTCCGCTACGTCGCCGCCAAGGTATCCAACCGCCAGGAGGCGGAGGATCTCGTCGAAGAGGTGTTTGTCGGCGCCCTGCAATCGGCCGCCAGCCTACGCGCATCGGATGAGGCGGGATTCCTCGCCTGGCTCTACCAAATTGCGCGGCACAAGCTTGCCGACCGTCTCCGACGCCAGTATCGCCGGCCGATCGAGCCGCTTGACCCGGCAATGGACATAGCCGCCGCCGACCCGACCCCTGAGGAGGCAGCCCTTGAACGCGACACCAATCTGGCTCTCCGAGCGGCGGTGAGCGAGCTCACTCCGGAACAGCAAGAGGTCATCATCATGAAGTTCGTCCTGGAGTACGACAACGTGCGCACTGGCGCCGTGCTCGGCAAGACGCCGAACGCGGTCAACCAGCTCCAGCATCGAGCACTGGCGCAGCTCCGCCGCATCATCGGCGCAGCGAAGGTGAAGTCAGGATGACCGACTCCCTTGCGGATGCGCTGGAGGCGTGTCGCCGGCGCTTGCTGCTCGGCGACTCCGTCGAGCAGTGTTGTGCGGCGTACCCCGGGCACGCCGAAGAGCTTAGTTTGCTCCTCCCACTCATCGAACAGGTTCAACGGCTGCGTCAAGAGCCTGACGCCACCTTCGCCGCGGCCGCGCGACGGCGATTTCAAGATCGCGTCACGGCGGCACGCAGCAGCGAGACAGCACGCCGATCGGGGGCAGCGTCGATTGGGCCGATGCGCTGGCTGCGACGCCTGGCGATACCTGCCGCGCTGACAGCGGCCCTGCTAGGTTCCGGCGCCGGCCTTGTGCAAGCCTCGGCGCAGGCGCTGCCCGATAGCCCCCTCTACGGTCTCCAGCAAGTCCGCGAGCACGTCGTTCAGCAGCTCGCCCGCACACCTGCCCAGCGCGCCGAGAATCAAATACACCTGGCTACCTTTCGTCTGGATCAGTTGCGACGCGCCGAAGCGGTGCACAAGGGACCTCGCGTGCTCGGCGCGCTGTCGAACGCCATGGTCGCGGCCACCGCGCGAGCGGTCCAGGCGCTAGGCCAGACTACTGGTCCGCGCCACGAGGAGTTACTTGCCCAACTGCGACCGGTGATGGTGCAAGAGGAGGTCGCCTTGCAGCGACAGCGGTTGAGCGCCAACGCCGCTCTCGCGGCGTCGACCGTGGCGCTTCAGCAGCAACTACGCGCCGTGCAGTACGAGCTGAACACGCAACCGGCCACGCCGATCCGGCGGACGCCACGTCGTCCGACACCCCACGTGACTATGGCGCCGACGACGCTCCGGCACCGCGAGAATCTCCCGCCCAACGGAGCCGCGCCCGCTCGGCGGGTGCAGTCTCGAACGGCGCCGCTGCAGCGTGCGACTCCCACGCCCGCTCCAACAGCACACGGTTCGGCGCAACCCGTACATCGAGCGTGACATAGGCGACTCCATTTGCGGAGAGACTGACAAGGGCCGAAGTCCGTAAGCAGGAGTGATGGGCCCCACGAAGCGCCCGGCTCGGCTCAGTTATACCAAACCGTCTGGATCGTGTCGTAAATGGTCGGACTCCCCAGAGAGAATATCGTGCGGAATTGCGGCACGATCGGACAGGATTGGTATTAGCCTCCCATTCGTCCGAACGTCACTACTCAATAGGAGGCAATCACTCATGTCGCGCGCGTTGTTTCGAGGTCTCGCCGCTATCTTCGTGGCGGCGGCCGCCAGCCTCTTCCTGCTTGGCGGCGCCGCCCTGGCTGCCGGCGCCAACGATCAGGACACTGGTGGTTGGGGTAAACGCACTCAAGGACAGCCCTTGTCGTTTCAGGCGGGCGGAACCGACGGCTACTACCTGTGGCACGATGCGGGCGGGCTGCGCCTGCGCACCACCGACTCAGCGGGTAAGTTCCGCTATTCGGGCACGCTCCGCACCAACGGCGCCTTCATCAACGTTGTTAAGGTTCGCGATGAGGCGGACGACCACGTCGATGTTCAGGACGGCGGAAAGGTCATAAAGTTCTCCTTCGTCACCTTCCAGGGCATTGACGGATTCAACTTCGAGGTGTCAGGCGGCAAAGGCACGTGGGTGCATTTCCGGCTGGACCGCGACGGCAGTCGCATCGATCCCAGCAACATCTTCCTCGGTGAGGACAGCGTACACCCGAAGCACAACCCCTTCGGCATCGTACGCCACGACGACCAATCGCCCACGGCTTCGGCCTCCAGCACACAGACGACGACCTCCACGGTGTCGTCGACGAGCTCCACGGCATCGGCAGCG